>JBCCYK010000014.1:0-50191 GCA_039189905.1 Planctomycetota bacterium
ACCAATGATCGACGCCTGGGTCTATCGGTATCAACTGGACTACGTGGCTTTTGTCGTCGTCGTGGGAATTGGACTCCTTTGGGTTCGTCATCGGATTCATGGCCGAGCGGCAGGTTTGCTCGCGTCGGATGACGCGAAGATGGACCCTGCGATCAAACCTGCCGCTCGGCCATGAATCCGACGACGAACCCAAAGCAGACCAACTCCCACGACGACGACAAAAGCCACGTAGTCCAGTTGGTACCGATAGGCCCAGGCTTCGATCATTGGTATCGCTGCGATGCTGGATTGGGATGATCGCGAACGGATGATCCTTTTAACGCGATCATCAACCACCCCACGTCAGGCTGGCGCGGACAATCAGGATCGCCAAACCAATCAAGGCTGCCGTGTAGGCCGTCACAACAAGCGTCCAAAACCACCGCTCGAGGTGCGACATGCTTGGGCAGCGCCGAAGCAAACCGATTCCCAACACGCCGGTCACCAAGAACAAAATCACCAGTACCATGGCGCGGGAGTAAGTCTCCGTTGGGACGTTCGCAGCGCCCTCCGACGAACCGTCTTGTGAGGAGACGGGCGTGTTGCCGGGAGTGATGACGACACTACGAATCGGCTCTGACACGGTACAAGTGGGTAAGGGAGTCAGCAAACAAAAAAGGCGACACTTCTCACTACCCAATTCACCCTCCCACGCGCAGCGAAGGGAGGGTCGAAATCGAGCCTCAAGCGAGATTTCGGGGAGGGCACCGGTACGACACTTCGTGAACGCGGCGGTTTTCTAGCGACTGGCCCTCCCCGGCCTCATAGTACCACGGTACCCTCATCGCGCCCTCACTCACGGGCTGGCTCGCCGATCGAGTGTGGCCGCAGCAGACGTCTCTGCAAGGCGGTCTTGCGCGGTTCGCACCAATGGTTCGACCGCCGCGTTTGCCCCATAGAGATCGACGATGCTGTACCAAATCTTGCGAGCGGCGATGGTGCGTCCATCCGCGAACAAGTGGTCGGCTTCATCCAGTCGCTCGGCCAAAATTCGTGACGCCTCGGATGGTTCTCGATCGTCCGCAAATCCGATTCGCGCCACCTTGTTGCGAGCCAAGTTGACAAGAGGACCGTACTCTTCCTGCTCGCCGAGCAAGGTGATCATGCTTTGATACTTGTCCACGGCGGTCGCATTGTCGCCAAAGGTCTCGTACCGCATCGCCTCCGCGCAGAGACGCTCGGCTTCGTTCTTGAGTGGCAGGTTGCGATTGAGTTTGACCGTCAGGGCGTGTTCCGCTTCGATCATGCGAACACGGTCAACTTGCTCGGACGCCCAGGTGGCATGCGCTCCGTCGGGAAACCTTCGTAACATGGGTTCTAGGTAGCTGATGCGCGCTTGAGACAACGCGGAGCGTGTTTCCTCCGCCAATAAGCCTTCTGCTCGCTCACGCAAGGCCGCTTCGTTCAAGGGCCAAGCGAACCACACCAAAACGCCGACAAGCAATCCAAGGACTGGCAGTAGCACCCAAGCTTGGTCATGCCAGGGCGTGTGATCGCTTGCTTCGGAAGCTTCTTCTTCCAGCAGTGCTTTGCCTAGCAACGAACGCGCCTCATTGCGCTCGCCTTCGTCGGCAACCGTCAGTGGGCTGAAACCTGCGGAAGCATGTTCGGCAACGCCGCTGCGTGACATTGCCCGGCGGCGCACCTCAGCCAACTGCAATTTGACGGCAGCCGCAGTTGGGGGACGACGTGTCGGCTCCTTTTGCAAGAGTTGCATGACCAGCTTATCCATCCACACTGGCACTTCCAGGACAGCTGACGCGACGGAGACGGGCGATTGAAATCGAAGGTTACTGCTTAACTCCTGGGTGCTGGATCCGGTGATCGGGGGGCTTCCCGTGAGGGCCTCATAGAGCACGCAGCCAAACTGGTAGAGATCCGATTGGACGTTGACCGAATCATGGGGACCCGGTGCTTCGGGTGGCCTTCGCGAAAGTTCATAGTCCGTCGGCGGTCCGCTGCGATGGTAAGGTCCACTCCGAAACGGCGCATCTCCATTTTCATAACGCACATCGACGAGCACGGGGCTTAAGCCCGCGATGATGACCTTCTCCGGCGTGAGCCGTCCGTGAACCAGTCCCCGGTCGTGCAGGTAGGCCAAGGCATCAATCAAAGGCTCGGACAGGTCCAACACCTGCTCCCATGGCAGGCGCCCGCGATCCGCGATCTGATCCGCCAGGGTGGGCCCTTCCACCAGCTCATGAGCCAGGTACGCGTCCGCTTCTTCGAACCCGCCTCCGTAGCACTTTGCGATCGCAGAGTGGTCAAGCCGTTTCAGATGTTCCCATTCGTCGACCAGCTCGGCTCGTGACTCGATGGTCCCGCCGAAGGGAATGGTGAAGACTGTGACGGCCACTGACTTCTGTTCGGAAACATGAATCGCCCGCCAGACGCGTGCTTGCATCGTCGAAACGCCTCGCCCCAGGGGCGATTCCAAAGCAAGCGGTCCCAGTCGACTTCGAGGCATCGGCAGAATCGGGTTGCAACGGTCTCAAGGAAACTCGCTAACAAGTTACGTCAGCTTGGAATGCCAGGTTGCGGCTGAGCTCCATCGTAACTCGCCCGTCGGCTCCTTGGCGAGGCAGCGTACCCAACGATCGCGTCGAATCAATCCGAAGAACCCGTGCGTGCCCCGTATCTGGGGATCACAGTGCATCTGGGGCGAGGACGTATTCGGGGTACGGAACATCGGACTTCGTACCGTTTGGCGTCAGCAAGGCTTGGTACACCCGGTAATCGATCGTTTCCGTGATGAAGCGTGTTCCACCATCCGCCATGCCTGCGTTGACGCCCTCCACGTGTGCCGAGGACGGTCGGGCAAGTGACTGGGCGTTGCTTGGCGTCATCACATCGTGGAAGGGATTGCCACCGTTGATCCGGTGCAAGGCATTGACCGAGGGTGAGGATTCATGCTGGTCGTCTTCCCAGTGCCAAACCATCCCTTGCCGGAAGGGGGCTTCGGCTGGAAACACCCAAGGCTTGTCATCGACCTTGAGCAAGCCTTCCGCCTCCGCAAAACCAATCTGGTGCCAAGGACCTGCCTGGAGGTTCTCGGAGAACAATAGCGTGTTTCCCTGGCCATCTTTGAAGTCATCCAAACGAACGGCGGGTCCGGCCCAGGCCGGCGTTCCGTTTGGAAGCCTCGTTTCCACTTGATTGTGAAAAACACCGTTTGCGATCCGCATGCTGTTCGCGAAGTTGACCGCCTTTTCCATTCCGTCTTCGGTCAGAATCGTATACGGCGAATCGCCCTTTGCGTTGCGGTAACTCATCCCAACGTTGGCGATATAGCTGTTCTTCGCCACGGTCTCAGAATCACTGGATGGATCGCTTGGACACTGCATGATCGCCAGGTTTGGGGCGGCGAATTCGTGATACACGAGACCACCGTCGAAGATCACGACGGGATACTTCTCATCGGTCCAATGCTCGTACGTCGGTTGCGCATCGAGCCACGGAAGCAAGGCCACGGCCCAAGTTCCGATCTTGCGATGCTGATCAGATCTCACTTGAGCCGAATCACGCACCGATTGCATCGCCGTGCTTGGGCTGTGGTGACCGAAGTTCATGAGGTAGCCCGGCATCACACCACGGGCGACTTCATGCTGTATTGCTCCAAGTGCCAAGTTCTTGACTTGGGTTGAGCACTGATTGCGCCGCGCAGGCCCTCGGGACTCTGTTACCGCTGGCATCAAGAGAGCCAACAGGATGACGACACATGCCAAAACGAGCACCATGTCAGCCTTAGTAAACCCGGTGGATCCCATTGCACATCCCCTATTGGTTAACTTCCCCAGCCGCCTCCACCTGGCGTTTGAATTCGCAGACGCCAACCTGATTGTACGGCGCGCGTGAAGGAGGTCGGCAACTTTTCCCATTTGCCGCCACTCCACAGTTCCTGTCGTCCTGGTGATCCTGCACTGCCGCCGTTCATGCCGTAGGGAGAGGTCTCGCGCCGTGATGTGATCATCGAAACCGACAGGTCTTTGAGGAACTCGATCTCACGGATCATCCCATGCCCGCCTCGATGTCGGGCCTCGCCACCGCTGGCGTCACGGACTGCGAAACGCCAAAGCCTAAGCGGCAACCGCGATTCCAAAACCTCGGGGTCCGTGATCCGCGTGTTGGTCATGTGCGTGTGCACGGCATCAGCTCCCGGTCCATCCGCTGTCGCGCCCGCACCGCCCCCGATCGTCTCGTAATAGCCAAAACCCTCATCGCCCACGAGCAGGTTGTTCATCGTGCCCTGGGATGCTGCGGCGACACCCAATGCGCCCAGCACCACGTCGACCACGCGGTTGCTGGTCTCCACGTTGCCAGCGACCACGGCGGGGCATTCCTCGGAATTGGCACCGGCCGGTGGGTTCAATAGCCCGTTGGGGATTCGAATGTCAATGCGATCCAAGACGCCGTCACACAGGGGCAGGTTGGTCCCAGTGCAGCACCGTAGCGAGTATAAGATCGCCGAGGACACAATTGCGGGCGTTGCATTGAAACCATGCGGATGCACATCCCCCGTGCCTTTGAAATCGATCGCAAGTCGACCGGCTTCCTGATCCGGAATCAAGGTGACCTGGATCGAGGTCCCGTCATCGAGTTGATCGTCAAACCGGCGCGTGGCGGACCCCAAGCCCCGGATCCAACGCTCGGTTGCATCGCCAGCGACGCGCAGCAAACGCTGCATTAAGTCCGTGAAGCGCGGACCGTCCGGCGCGTTTTCGTTGGACACCCGGACCAGGTTTTCAATCGCCGATGCGCCTTGGTGGCCGGCCGCAACCGCCGCCTCAATGTCGGCCAAGTTGTCGCTCAGGTTACGCGTCGGAAAGGGACCGGCTGTCAACAACGCTGCCAGCTCCGTGTTCCGTCGTTCACCGGCACGGCAGAACCGGAAATCGTCGATCAAGATTCCTTCCTGTGACAGCCGGGTGGCCTCGGGCGACATCGAGCCAGGTGTCATGCCGCCAATCTCCGCGTGGTGGCAACGAGAGGCCACGAAGAAGTCGGGCCGCCGCGATTCATCGTTGACGAACACGGGCGTCACCACGGTCACGTCCGGCAAATGCGATCCGCCACGAAAGGGATGATTGCTGACAAACAGGTCCCCCGGCTGCATCGGGTCATCGCCGTCCACTGCGTGTGAAACCAGCAGGTGTTTGACAACGTGTCCCATCGCGCCCAAGTGGACCGGCACATGAGGGGCATTGGCGACCAAGGCACCATCGCCCAAGAAAACCGCACAGGAAAAGTCACGCCGCTCCTTCACGTTCACGCTGACGCTGGTGCGGCAAATCGTTTCACCCATGGCCTCCGCGATGCCTTGAACCCGCCGTGCCGCCACTTCCATGGCCACCACATCGTTCTCGGGCGCAGAAAAGAGGCCTGACCCCTTTTTTGTGAGGTGGATCAGGCCGTCGTGACGGACGACGCCTTGCCATCCCGGTTCGATGACCAAGACGCTGTGATCGCCGCCGATCACGCAGGGGCCCGACAAGACTTGACCCGGCATGGGACGTCCATGTTGCGCACTCGTCGAGACGGTCCGGTGCGTGTCATCGGTGCTCACCCATGATTCGCAACGAAGCGCCACGCTCTCGATGGCCATGTCCTCGCGCTGATAGCCGTACACCCGTTCGTGCTCGGCTTCAAACCGGTCCAAGAGGGTGGCGATGGGCTCGACTTCCATACTCAGGCTGGACTGTGTGCCTCGGTATCGCAGGTCCAGCTCCAGGTGATCTTTGAAACGCAAGGACTCCGAATCACCGGCGTCATGCGATGTTTCCAGATCGGCATGGTTGCGCGCGCATAAATTCGAAACGCCATCCCGGATCTCGGCCACATGGATCGATTCCAAAGTCCGCTTTGCGGGAGCACCAAGGGTTCGTTCGAAGGATTCTGTTGCGATCGTGCCAAGATCGGCATTGCCAATCCCATAAGCGGAGAGAAGACCTGAAAGTGGGTGATCCACCACTTCACGAATGCCCAACTCATCGGCAACCCGACAAAGGTGACCGCCTGCGGCGCCCCCAAAACCGACCAGCGTCATCGTGCGAGGGTCGTGTCCGCCGGCGGTCGTGACCGTCCGGACGGCCTCCGCCATCTCGGTGATAGCGATCTTGAGAAACCCCTCCGCCAACTGCTCGCGGGATAATCTGACTGCACTCGGAAGTCGCGCGAGAACGCCTTCCAAAGCACGCTCGGCAGCTTCTCTGTCCAGTGGAATCGGAAAACGCTCGGTGGGTAGCCGGCCTAGGATCAAGTTGACGTCCGTGATTGTCAGCGGGCCGCCGCGGCCGTAGCAAGCGGGTCCCGGTTCCGCGCCGGCGCTCTCGGGCCCAACGGTGAGACGTCCCTCGCGAACGTCACAGATCGAACCGCCGCCGGCAGCCACCGTGTGGATATCCATCATCGGAGCGAGGATTTGCACGCCGCCGATGTTGGTTTCGAAGCGTCGTCCGACGCGCTGGTCATACCGAGCAACGTCGGTACTGGTCCCGCCCATGTCCAAGCCAATCGCACGTGGCACGCCCATGCTCTCTGCGATCTTGCCAAGTCCCACCACCCCGCCAGCCGGTCCTGACAGGACGCTGCTGGAACCTCGAAAGCGTTCTCTTGGGGCCAGATTGCCGCTGCTGGTCATCCAGTGGATGGAGGTCGACGCGACACTTGACGTGTCATTTCCAGTGACCGGTTCATTCCCAGTGAACTGTTCTTCGACGCGACGTGTGTAGGCATCCAGGATGGGCTGGAGGTATCCATCCAAGACAGCTGTTTGGCATCGCGGAACGAACCGTGGAAGGGGCGCGACGTCCGAAGATGCGATGACGTGTTGAAATCCGGCTCGCTTGGCAGCTTCGACGACCCGCTGTTCGTGCGTGGGGTTCTTGGACGCGTGCAGCAAGCAAACCACGATGACTTCGGGGGACGCATCACGCCGACCTTGATCGCCCCTTAGGTCAGCGAGAACCTGTTGCAGCTGCTCCTCGTCTAGCGCAAGGATCGGGCGGCCATCCGCATCCAATCGTTCGCGAATTTCCATGACCTCTTCGGTCAGGGGCACGGGTTTCCGAATTGTGAGGGCAAACAGCTCGGGGCGGTCTTGATTCCCGATTCTGAGCACGTCGCCGAAGCCCTCGGTGACCAACAAAGCCACCCGAGCACCCCCGCGCGTCAGCAACGCGTTGGTGCCCCGAGTGGTTCCCAAACGCACATCCAAGGAAGGCAGGGCATCGCGCAACGGCACTCCCAACAGCAAGCGTGTACCTAGGACCGGTGCTTCGATCTCAGGATCCAGAATGACTCGGTCGATGAAAAGTCCGCGAACATTCGCTGGCACCGGAGATTCCACACGCAACCGAACGTGATGTTCGTCTTCGCCAAGGTTCAATGATTCACTGCCCGTAATGCTTCCAAGCACCCTTGTTCCATGCTCCGCGTCTTCGCATCGGACACGAGCACCCACCCAAAACGCGGCCCACGCAAATGCAATGGGCAAGGCGACCGTGATCAGAATTTGCCCATCCTCCTCTGCGATCTCTATGCAGCGCGCCGTGACGGTCCCACTGCTGAGGACCTTGATGGCGCGGCAATCGGATTCGCGAGATAGGGTTGATCCACTGGCGACGATCACATCGGTGAACGTGCCACCCACGTCCGCCCAGACGCGAGTCAGTTTGGATGCAGCGTTGTCGTCGCTAACCATCGGCGTGAAAAAGCGTCAGGACCTCATCGGCATCGCCTTGGTCAATCAACGCCACGATGATGTCACCGGTCCGCAAGACGTCATCGGCGGTTGGCACGTGGACAAATCCGTCGCGTTGAATGGCAGAAATCAAACAACGCCCGGCTAAAGGCAGGTTCGCGAGCGAAGCCTTGGTGACGGCGGAATCCGCCAAGATCTCCAACTCGTAGACGCCGATGGAACCTGCGGGCAACTCGCTGCGGCTGATGACGGCGCCCTCATTGAGGAAGCCCAGGATCTGCCGAGCCATGACGTCGCGTTCGCTGACGGCCAAATCGATGCCCAGTTTGCCCACCACGTTTGCGTAGTCGGGCCTGCCAACAACACACATGACACGGGATGCGCCCAATTCCCGCGCTTCCACGCCCGCCATGATGTTACTTTCATCGATTCCGGTGCAGCCGACGAAATAGTCGACGGTCCCCCCACCTTCGTCCTCCAAAACGCTTCGGCGATTGGCATTGGCACGAACCACATTGGTGTTGGGCAACAGCTTGGCGAGTTGTTCGCTTCGATGGCGATCGCGTTCCAAGAGGGTGACGCGAAAGTCTTCATGGCCCAATAACGCGGCCAAGTGGTAGCCGGTTTCACCGCCGCCGGCGATCATCACCTTCTTCTGAGATCTCCGCCGAGTGGGACCCCCGATGGTCACACGCGATTCGCTGACGGCATCCGGCATTCCGATCAGGCTGACTCGGTCGCCCGCGTGCAGCTCGTCAGCTCCACTGGCGATCCAAATGCGGTCTTCGCGCGAGATGGATCCGATGCGAACACCCTTGGGCAGCTTCAGCTCCATCAAACGTTTTCCCTCCGCCACGGATCCTTCCGCGACGTCGATCTCAAAGACTTCCAGTTGACCGCGTGCGAAGTGTTCCAGGGGAATGGAATCTGGATTTCGAATGGCTCGGGCAATCTCCGACGCAGAAAGTTGTTCGAGCGATAGGAGACTGTCGATGCCAAAGTGACTTTGGTAATCGAACGTGCAGAGATCCCGAAATGCGGGTGCGTAGACGCGCGCGATCGAACGACGCGCTCCCAGGGCTTTGGCCATGCTGGCAGCGATGATGTTGACTTCGTCGTTGCCTGTCACCGCAAGACACAGATCGGCTGAAAGCACGTCGGCGGAAAAGAGAACCGTGCTTTGGGCGGCATTTCCCTCGATCGCGCGGACGTCCAACTCACTGTTGATCGCGCGCACGATTTCGGGGTCACTGTCGATCAGCGTGACGCTATGGCGTTGACGGCACAGCATATCTGCCAGCCAACGCCCCACGGTGCCTCCCCCAAGTGTGAGAATCCGCATCGGTTCAGATCAACCAATCCAGAACAAAAAGCGCCGCAAAGATGATCGCCATGAATCCCGTGATCCAGCGGCCCGTGTGCAATGCGTGCCGAATGATCTCGCTGGTCTGTTCATGCCGTGTGGCACCGAACACAACGGAGATCGCGACGATCAACGGCAGGTAATAGAGCAGGTAGGTGGGTGAGATCGGAAGCATCGGAGAACACTTGAGCTGTGTGGAATGGGCACTCGGAATTGCGAGTCAACGAGGCAAGCTAGGCCGGTCCAAGGCCCATGACGCGCCGCCATGTGCTGAGCTGACCCATGTGAATCATCACATGACCGCCCAAATAAAAATTGTGCATGCTACCTTTGGTCGCAAACTTAGCTCGCATTCGTTCGTTTGGATTCTCGACTGCGAACGCCGAATCCTCGGCCGCCTCGATGGCGGCGATCGCCAGCTTCATGGCCGCGAAATAGCGCGAAGTCACTTCATCCAGCGTCGGATAAACGTTCCCATTGGGATCATCTTGACACGTCGCCTGGGGCGAAAAGTGGGTTTGGTAGGCGTCCGTGGGCTGGATCGGCGTCGCATCACCGCCCAGGTCGACCACGATGCGGCTCGGGTAAAGGCTGAGGTGCCCGAAGATGAACGTGGGGTGATTTGCCTGAATCGCTTTCCCGTCGACCTGGGGCATCTGAGCCGCGGTTTCTGGGGCGATGTCCTTTAAGAGCCGCTCGGAATAGCCCAGGGAAAGCGCGGCAGATTGAAGGATGATCGAAGCAATCATGGCTTGCGGTCGAATCGAGGGGTGGATGGTGATGGGAACGCCGTCCCGTCGCGTCGCCAGACGGGAGGGTGAACGGACTGTCACATGGCCAAGGCTAGCGTGGACCACAAACCGAGAAAACCCACGTCAATCTGCGGGGATTGTGAGCTTGTTTCGTCATTCGCCGAATCGGGTGTCCGCTTGGAGACGCCCTTGGACATAAAAACGATGGTCTCTTTCGAAGTTCCTCGATACCATCTACGCGGGCTTGTCATGGCGGATATCGAATCCCCCGGAGCGCCAGGCGCGTCGGCCGTCACTCACGCATCTCCTCTTATAGTAGCGCATCGCCCCACGAATCAGACGGGTTCCTGTCCCTCCGCGTCACTGAAACCAAAGCGCAAAGCAGCCATGGCCGTAGGCTCTTGGACGATCGGTAGCGACCCGCAGTGTGATCTGTGGATCGATGAAGCATCGGTGTCACGGCGCCATTGTCGGTTGCTGTTCGACGGCAAAGGGTACTTTGTGGAAGACCTGGCCAGCCGCAACGGGACGTTCGTTGGAAACGAGCGGGTTGTCACCCGGACAGCCTTGGCACCGGGCGCGGTGGTCCGAATGTCACAGCAAGTGCCCGTTCCCTGGCCGTTTGAGAAGCTTGCTCAACAGGTGATCCGCGTGGGACGTCACGCATCCAATCATGTCGTGTTGGACCATGATAGCGTGTCGTCTTACCACGCTTTGTTGTTGCGAGATCCCAACGGGTTGTGGATGGTCCAGGATCTCCGCAGCACGAATGGCACTTGGATCGGGCAGCCCGGGGTGCGCATCAACGCATCCCGAATCGAATCCGGACAGGTCATTCAATTTGGTGAAAAGCCCATCATGTTGGAGCAACTGCTTCAGCAAGCGGACAGCGCCGGGAGTGGTCACACCTCACCAGTGCCATCCCGGGGGTCGAGACTGTCCCAGGACACGATCACCAAGCGTGGCCCAAGCACCTTCCCCCACGTGATGCTGGATCGCTTCAAGACGTTTCCCTTGGTCCCACGCATCATCACGGTGGTTTCCCTTGCTGGTTTGGGTTTGCTGGTGTTGATCGCGTTGGTCACGGGCGGCATGCGTCTCATGGCTGAAAAGGAGTCCAGCCCGACGGAACAACAGGCATGGACGGAATCCGCCAACGATCGGGCCACAGCAAATGTCGCGACTGGCGAACCCATCCTAGAAGCCAGCGGAACATCCGTTGTGCCTTCATCGATAGCAGCGGCGCCCGCTTCGGTTGAGTCTTTGACACCCGAGCAGAGGTCCGACGCGATCCGCAATCAAACTTACTGGGTGACGGTCAGCCGGCAAGAAGACCGCTTTCGTATTGGTTCTGCGCTCGCGATCGATGCGCGTCACTTGATCACCAGTGGCAAGGTCATTGAGAACCTGCAGATCCAGGACGACGGTTCGGTTCTGGAGATCTGGCATCCGGAAAGCGGGCAGCGGTTTCCAATCCAAGGCATGAAGTTGCATCCGGCGCGACAACCCAATGTGGAGCGTTATGCCAGCGGCATCGCATCGATTCGTGGCATGCGGGATCAGAATCCAGCGGCGCGCGACGAACCCGAATTCAAGAAGTTGGTGGAGGCCGTGGTGATCGCGCGGGATCTCAAGCGCGTTTACAATGTGGGTGCGATCGTGGTGGCGACTGACTTGAAAGGCGTCGTGGCCCGTGCGGATCTTTTTCGGCCAAGCACCGAGCGAATCATTCCACGACGCGAGATGAAGCTCTCCGGCCCCGTCTTTGACGCCGACGACCCCTTGGTTCAGCCTGGACAGCCCGATGGCTATCAGGAACGGAATGTCGAGCCGTTTAGTTTGCTCGGAAAGGTCACTGAGCAAATGGGACAGCTCTGGCATACGCAGGTCGATCGAAACGCGGTGGAGGGATTTACTTGGGAAGGTTGTCCGGTTATCGACCGTTCTGGCCATGTATCAGGACTGTTCGCGGAGTTGCCCGCGGTTCAGCCTGAAATTCAGGGAACGCAAACCGCGTCCGATGCGATTTTCTTCGACATGCTCTCCGTCCACGTCTTGGCAGAAATGAAGAAACTCCTAGGGCCCTCCGATGCCACCTAGTGCTTCATCCACCTTCGACGGTCAGGTAGCGGAACTCGCCAAGCGTTTCGGCCAGGCTCATGATTTGCCGAAAGTCTTGGCGACTTTCGCTACCACACCAAAACTGAAACGCAACGATTGATGAAGCACTTGCCACCTGCGTTTCGCTCCCGTTCCAGTGCACGTTCAGCTCCCTACTATCACCGCAAACGATTCCTTGCCATGTTCCAGTCAGCCATCCCAACCACGCGAAGGAAAGCTTGGAGGCTTTCGAACGTCCGTCCATGGATCGCAATCGGATCTGCCGGGATCCTCCTGGCTTCGACCGCGTCGGCCCAAACCAATTTGGAGGTCCGTCGCACGGTCGACGGCGCAGCGATCACTTGGGCACCAGCGGATGCGGCCGTCGTGGGCTATCAGGTGACCGTGCGCGAGAAAGTGGGCAAAAAACTAATCATGCCGCCGCTTCGGCTGGACACCAGTCAGCTGCGATTGCCGCTGCCCAATGAACCGGGTTCCGCGCTGCGGCCCGACACCGACTACACCGTTGTCATTCAGCCGCTCCCCGATGGTGTTCCGGTGACGGTGGATCTTGGCACGTTCCAAGGTGAGCCGGAACCGAACGGCCCAGCGTCGATCATGGTCGTCGAGGGTGGACCGAAGGATGGCATTGATCAGTTGTTGGCGGAAGCGGACATTGATGCCACCAAGAGGTATTCGCTCAACGACAAGATGCGCGCCCAAGCAGCGCTGCTGCACGGGATCTCAGGATGGAATCGCTCGTTTGGAGAAGCCCGGATCGAACTGGCCGTTGCCGTGGATCAAGAGCTCGACAACTGGAAGAAGCATGTGACGACGTACTTCGAACGTCGCGAAGAAAACCTGAAAGGACGCATGCGCGTTCTGGATCGTTACGAGCAGATGAAGGATCAACGCCTACGCATCCGCCAAAACGCGCGGATGCGACAACTCAAGACACTCTTTGATGAGCCCCGCTACGTTGGCAAGCCCGACGCTGCGATGAATTTTCTGCTGGACCGTTTTTCCGGCACGCCCATTGGTTATGGATTGGGTCTGGACGAGTACTTTGCGAGCCATCCCAGCCACACGCGATGGGATCTGACCCCGGAGATGCTCGACGCCATTCGCGTCGCCACGAAGATGAACGATGGCAAGCAGATCGAATTCCGGCTCAGCGAGCCCTATCCTCTGTCGTTGGACTGGTGGCCGCCGCTGCTTCGTGAACCTGTGTTTCGCGGCGCGATTGCCGATCTGGAAGCCAGGCGAGATCAACTGATCGGGCTGTCCCAAGGCAACCCGCAGCTTCCCATCGAAGCCATTGCCGAACTGGAGCAGAGTTTCTTGCAGCTGACGCAGCAGTTTTACTCGGTGCATCGTCTGCCCTGGACGGGGTTGCCTGGGGCACAGGTGGGTGAGCTGCTCAAAGTGGAAGATCACTTGGCGCACCTCAAGCATTCAATCGCTCAAGTGCGTGAACGAGGCACGATCGAGGCGCTCGGTCGTGGTCAGCAGTTTGATCCGGTCCAGGACGGCCGTGATGCGGCCACCCTGATTGCCTGGATGACCCGGAACGGTTTGGACTTTGCCGAGCCGCGGCCAGGCGATGAAGGGGCTTACTTCGGCCTTCTTTCAAGCCTGAAAGAACTCTACACGATCTTTGGGGAACCACTGCCCGAGAACTTCGAACAACTGCCTCGGACAGATCCACCACGACGTGTGGAACTGGCCCGTCCTCAGTGAGGCCCGGGACCCGTGCTGCACGACGCTTGCATCCTGGTAGATGGTAACACCGAGGCATCTTCACCCTCCCGCGTCAGCGTGGCCGGGGAGGGCAAGTTGCAAGAAAACAATCGAGTTCACAGGACATCCTACCCGCGCCCTCCCCGAAATCTCGCTTGAGGCTCGATTTCGACCCTCCCTTCGCTGCGCGTGGGAGGGTCAATTCGGTGGCGATCAGCGAGAAGGATGGTCGCGTTTCTTTTTGACGCTTTTCGACCGCCGAGTCGAGCCGCAAGCCATGGCCGGGGGTAAACAGACCAGTCACAATACTGTGCGTTCAGGGTCTCGCCCGTGGTCCGGCCACGATCCCGCGTCCCTCCCACGCCATTCGCGTCAATTGTTCCCTCGGATTCTCCTTGATGCTGATCATCGAACGCCTGCACAAGAGCTTCCTTGCGGACGGTCAAACGGTCAGGGCGGTTGAGGACGTTTCGTTCCAAGTTCATCCAGGCGAAGTGTTTGGATTATTGGGACCCAATGGCGCCGGTAAGACCACGACGATGCGCATTGTTCTCGGTCTGCTGATGCCGGATTCCGGCCACACTGAGGTGGCGGGTGTCCGCACGCAGAACGATCCCGCGTCCGCCAAGAGCCGTCTTGGATTTGTCTCGGCCACCGACGGAGTCTACCCCTGGCTCACCGTGCGTGAGATGTTGCTCTATTTCGGGGACCTCTATGGAATGGCGGCCCCGGACGCCCAGTCCTCTCTCCAGCGACTGGCCGACATCATGGACATTGGCCCGCTCTTGGATCGTCGCGCTGGTGCTCTCAGCACAGGTCAAAGGCAGCGGGTGACCCTCGTCCGTGGCCTGATTCACGACCCACCCGTGATGTTGCTGGATGAACCGACACGTGGTTTGGATGTCGTGGGCGTGCGTACCATCTTCCGGTACATCGAACAGCTGCGTGAACTCAACAAAGCGGTGGTGGTTTGTACGCACCGCCTCGACGAAGCCCAGCGTTTGTGCGATCGTTTCGGGCTGCTCCATCAAGGCAAGATGCAGTACCACGGCACACTGGAAGACCTTCAAGCCATCACCGGGCGCGAGCACTTGGTGGATATGTTTGTCGACCTGATCGAAAGCTCCAAGGTCGAACAACCGAATGGAATGCCGCTCGCCCCTAGGGGAACCGCGTGACGTTTTCATGGACGCGCATCGGGCGTTTGGCTCGCAAGGAGTTGCGAGAGACACTTCGTGATCGACGCACGATCATCACGCTTGTCTTGATGCCGCTGTTGGTGTACCCGCTGCTCAGCATGGCGCTCAATCGGTTCCTGTTGTCATCGGGATCCGCACCCGCGGAAGGCTACGTTGTCGGTGTGGCTGACCCGATCCAACGCATGGCTCTGGAACAATTGTTGGCGGATCCGCGCAGTCGTCCCCCGGAACCGATCCTGAATTCCAGCGGTGGTGTGCTCGCGCAGTTTCGCGTCGTGGATACCGGTGGTGTCTCTCCCGTCGACGTCTTGATTGACAACGGACTCGATTTAGCGGCCGAATTGTCCATGGGAGACGGAGGGGTCGAGTCGATCCGATTGACGGCCTACAAAGACGATCAGGCATCACAGTCAGCGCGTCGGATCTTGGTCGAGCGGCTGCATTGGTTTCGTCTGGCGATCTTGGAACAAGTGCTGGCACGTTCCAATGAGCTGACGATCACGGTGGCTGATGTCGGTTCGGTCCAATCGTCCTCGCTATTAGGATCGATCATTCCCCTGGTGCTTGTCTTGATGACGATCACCGGTGCGGTGTACCCCGCGATTGATCTGACCGCGGGCGAGCGGGAACGCGGGACGATGGAAGCGCTCATGGCATCTCCTATCCCAAGGACCTGGCTGTTGTGGGCCAAGTACATCGCGGTGGTCGCGGTTGCCATGCTGACCGCGCTTGCAAACCTGTTGGCGATGTTTGTGACGCTGCAGTTCTCCGGCCTGCTCGCGTTGATGACACAGGGGCAGCAAACCATCGGCTTGCTGGCCACCATGCAGATTCTGGGACTGTTGTTGGTCTTCAGCGGTTTCTTCGCTGCCCTGCTGCTTTCGCTCACCAGTTTTGCGAAGTCATTCAAGGAAGCTCAGGCCTACCTGATTCCGGTGATGCTTCTTTCGTTGGCACCGGCCATGCTCTCACTGATGCCCGGCGTGACTTTGGCGGGCCCCCTCGCGGTGATGCCACTGATCAACATTGTTTTGCTTGCACGCGACATCCTCAACGGGACCGCACAGCTTGCCCCGGCTGTCATTGCACTGGCAAGCACGACCGTCTATGCCGGTGCGACGTTGGCAATGGCGGCGCGCCTGTTTGGAAACGATGCGGTCACGCGCACCAGCGATGAATCGATCGTTTCCTTGTTGAAGCGTCCGGACGAGGCGACGCCTCAGCCGAGTGTTGTTACCGCGGTCATGGTCGTGGCCATCCTGGTGCCGGTCACGTTTCTGGCAACCAACGGACTGATGACGTGGATGCGAGCGTCCGGTGCTGAGGTCAGCATCGCGGTGCGCTTGATCGCGAATGCACTCGTGCTCATGGCGACCTTTGGGATGCTGCCCTTGCTGGCAACCTGGATCGGTCGGCATCGTGGTTGGACGACCTATCGGTTGCAAGGCGCGTCGATGGGGGCGTTTGTGGGTGCTGCGGTCATGTCACTCGGTGGCTGGGCGTGGGCTCATGAAGCCATTTTGGTGGCGGATCAGTTGGGAATCGCCTTGCTGAGCGAGGATCAGATCGAACGAACAAGATCCGTTTTGGAGCAGTGGAAGCAGGTGTCGCCCTTGCTTCTCTTGGTCACCATGGCCGCCGCGCCCGCCATCATCGAAGAGCTCTTCTTCCGCGGTTTTCTGTTCTCTTCCCTGCGTCCCAAGATGAGTGGTGTTCGGGTTGTCGTCACGACATCGCTGCTTTTCGGCGCGTTCCATGTCGTGGTGGGAAGCACGCTCTTGATCGAACGGTTCCTGCCCACAACGCTCCTTGGATTGGTTCTTGGGTGGGTCGCGCTTCGCAGTGGCAGTGTTTGGCCGGGAATGTTGATGCACTTTCTCCACAACGGGATGTTGGAAATGGTGGCTCGCTACCACGAACAGTTCCAGTTCCTGGCCGAGGGCTATGATGACCAGAGCCACTTACCCGCGACCTGGTTGCTAGGTGCCACCGTGATGCTCGGAATGGGTGGATTGATCGTCTCTGTTTCCACGCGATCGGGGCAGCGCGTCAAACCGATGTCTGATCTTCCCACCACCTGATCGCTTCTTGGACCTGGGGGACGTGTCGCGATTCAAGGAAGGAGTCGTGGTCAAGCCCCTCGAGTGTCACCACGTATTTCGGACCCGCGTACGCGTCGTGAATCTGGCGCTGCATTTCGGGTGGTACCAGGCGGTCGCGCTCTGACATCAGAAACACGGCTGGTTGATGGCAGTTTTCAGCCAGCGAACGTGCTTGGAGCTGTTGGGGGAAGTGTTGGCAAACATGCTTCATGAGCCAGCGTCCACGATAGATGTCAGCCACGCGAAGAATCACAGGGACCAGATCGGGCGGGTTCTTGAGGATGAGACTGGCGTTCGGGAACATGGTTGCCAACGCCATCGCCGCCAGGCAGCCCAGGCTATTCCCACAGAGAACGACATGGGTGTCGGGGCTGCTCCGATCGTCCACCACTTTCCGCGCGAAGAGCTGCGCTCGGTCTTGCAACGAGTCGAGGGTCATTCGACCTGGTGAGCGACCATAGCCGGGAGGATTCCAAGCCCACATCTCGCAGGGTGCCTCTATCAAGGGCCATTCCTGCACGCGATGCGACGCGTCTGTCGAGTCTCGGTCAAGCGTGGAGAGCTTGACCGGAAACCGACTGGAACGCTCGGCCCTGCCAGCCGTTCCCGGAAACTTCAAGATCAAGTAACGGGATCGACCGTGATGGCAGACGTCTTCGTAAGACCCCGTCACGACCGAAAGACCGCGTGCCGTCAGGACGGTCGTGTCAATCGTTGAGCCGGCTTCATGTTGCGTCAGGAAGGACTCGATGAATCCGTTGGAGCCGGCGAGCCCCTTGCGGCTCATGGGCCCCTTGTTGGGCATCGGAACGTCGACACGAATTCGATCCTCCGCATCGATGGGGTGGGTGCTTGGCCTCAGGACGCAACGATCCAAGATGCGTCGTGCGACGCGTTCGATCACGCTCACGATCTTGATTGCGATCGAACCAGGAATCCGACCGAGGCCAGCGCGATCAGGGGATTCAGCACCGAGAACAGCCAAAAGTTGGACATCGCCGCGATCGAAAAGAACACCAAAACACCCACTAGCGCCGCCAAACGGGGCGGAAGCGTCCAGATCACGATGCTGCCGATCGTCTCCGTCATCACGACGAACCGACTGTACCCGGTCGCAACCATGCGAAGGTCGTCCGTTTCCAACGAGGATCGAAGAAAGTTGAAGAACCAGTAGTTGCGATCGACAAAGTAAATGTCGTAGAGAACCTGGCCCGACCAGTATTCACCGGTCCATTTACCAGCAGCGCCCCCCAGCAAGACGACCGCCAAAATCGTCTGGCCCAGATGGGCTGCTTTTTCCATCAATCGATCTGGATCATCGCGATCCATGCGCATCGAGAGCCAGAGAGACCACAGAGCGCACCACCACGCCGTCACAAAGGTCATGTCGTTGTAGGTGCCTTGATGCAGGCAGAGTATCGACGTGGATACCACACCCAACGCTGCCGCAAGTGTTCTCCAGTGTCCCTGTGTGATCCATGCGGTGAGCATCGTCGCGACGCAGGCGGTGATGTAGGACCAACGGAGAACGTCCGGATTTTGCAACCAGAGCGGAAAGAAGTCCTGCCACAACGGGATTTCATGATAGACGCGATCACCGATGCGAAAGTAACCGAACTTCCACACCAACCCTGTGAGCATCCCGAACTGCACGATTCGCAAGGCGATGGTGGGTCGATCAATCGTTTGCGACGTCGGATCCGATGCCGTTTCCAAGTCAAGATTGGCAACGGTTGATCCTCGAAGAGCGGTTTGGCTCATGAGTCATTGTCCATCACCAGGACCAGATAGCCGCCGCGTTCGTCGGGCTGCAGGTGAAACTGGCTTTCCACCGTGTGACCTCGATACGTTGAACGAAAGATGAACCAGCGATCCTGCCGGGCTTGCAACCAGCGGTGACGTGCGGTTGCCCACGTCATGTCACGTGCCGGGAAATGATTCAACGTGCGTTGAGCGATGACACCGACGGTTTCGTTGCGTCGATTCGCGGGTGACGCTGCGAGCGGATCCAGGTCGAACCCCAACGGGTTGAGAACGAGCGGATCGATCAAGCCGACCAGGTCGTCAGTCGGTGGCAGGCTGCGGACCTCTGTCGTGTTTGCAAAGTTGTACATCGACGGAATGGGTTGCATTGCCGCCCAAAGCCAGAACGATCGCGTCTTGAGATGAAAACGGTTCATGCTGGTGATCGCGATCGAGGTGGTCCAAGGCATCAACAGTAACCAGAGCGCGACCAAAGCCAATGCACCACGGATGGTGTGGTAGCCCCAGTCGATGCTGTCCGTTTCCGTCCCCCCGTTTGTCGGACGTGATGATGTGCTCATGGCCTGGAACATCTGGAATTGCCAAAAGGTTCGCCGCTTCGATTTCGCGTCGTCGTCCGCGGTGCTTGGGAAAGAATCGACGCTTGGTGAAGAATCGACTGGGTGTGGCATTCGACTTTGGTGGCTCGATTCATCTTGCCGACATGCCTTGCAAAAGCGTACAGCTAAACCGGATGGGTCTTTTGTTCCTCTCGACGAGTTTCACGCCATGTCTGCTGCCGGTCAAACCGACTCCACCTCAGCCATCGCCAACTTCACGGCAGCCGAGCAAGCAGGCCAGGTTGGAAATGCGGACGAGGCTTACAACCAATTGGGGACCAGTGACTTTCTCAATCTGCTGATCGAGGAACTACAAAACCAAGATCCTCTCAATCCGATGGAAAACTCGGAGATGATGCAGCAGATCGGCCTGATCCGCGAGATCGGGGCGACAGACGAGCTGACCAACACGCTCTCCGATTTCTCGAACAGCCAACAGCTCGTCACGGCCAGTAACCTGATCGGCCAGTCGGTCAGAGGTCTGTCTGACGAAGGAGCCAACGTCACCGGCGTTGTGGATCGCGTGACGGTCGAAACCAATCCCGAGACCAATGTCCGACGCGTGCGCGTCCACGTGGATGGTCAAACACTGGATGTCAACAACATCCGTCAGATTGACGCCGCAGAAACCTCGGGAAGTGACTCGTCGGAATAATTGCTTAGAACCCACCGCTTCGACGAAAGTTTTCTTGTCGCGACGGTCGATTCTCTCCCAGGATGTTTGGTTTTTGAGACTGGGCGAACTTTGACGATTGAAGTGTCGCCCACGCGAACCTACCGCGAGGGAGAGCGATATGGGACTGCAGTCCGCATTGACCACGGCACTGACGGGATTGGCCGCCGCCGAAACACAGATTGATGTGATCGGCAACAATTTGGCGAACTCGCAGACCGTCGGCTTCAAATCGTCGGATGTGGTCTTCGGAACGCAGTTCCTGCAGACGCTTTCGCTTGGTGCCGGGCCGTCGGCGAACAACGGCGGTACGAATCCACGTCAGATTGGGTTGGGTGTTCAAGTCGCCGAGATCGCGGCCAATCACAACCAGGGCACCATCGAGATCAGCAGCAGCAGCAGCGACTTGGCCATTCAGGGTGCCGGGTTCTTTCAAGTCCAGGCGGCAGATGGCGAACAGCTCTACACGCGCAACGGGATCTTCAAGCTCAACAGTGACGCGGAACTCGTCAACGCGACCGGGCAACGACTGCTGGGTTACGGGATCGACGACCAGTTCCGATTGCAAACGTCAGAGTTGGTTCCACTCAGTGTTCCGCTGGGAACGAAGACCGTTGCGAAGGCGACCGAGAACGTGACGTTCGAGGGTACGCTGACACCCGAGGGCGAGATCGCCGACACCAGCCAGGTGATCGAGAGTATCACGCTGGGGAATGGCTTAGTGCCGCGCCCGGATTCCACGGGCGTCTCGCTTAACACGGCACCCGTTGCGGACGTCGCGGGACTGACGGCCACACCCGGAGGCGGCGGCACACTCACGGCCGGCGATTATCAGTATCGCTTCGCGTTGGTGGACGGCAATGGAAACGAAGCGCCACCCAGTTCACCCGTCGCGGTGACGGTGGGTGCGGCGGGTTCCGTCGGCATCGCCAATCTTCCATCCGATTCGGTGGTGGGTGGTTTCAACACGGTCAACATCTACCGCACGTCCGCCAACGGAAGTGACTTCTTCCTGTTGGATGCGGCGCCCGCGGGTGGTTCCTACAACGACACGGGTGCCACCGCTCTTTCCGGCACCGCGCTGAACGACGAGAACCTGACGGGCAACTACACCTACATGATCACGTACCATCGTGATGGTGACGCGGAAAGTCGACCCAGTGAGTTCTTGGGACCGCGAAGCATTGTCGATGGTCGCATCACACTCAGCAACTTCCCGACCCCGCCGACGCCACCGGCAGGAGGTGGTTTCCCGGCGTATGACGAGATTCGGATCTATCGCAACCTTGCCGGCGATCAAAACAACTTTTACCTGGTCGGCACGGTGGCACCCGGCGACACCTTCACGGATGGCCGCGCGGATGCCGACATCGCGGATCTGAACGCGGTGGGAAACCAACTGCTCAACTTGGATGGACCCGGCATCAATAGCAGCACCTTGCTGACAGACGTGCTCAAACGCGATGGGCTTAACTATGAGCAAATCTTCAGCGAGGGCACGCTGTCCTACACCGGACGCAAAGGTGGCCGAAGTCTGGGCACAAAAACGTTTGAAGTGGTGGCCACGTCGACAGTCCAGGACTATCTGGACTTTCTCAGCGATGCATCCGGAATCCAAGTGCTGCAAGTGGATTCGCAGAATCCGATCCCGGCATCTCAGAACGACATTCCCGGTGAAACAGGGACCCTTTCACCGGGTGCGTCCATCGTCAACGGAGCGATTCGGATCGTTTCCAATACGGGTGAAGATAACGCAGTGGAAATCGACCTTTCTGCCTTCCGATTCACGGATCAGCTTGGTGCGGTCACCACGCCGAATCTCGCCTTCGGCACCCTGCAAGAAGCGGCCGGACAATCCGCCACCAGTGACTTTGTTGTTTACGACAGTCTGGGCGTGCCCATCAATGTTCGCGTGACGGCGACGCTCGAGAGCCGTGATGACGAGGCAACCGTTTATCGTTGGTACGCCGACAGCCCCGACAACGCCGTTCCGGGCAGCAATGAAATCTCCGTGGGCACGGGACTCATCCGATTCGACGGCAACGGCAACTTCGTGACCGCCACCGAGAGCACCATTGCAATCAATCGGGAAGGCCTTCCGAGTGTGACGCCCCTTCAGTTCGAAATGGACTTCAGCCTTGTTTCCGGTCTGGCGACGCAAGAAGCATCCCTCGCCGCAACGACCCAAGACGGTAGTGAGCCGGGTGTGCTGAACAGCTTCATTGTGGGTGAAGACGGCACACTTCGGGGCGTTTTCTCCAATGGTATCTCACGTGACCTCGGGCAACTGCAGTTGGCTCGCTTTGCTAACCCGGCTGGTTTGGAAGCGCGGGGTTTGAATCTCTATGCCGAAGGGGTGAACACCGGTTTGCCCGTCCAAGGTCAACCTGGAGAGAACGGTATCGGCAGTGTCATCGGTGGCGCTTTGGAGCTTTCCAATACCGACATTGGGGATGACCTGGTCGAACTTGTCTTGGCTAGCACGCAGTACCGTGGAAACAGTCGTGTGATCACGACCACGCAGCAGTTGATCGACGAGCTGCTCAATCTTCGTCGTTAATGAGCTTGAGCCGGCGACCTGAAGAGGTGGGCTTGGTGATCAACATCCGTGACCCAGGGACATCCCATGCCTCGCGGCATTGATGGGCATCCGCTTCACTTGCGTGCCAAGCAAACACCCCGGGTCCCCAACTGCTTTGTCCGGCGCCTTGGTATCCCATCGCGGTGAGTGTCTCAATCCATCGTTTCGACAAAGATCGATAGGGGCCGCCTTGGACCGGTGCAAACAACTGCCCGCTCAGCCGGTTGTATATCTGCACGGCGTCCGTGAATCGCTGAAAGTCGCCAAGCTCGAGCGACGGCATCATCTCCATCACGATCCCTCGTTCCATTTCTTCGCGTTGGCGTTTCGTCGCGGATGGCAACGCGTCAAAGTGGGTTTGCTCGGCTTGGCCTGAAACCGTTTCAACGGGTTCCACGCCCTCTTCCTCGGCAGGGAGCACGAGCGCAACACGCCAAGCTTCGGGAATGTCTGGCGCTTCGGGAATGTCTGGCGTCACACCCACGTCGCCGGGACTGTCCTGACGAATCAATCCTTCGACAACAAAGCTCCCTCGAAGGTAGCCCATCGATCCGACCGCCGATCGACGCCTGCGGTCCGCGATGCGAACTAGGTCTTCCAGATGGGGTCGGCCTCCAAGCAAGCTCCACACGGCCTCGACCATTGCCAGGCTCAGCTGAGTTCCACTGCCAAGACCGTTGTGCGCTGGCGGGCTGGCGAGCAAGTCCAATCGAACTCCCTCGATGGGACGCCCGATGACGCGCCTCAGCGCGGGTTGCAGCTGTTCCCAGCGAGACTGAAGTCTGGCGTCGATGCAAAGCTCGTCGCATCGTGTGGCTCGAACGCGCGTGATGGGCTCTTCCACCATCACACCGCAACCGCCAAAGGGCGGACGCACATCCAGCAAACCAAAGTGAAGGCGGGCAGGAGTCGTGATTTCGATGCCGCGAATGCCAACACGATTCACGAGCTTGCTCCGCCAGACCTCATGGGACTCGCTTGTCCCAGCGGGCATGCTTCGTCGAAACCGGGGATCGCCTTCGCTATGTGACGCCAGAGCAAGACAAATGCTTCTCGTTCGCGTCGACCCGCCGTCTTGTCGATGATCGTGATGCTTTCGCGGCACTTTGAGACGATGTCGCGATCCGGCACCAAACCAACACGGGTGGCTAACACTGACAGCTCAATGATCACGTGTTTTGCGCGGTTGAAACCAAAGAACGCGTCAACGCAACCTGACTGGATTGTTCGGGCTTTCATCTCGTAGCGGGGCGGATCCTCCTCCACGGAGACGACCTCCGCAGCGAACCAGCGATGGCACCGTTTCAGCCGATGATAGGCAGCACCCTCAATCGACATCGGCTCGATGCGATCACGAAGATCGACGGAGCCGACGGCCGTTTGTGCGATCAACAAGACATCGTCCACGACGTGAATCGTGGCACGTCGCTCCGACAGCAAGTTGGCGCAGGTTTGCGAACCCTGATAGGGACGCAGCAGAAACTCCGGCATCGTTTCGTCGGCGAACGAGTCGGCAACGATGGGGCCCAGCGGGGCCAGGTTGACTTGCCCGTCCGTGTTTTGCGTTGTGACCAACGACTCCAGAATCACGCCACGGCTTCCCAAACCAAGCGACCGGCCGCACATGTCGGATGATCGTCGGCGAGCCAGCCACACAAGACTTCCGGTCCAACACGCGTCGGATTGGGTTTGGGACTGGAAGCTGGCACCGCATGCCACTGCGGGGCCGTTACCGTCGCTGTCGCTCGCCAACCCGGGTTCAGGGCATGGGATAGTGCCTGCGCACAGCGCCGTTCGTTCCAGGTTCGCGCTAAGGACACGAATCGGTCGATCATTGTCTGACCATGTTCGGTCAGCAGCGACTCGGGATGGAACTGGACGCCGTACAGACACTTCGATGCATCGGAGATCGCCATCACCACGTCGCCGTCTTCCGAAACCGTCCGTGCGTCAACCTGAAGCGACTCAGGCAGACTGGCCTCGGTCACGCACAACGAATGATAACGGCCCACTCGCAGCGGCGAGGGCAATCCGGCAAACAAACCTGATTGTCCATGCGTGATGGCGGATGCTATCCCGTGAACGGGCGGTCCCGGTGCCACGTGGGCGCCCAACGCTGCCGCGATGGTTTGATGACCCAAACACACACCCAGGATTGGCACGCGTCCCATCAAGCGTTGGACGACCTCCAAGCAACAACCCGCTTGCTGCGGCCCCTGAGGTCCGGGGGATAAGACAATCGCGGATGGATTCAGCCGATGGATCGCATCCACGGAAATCCGATCACTCCGCACCACGTGAGTGTCACAGCCCGTGAGACGAAGATAGCGGGCTAGGTTATGTACGAACGAGTCGTAGTTGTCCAACAGAAGAATCACGCCAATGTCCTAGCGACGTGGTTTTGCGAATTTGATTTTCTCGATCAGCTTGACGACTTGGTCCCCGTCCTTGTAACCACTGACCGCCGTGATCGCCTCGATCACATACTCGTATCGCAAGTTGTAATCCGTGTCGATTTCAATTTCGGGCCCGTCGCCGGCCTCTTCCTCGACC
Source organism: Planctomycetota bacterium (assembly GCA_039189905.1). Taxonomy (GTDB): domain Bacteria; phylum Planctomycetota; class Planctomycetia; order Pirellulales; family Pirellulaceae; genus Rhodopirellula. The sequence goes on from JBCCYK010000014.1 coordinate 25,165, forward strand.
GGTGCGGATGTTCCCAACAATCCGATCACATTAGCACGCAATTGCGTGAAGCTGTCCTGGGAGTTTCCCAAGGAGATCTCATTCAGCTCCATCGCGGACAAGGAACCGGTCGAGTCCGCTCGTAGCCGCAATTTTAGAGGCAAGTCGGTCGGGTCAACCACCGAAGTGGAATCGTTGGCCAGGGGCATCCGGATGCTAAAATCGCCCTCCATCTCAACGATCTTGAAGGTCATGACAAAGAACACGAGCAGCAGAAAGACAATGTCGATCATGCTGGTCATGTTCAGTTCGTTCTTCATTCCCTCTTCGCGATTGCGCACTTTCATCAGCTGCGGTCCTCTTTTACCCGGAGCGAAAAGCGTTCCAGCTTGGAATCCTGGGCGACGCGGATGATCTCTTGCACTTCGCCAGCCGCAACGTTCTTATGCGCTCGTATGATCACGTTGGCATCGGCGGGCGATTTCCCTTCGGCACGGATCACGGCAAGTTCCCGATCCAAGCCGATACGGAGTGTTTCGGCCGTGAAGTCATCGGCACCCAGATAAACACGACCATCTGAGCCGATGTGCAAAATAATCGGGAATTCCAAAGCCTCCTCCGGCGGTTTGACCAACTGGCTGTTGGGCAGCACCACGTTGTCGTTCGCTTCTGTCTGCGCAAAGTTGATCAGCACCATGAAGAACGCAATCAACTGAAACGTCATGTCGATCATCGGTGTCAGGTCACCCTCGGCCAGATCGACCTTCTTGGATTTGACCCTCATGCCTAGCGGGCTCCGGCTTTCGGATTCAGGTCCTCAAATCGACTCATCAGGTTCTCGCTTTCCATGCCGACTTCCAGGAGCAGACGCGAGACGCGATTTCGTAGGATGTTGTAGGCTGCGATGGCAGGAATGGCGACGGCCAAACCAACCAGGGTTGTGAACAACGCAGTTGAAATACCGCCGGCGAGTTCCGCGGGCTTGGGTGTTGAACCACCCACGGCAATCACCTGAAACGAGGTGATCATGCCCTGGACCGTCCCAAAGAGTCCAATCATGGGCGAGAGGTTGCCGATCAGGGCCATGTAGGAGAGGCGGTGTTCCAGTTTCATGCTTTCTTCCTCACCCACTTCCTGCATCGCCTCCAACGCTTTGCTGTATCCCCGATTCAGTCGTGCCAATCCAGCCGCCAGGACCTGCCCCAAAACCGACTCATCATTCTTGGCGAGGTCGTAGGCACCTTGGTTGTCATTTTCGCTGAGTTTCAGGTCAAAGTCTTCGATCAGCTCCTGCGGACACAACGTGTCACGTCGTGCCGCCAACATGTTCATGACGAAGAGCGAAACCAAAGTCAGCGAAAGAATCAGAAAGACGCTCAGGTATCCCCACCCCAAGGATTCGATGACCCATCCCAGCAAAGACTGACTGGGCGCGGCGCCACCACCACCTCCGGCGGGTTGAGCTGCCGGGTCGGCGGCGGGCTGATCCGCAGGCGGGGCAGGCGCCTCTTCCGCAGCACCACCAAACTCGGCCATCGCGTCGTCTTGCGCGACTGCGCTGGAGGCCAACGAGAGGATCAAACCGAGCACGGCACATACGGCCAGGACGCGGACCAAACGAGGTCCAGATAGTTGAATGGGAAACGCAAAGAGGCGACGCGAAAGGGCACGCAAACGGGAATTCATCGACCGCAGTCTCCGCGGGAAGAAGGGATGATCGGGAAGGAGAAGAGAAGAGCCTGGGAAACACTCCGAGGATCACGATCCGCCAAACGCTCCAATAACGCCCAAGAACTCGATTCCGTGCCATTCTTCACGGAGGGAAGAATGATAGTCCTACGGGAGGGGCTTCCGGTCGATGGAAGCACACTCGTTCAACGCGACGCTCCCGGGCAGCACGCTAGGATACTCGACACGCAAACCGGTAGCATCCACCAGGCAATCGGCTGACGCAGATTGCATTGGTTTCACCTCTCTCCTGGGCTTTGCCGCCCAAGGATCCCCTTGGACAGCACGTCCCCGTTTGGGCGTCATTGTTTGCGTAATCGCTTGCGATTCACTGAGGACAGGGGAACCGTCGCATCGATGGGTCCTGCGACGAACGGGGCAGAACCCACGCGGGTTGCATCGAACGCGGGCAAAGCGTCCCGCAGTGTGCCCAATCTGCGGGCAGTTTCACGCGTCCCACAAGTCGTGACAGGGGGCATTGGCGGAGACGAAGTGCGCGGCGCGACTGCCCATCCGACGACTTTGCGGGGCACTGACATGCCCATAAGGGAATTCAAAACCACATTGCGAAAAAAAGAAGCTTGCCGGATTTGACTGGTCCGGTTTGTGCCCTACCGCCGTGAAACGACGCAGAGATGCGTCCCCGCTCATTTCACAATCGCTTCTCTGCGTCAAAGGAAAAACAAACGGTGCAAACCAACAGCTCCATTGCTGCCAAGCTTGGGCAGCGCCCCCGACGGCCCGGTTCTTCGATTTTTCGCCTTCTCTCTCCGGGCTTGGCATGCCTCCTGGCCGTGATGGCCGTCGCCTTGGTCGGTTGCTCGAGTGGCGACATCACCCTGGATGACCTTGAGAGCGCCGCAAGCCAGGTCGACGTCTCGGAAATGGACATCGAAGCGTTGGCGGAAGATGGGGCGACTCAGCTCGATCTCGAGAAGAGCGATCTGAAGTTTGGTTTCATCAAGTTGACGGACTGTGCTCCCCTGGTGATCGCGAAGGAGAAGGGCTACTTCGCAGATGAAGGGCTCAACGTCGAGATCGAGGCTCAATCGAACTGGAAGGTCTTGCTGGACCGCGTGATTGATGGGCAGCTCGACGGAGCACACATGCTCTCAGGTCAGCCCATCGGAGCGACGATCGGTTTCGGGACGAAGGCGGACATCATCACGGCGTACAGTCTCGACTACAACGGCAACGGTATCACGGTTAGCAACGAGATCTGGGCGAAGATGCAGGAGAACGATGCTGCACTGAAGTCAGAGACCCCCAAGCACCCGATCACGGCTGACTCACTCAAGCCGATCGTTGCTGAGTATCAGGCGCAGGGCAAAGATTTCCCGATGGGAATGGTGTTCCCCGTTAGCACGCACAACTACGAGATCCGTTACTGGCTTGCAGCGGCCGGGATTCACCCGGGCATGTACACCGCCGAGAACATTCAGGGCGTCGTCGACGCTGACGTTCTTCTCTCGGTGACACCGCCGCCGCAGATGCCGGCAACACTGGAAGCGGGAACCATCTTTGGTTACTGCGTCGGTGAGCCTTGGAACCAGCAGGCTGTTGTGAAGGGAATCGGCGTTCCCGTGACCACGAACTATGACATCTGGAAGAACAACCCGGAAAAAGTCTTTGGTGTCACGAAGGAATGGGATGAGAAGCATCCCAACACGCACATTGCCGTTGTGAAGGCGCTCATGCGAGCTGGTAAGTGGCTCGATGCGGTCGATGACGAGGGGAACTTCCTCAACCGTCAGGAAGCCTGCAAGATCTTGAGCATGAAGGACTACGTTGGTGCTGATGAGGACGTGATCGACAACAGCATGACGGGAACGTTTGTGTTCCAAAAGACCGACGTGCGTCCCATGCCCGACTTCAATGTGTTCTTCAAGCACTACGCGACCTACCCGCACTACAGCGATTGCATCTGGTTCCTGACGCAGATGCGTCGTTGGGGTCAGATCACCGAGCCGAAGCCGGCTGAGTGGTACGAAGAGACGGCGAAGAAGATTTACCGTCCTGATATCTATCGTAAGGCCGCTGATATGTTGATCAGTGAAGGCAAGCTAGCCGCGAGTGATATACCGGCGCCGGATTATGACGGCTACCGGGAAGCCACCACCGACTTCATTGATGGGAAGAAGTACGACGCCAAGGATCCCTTGGGCTATCTCTCAAGTTTCGAGATTGGCCACAAAGAGTGATCTCAATCAAGGCGCCTCCGGGTGTCTGGTTCTCTGAACGGGTGTGTTCGACGCGGCTGCGTTGAGCACACCCTTTTCCACCTCATCGATTAACTCTTTGAAGACTTTTCTGGATTGAAATGAATTTACGCGGTAAGGCACTCAAGTTTTGCAACGTGGCGGGGCTCCCTGTACTGGAGCCATTCGTGCGACTGGCAGCGGGCGAAGATCCCAAGGAACAGATGGTTGGGATCAGCAAGTTCATCTTGCTGCCGATCGTCACGGTCATTCTCTTCCTCCTCTTTTGGTCCGTTGCCGCCCGTGGGATTGTGACGGGCAGTGCCCAGTTGCCGGGTCCGATGGCCACCTGGAACGCGGGCGTCGAGTTGTTCCGGATGCACAACGAGCAAAAAGCGGCTGATCGGGCTCAGAAGCTGGCCAAGTCGCAAGAGGCCGTCCAGGCCATGGCTAAGGCGAACGCTTTGGAGTCGGCTGCAGCGTCCGCAAGCGGCGCGAAGAAAGAGCAGATGCTGGCCAATGCCATGTCCTTCAAGAAGCAGGCTGTTCGAGCTGCCAACTTTGTTCCTTCGAGTGCTCCCACGTTTGTCGATCAGATCGTGACGAGCTTGAAGACCGTGTTCTTCGGCTTCGCCATCGCCACGTTGATTGCGGTTCCGTTGGGCGTGTTGTGCGGGATGAGCCCTTGGTTCAATGCGGCACTCAATCCGTTTATTCAGGTGTTCAAGCCAGTTTCGCCGCTCGCTTGGCTGCCACTGGCCGGTCTGGTGATCATCTGGGCGTACGCGGGTTCCAATGCCGATGAGAACTGGTTTGAGAAGGCCTTCTTGATCTCCGCGGTCACCGTTTCGCTGTGTTCGCTTTGGCCCACGCTCGTCAACACGACCTTGGGCGTTGCCAGCGTGGACAAGGATTACATCAATGTGGCGAAAGTCTTGCGTCTGTCCTGGTTTCAACAGCTGTTCAAGATCATTCTGCCTGCCAGTCTCCCGCTGATGTTCGCTGGATTGCGGATCAGCCTGGGTGTTGGCTGGATGGTGCTGATCGCGGCGGACATGCTTGCCCAGAATCCCGGTCTCGGGAAGTTTGTTTGGGACGAGTTTCAGAACGGGAGTTCTCAGACCTACGCTCGGATCGCGTTCAGCGTGATCATCATTGGAATCATCGGTCTGGTGCTGGATCGCATCATGATCTGTTTGCGAAACCTGGTGAGCTTCGGGAATCCGACGGCGGCTGCCTGATCTGTGGACAGGCTGCTTTGTTCACTCTTCTATGACACGCGAAGGAAGTTCCATGAATGCCGTCGTGACTCAAGAACCGGTCTCTCAACCGGCAGCGGCTTCAAAGGAAGTCGTCTCTTCAGCTCCCAAGCCGATCATCACACTTCGAAATGTCTGCAAAGGCTATGGAAGTGGTGTGACTCGCAATGAGGTGCTCAATGGGATCAACCTGAACCTTCGGGAAGGTGAGTTTTTGGCCGTGGTCGGTTTCTCCGGCAGCGGGAAAACCACGTTGACGCAGTTGATCGCGGGTCTCATTCGCCCTGATTCAGGCGAGATCACGATGGATGGCGAGGTGATCACCGCGCCGAGTGCGGAACGTGGTTTGGTCTTCCAGAATTACTCGTTGCTTCCTTGGCTGACCGTGCGTGGCAACATCGCGCTTTCAGTGGATCGGGTCTTCGCGAGTTGGACGAAGGCGGAACGGCGCGACCATGTTGATAAGTTCATCGAGATGGTCGGGCTGACGCATGCGGTCCACCGGCGTCCGCATGAGCTTTCCGGGGGAATGCGTCAACGCGTTTCTCTGGCGCGGACCCTGGCAATGAAACCAAAAGTCTTGTTGCTGGATGAGCCGCTCTCCGCGCTCGATGCACTCACACGAAGTGTGCTGCAGGATGAGATCCTGAAGATCTGGGAAGAGGAGCGCCAGACTTGCCTGATGATCACCAACGACGTGGATGAGGCGATCCTCGTCGCGGACCGGATCGTGCCCCTCAACCCAGGCCCCAATGCCAACCTCGGTCCGGCATTCACGGTGGGTCTGGATCGCCCACGCGATAAAGCGGAACTCAACCACAACGAAACCTTCAAGCAGTTACGCAACGCCGTGACGAACTACCTGGTGGCGGTTCGCACCAAGTCGCGCAAGCGTGAAGCGGCGCTGTCGACCACCGCGGCCATTGAGCGCCCCGATATCGAACCCAAGGACTTGTCGTTGCCGCGGAAAGTCATCTTGAACTCGCCCGCCTGAGCACCAGCGGTTCCGTCTCATCCAAGCCTTCACCACTGAAAAGGGAACGCAATGCCCGGCTATGTCGAGATGTTCAATCTCGGAAAAACCTATGACACTCCCAATGGCCCCGCCGTCATTGTGGAAGAGTTCAATCTCAACATGAACTTGGGTGAGTACGTCTGTCTGCTCGGGCACAGTGGCTGTGGCAAGAGCACCGTGCTGACGATGGTCGCGGGCCTCAATCCGATCACCACGGGGGGGGTTGTGATTGAGAAACGTGAGATTGAGGGCCCAGGGCCTGATCGGGGTGTTGTTTTTCAGTCTCCTTGTCTGATGCCTTGGATGACGGCGATGGACAACGTGCTGCTCGGTGTCGATCAGGTGTATCCCGATGCGACCCGCGCTCAGCGACGTGACATGGCGGGTTATTACCTCTCACTCGTGGGACTCGGCAACAGCCTGGATGTGCGTGCGGCGGATCTGAGCCAGGGAATGCAGCAGCGTGTTGGCATCGCAAGGGCCTTCGCATTGCGACCCAAGATGCTCCTGTTGGATGAACCCTTTGGGATGTTGGATTCCTTGACGCGAATGGAGCTTCAGGAGGTCTTGCTCGAGATCCTCATCAAGGATCGTGTGACGACGCTGATGATCACACACGACGTTGATGAAGCGCTTTTCATGAGCGACCGCGTTGTCATGATGACCAACGGTCCTCGAGCACGCGTGGGTCAGATATTCGAGATCCCATTCGAGCGACCGCGTGTTCGCACCGACGTGCTGGAGCACCCGGAGTACTACAACCTTCGTGGTGACATGATTCAGTTCTTGGAGGACCAGGATCACAAGAAACTCAAGGCGGATGCGGAAGCAAGGGAAGCGCAGAAGGCCGCGGAAGCTGGCTCGGCCTCGGGTGCCAAGAAGGCGGGTGCCGAGAGCGGCGGTACCAAGCAATCGGAAGAGGCCTTGTCGAGCGTATGAACATGGCGACTCAGGTGCAGCTTCCCGTCAACAGTTTTCTGTCCGGCGTTCATGTTTTGCCGGTTCAGGGGAGTGGGATCGAGAAGGCGGGTGTTGGACAGTTGGATCCCTGGCTTTCGGAGATCATCGAATTCAAGACGCCCTTGGTGACGGAGGATGCCACGCTGCTACCCAACGATGCGGCGGCGGCATTCGGGGTTCCCGTCTTTTGCGATGGCTCGTTGACGTCCATCGTGGTTCTGTGCGCGACAAAGACACTTCCTCCCGAGGTGGATGCGGCGGAACCCGTGGGGGTGTTCGAGGTTTGGCGGCCCATCGGGCCGTATGAGGAAGTCCATCTGGCCTCCGGTTACTACGGGAAGATGGAACGGTTTCACAATGTCAGCTCGTTTGTTCGTTTTGAGCGGGGAACAGGGCTGCCCGGGCAAGTGTGGGAGAAGGGCGTTGGTGTCATCCATGATGATCTGAGCAACCATCCTGGTTTCCTACGCGCAGCCGGTGCTTCCGCAGACCTGCTTCAAACCGCGATCGGTTTTCCTGTGGTCGATGCCGATTTCATCGCGAGTGTTTTGCTCATTAGCTCCGGTCGCACGCCGATCGCGAGGGGTTTTGAAGTGTGGCATCGATCCGGCGATGATTTTGAGTTGCTCGGCGGCTCTTATCGAGGATTAGCGGAGGGCTTTGTGCTTCCGAACGGATCAAAATGTTCGAGCGAAGTCGGTTGGGCCAGCAAATTGACGGCTGCCCGTGGAGCCGTGCTTAGTGAGTCACCTGCCGATTGGATGGGTGTTCGAGAGGTGGATCCCGATTCAGACTCACCGCGCTGTGGTTTGGCGATCCCTCAGTTTCGAGGATCGGAGTTGACGGGTTTTGTCGCCTTGTTGTTCTGAGGGCGTGGTCAGAATGTCGGCTACAACTGCGGGATCGTCTTCCTCTTCCACGGGCGCTCTGCCATCGCTTGGTTCCACGTTGAATCTGGATCAGGTGGCCGAGGGCAACCTCGATATTGTGAGTTTGTTGATGCAAGATCAGCAACAACTCACAGCCGTGGAACGGTTCTCACACGCGCATGACGCGGGGCTTCACGATGCGACTGCATTGGCGGAGACCGACCAGGAAACAGATGAGGATTGGAGTCTATCTGGTTTGCCGGCACAGGCGCGCTACTACCAATCGCTGCTTCCCGCCACGGCACCCAGTGACTCCGAGCAGTTCGCGTTCGAAGTGGACTTGGATGCTTGCAGCGGTTGCAAAGCTTGCGTCGTTGCCTGTCACACGCTCAATGGATTGGAAGAGGATGAAAGCTGGCGTCGTGTCGGCACTTTGACGCTCGGGCAGCCGAATGAAATCAATCATGGTGACGGCGGGTTGGAATCCACGGTGGCCCCGCAGGCTGTTGGGATTCAACATGTGACGACCGCCTGTCATCACTGCGAAGACCCCGGTTGCTTAAACGGTTGTCCGGTGAAGGCCTATGACAAAGACCCGGTCACTGGCATCGTGCGGCATCTGGATGACCAGTGTATCGGTTGCAAGTATTGCACGATGATGTGTCCCTACGAGGTACCCAAGTACAGCAAACGCCTTGGGATCGTTCGAAAGTGCGACATGTGCCACAACCGACTTTCTTCCGGTGAGGCGCCTGCTTGTGTTCAGTCTTGCCCCAACGAGGCCATTCGCATTCGATTGGTGGCCAAGGACCAGGGAGCGATTGAAGGAAACAAGGCTTTGGCCCCGGGAGCGCCCCCTTCCCAAATCACACGCCCCACCACGATTTACACTTCGCAGCGTTCTCTGGATGCGGCCCTGCCTCAGGACGGTGGGCTGGATGAGGTTGCTGAGAGTCACTGGCCACTGGCCGCGTTGCTGGTCGCAACCCAGATGAGTGTGGGGATGATTCTCGTCGAACGGTTGATCGCGGCCGGCATGATGTTGAGTGGACCCGAGATGCCCGCCGCCACGACGGCGGCCGTTGCGATCGCGTCTCTCTTGGTGGGCGGGTTTGGCTTGAATCTGGCGCCGCTTCACTTGGGGCAACCGCTGCGTGCGTGGCGTGTCTTTTTGGGTTTACGAACCAGTTGGTTGTCGCGGGAAGCGGTCGTGCTCGGCAAGTATGTGGGCGTGTTGTCGCTGGCAGTGGCCTTGTTGGGCTATCCGTTCGTGTCGGATTGGTTGCCGGTGAGTGTCACGGAGGCGGTGGATGCTTGGTTGCCTCCTTGGTTGGCCAAGCTCTGTCTCGGACTATCGATTCCGATTGGCATGGTCGGTTTGTATAGCAGTGCGATGATCTACATCGCGACGCAGCGTCCACTCTGGCGAAGTCGGCGCACATTGCCTCAGTTTGCCGCGACGATTGGACTGGGAGGTGTTGCGGTGACGGCACCGACAGTCCTGATCGCCGATCGGTTTCTTTCCGCAGAGTCTTCGGGTGCAGGCCCGTGGTTGGCGTTTGGGCTTTTGCTCGCCGGTGGGCTGGCGGCTTGGAAACTTGCGTGGGAGTGGAAGCGTAGCTTGGGGCCTGTCCTTCCCACGGATCATCCTCATACCAAGCGGAGCCGCCGGCTCATTCGAACGCAGCTTCGACACTTGCGAGACAGCCGCTTGGTCTTTGGTGCATTGGCCGTCTTGAGCTTCCTCGTCACGGCAGTCGCGGTCGCGTTCGCTGCAGACACGTGGTGGGCACTCGCGCTCTGCATAGCGACGGCGCTGGTTGTGGTTGCAAGTGAGATTCTTGAGCGACTGCTCTATTTCATGTCCGTCGTGTATGACCGGATGCCTGGCACGATTCGATGACCGGCATCATTCGATGAGAGGAGTGTTCCGATGAGCCTTGCCGATGGCCAGAGTGCTTCCGCCACCCCGGTTGGCCTCGACTTGACGGATCGGGAACGGGCGTCGAAGTATTTTCAGTTGCCGCAGATCCTGCAGCGACGTGATGGTTCGATGACACGTGAGCTATTGCTTCGTCCGGGTGACCATGGTCTGGGAATGACGCCAGAGACGTTGCAAGCGGATAAAACAACGACTGCGACGTGCGGTTTCTGCGCGACCGGTTGTGGACTACGTCTTCACATTCGTGACGGTCATGCCGTCGGTCTGACTCCCGAAACTGCTTACCCCGTTAACCTGGGAATGGCTTGTCCCAAAGGCTGGGAAGCACTCCGTGTTTTGGAGTCCGACGATCGGGCGACGCAACCCTTGCTTCGTCAGGCCGACGGTGAGATGAAACCGGTGGATTGGGATACCGCCCTCAAAACTTTCTGCGAACGCTTCAAGCAAGTGCAAGAGTTCAACGGGCCCGAGTCAGTCGCCTTCCTTTCGACGGGGCAGATCCCCTGCGAGGAAATGGCCTTCTTGGGATCTTTGGCCAAGTTTGGCATGGGCATCGTCCACGGCGATGGCAACACACGACAATGCATGGCGACGGCTGTCACGGCTTACAAGCAGTCGTTTGGCTTTGATGCCCCGCCCTACACCTACGACGACTTTGAGCAGAGTGATTGTATGGTGTTCGTGGGTGCCAACCCCTGCATTGGGCACCCGATCATGTGGGAACGGGTGCTGCGCAATAAGAAGTCGCCCGAAATCATCGTGTTGGACCCGCGGCGAACCGAAACGGCGATGGCAGCGACGGAGCATGTGGCGCTGCGACCGAAGAATGATTTGCGGGTCTTGTATGCCATCACAAACGAGTTGATTCAGCGTGGTTTTACCGATCAGCAGTTTATTGAGCAGCATACGGTTGGATTCGAAGAGCTTCGACAACATGTGGCGTCATTTTCAGTTGACGCGGTTGCGGAAGAAGCGGGCTTGGAACCCGATCAGTTGAGACGCGTTGCGGAGAAGATCGGGCGTGCGGAAGCCACATCGCTCTGGTGGACGATGGGCGTCAATCAAAGCTACGAAGGGGTGCGCACGGCTCAAGCCATCATCAACATCGCCTTGATAACGGGAAACATTGGACGCCCGGGGACGGGGGCAAACAGCATCACAGGCCAATGCAATGCGATGGGTTCCCGGCTCTGGAGCAACACAACAAATCTGCTGGGGCACCGACAGTTTCAAAACGAACAGCACCGGCGGGAGGTGGCGGACATCTTGGGAATCGATGTGGATCGTATTCCCACTCAGGACAGCTGGTCGTATGACCGAATCATCGAAGGGATTGAGCGGGGTGAGATTCGAGGGCTTTGGGTCATCGCCACCAACCCGGCCCACAGCTGGATCGACCAGGATCACACGCGAGATCTCTTGGACCGCCTGGATTTTTTGGTTGTCCAGGACATGTACCACACCGCGCACACCGTGCGGCACGCGGACTTGGTCTTACCCGCTGCGGGATGGTCGGAGAAGGAAGGCACTTTCATCAACAGCGAACGCCGCTACGGATTGGTGAAGAAAGTCCGTACGTCACCGGGACTAGCTCTCGCTGATTTTCAGATCTTTCGTGGCGTTGCCCACTACTGGGGCGTTGGCGACATGTTCGCGCGGTGGACCACCCCCGAATCGGTTTTCGAATCGATGCAACAATTGAGTGCCGGACGTCCTTGCGACATCACCGGAATCGAAGGTTATGAACACATCGACCGTTGTGGAGGTATTCAGTGGCCCTGGTCCCATGAGGATGCCAACGGGTTTGACCCGGAACAACAGCGTCGCCTGTTTGCAGATGGTGGCTTCTTCCACGCAGATGGTCGGGCACGATTGATCGTTGACCAGATCACCGATGTACCCGAGGAACCCGATCAGGAATTTCCGTTCTGGTTGATGACGGGCCGCGGTACGGTCAGTCAGTGGCACACGCAGACTCGAACTTCCAAGAGTCCTGTGCTCCGACAACTGTATCCCAATGAGGCCTACATCGAGATCAATCCGGTCGATGCCAATGAGATGGATGTGCTCAACGGGGATCGTCTTGCCATTCGATCGCGACGTGGTTCAGCTGAGGCGGTGGCATTCTTGAGTTCAGCAGTGCCTGCAGGCCATGCCTTCATGCCCATGCATTATGAGCAAACGAATTGTCTGACGCTTTCGCACTTTGACCCGCACAGTCGCCAGCCAAGCTACAAGGACTGTGCGGTTACGATTCAACCTGCCTGACCCTTTTTCGCGCAGGCCCTTAATCGTCAAAAATTGCCTGGCCCGGAATCTCACGGCGTTGTTTCAGACTTTGCAGTGAGTGACAACAGCGCCGCCATCGCAGTCGAGGTTGTTTTGCGTGATCGTTACTGTTTGACGTGCGATCATTTTGAGCGGCCATTTGTAGCGACTGAGCGGGTTGCTAGCCGGAAAGGGCCTGAAAACAGGAACAGAAATGGGTTTCTGGACCGGTTTCTACATAGGTCTTGGTTGGAAATCGCCGATCACTTTACGGACTCAAGCTTTGTTCGTCCGAGGCGGTTCTCACTCATCATCTACCGTGCCCAACGGGTGTCGGGGATCGAGGGACGGGCAATGTGATTCCTTTTGGAATCATTGGAAATCGTCGACCCAATCAAAGGATTGCCTTACAAATGACTCGCCCAATAACGCGTCGTATGCGTTTGGCTTTGGCACTGCTCACACCCGCGTTTTCCGCGTGTGTCATCGGCACCGAAACCGCTCATGCCGACGAAATCACCAGTTCCGGTTTGGAAACGGTTGTCGTTCAGTCTTACTTGGAAGACCCGGCACCCGTCGCCGAAGTGGAAGCGACCGCGGAAGAAGAAGTCGTGAAGCCACCCGCAGCATCCGAGCCGCCTGCTCCCGTGTATGAAGAGTACGTCCCAGCCCCGGTCTATCAGTCACCCTCGTGCAACTGCTGCACCAAGGACGACAAAGCAGCTGCAACGGCTGCCATGAAGTCCGCCTACGCTGGCGTCTTCTATGGCAACAACTTCAGCTACCTGAAGGACCCTTGCTACGATGGTCCGTCCTTCTGGGGCGACTGCCTGAAGAACATGGACATGCCCCTCGGGACCTTGAGCCTGGGTGGTGAAACCCGCTTCCGTTATCACAACGAGCGCAATCACCGCGGTGTTGGCATCACGGGCCGCGATGACAACTTCTGGTTGTCACGTCAGCGTCTATTCGCTGACTGGAAGGTCTGTGATGAGCTTCGTTTCTACGGAGAAGTCTTGGATGCAAACTCCTCGGGCGAATTCTTCGGCCCGCGGCCGATCGAAGAGAACGATCTGGACATCCAGAACCTGTTCGTGGATGTGAAGTTGCTCGACGGCGACATGGGCAAGTTCACCTTGCGTGTCGGACGTCAGGAGTTGCTCTACGGTGCCCAGCGTACAATTTCGCCTCTTGACTGGGCCAACACCCGTCGTACTTTCGAAGGGATCCGTGGTCTCTACCAGAACGGCGACACTTCGTTGGATGCGTTCTGGACCATGTTTGTCCCCGTTGATCCCGACTCCGCGGATGAAGCGAACGAGGACATTCAGTTCTACGGGCTTTACGCCACGCAGAAGAACACGGGTCTTGGCACTCTCGAAGCCTACTACCTCGGCTTTGACAACACGATCGCCGATTTCAGCTATCACACGATCGGCTCTCGAGTGAGTGGCAAGACCGATAGCGGATTCTTGTACGATCTCGAAGGTGCGTTCCAGTTCGGTGACAACGCCAACGCGGGTGATGATGATCACAGTGCGGCGTTCATCACCGCAGGTATCGGTCGCAAGTTCGAAACCGACTTCTTGAGCCCCACGGTCTGGTTCTACTATGACTGGGCTTCTGGCGAAGAAGACTTCGCGGAAGCTGGCCGTGGCGACGGCGGTTACGATCACCTATTCCCGCTGGCACACAAGTACAACGGGTTCATGGACCTTTTCGGACGTCGTAACCTGCACGACATCAACGTCTTCTCGGCAACCCCCCTGGGTGACAAGGTGACGATGATCTTGTGGTACCACTACTTCATGCTGGACCAAGACACCACGCCTTACAGCGTTGTCATGACTCCTTACGAGACCACAACGCAGGCTCAGTCGCGTGACCTCGGTCACGAGATCGACGTGGCATTCAACATCAACTTGTGTCCTCGCAAGAACATCTTGATTGGCTACTCGCACTTCACTGCGGGTGACTACTACGACGATCCCAACATCGGCCCTGCCGATGAGGACAACGACGCGGACTTCTTCTACTCGCAGTTCCAAATGCGATACTGAGCTAGAAGCTGTCTCTGATCCTTCGGTCGGGGAGCACGAGCGTGCTTCCCGGCCCGTTCGGGACCCATTGCTGTCAGGGCGGCCGTGTGTTTTCAATGACACACGGTCGCTTTTTTTATGCGCACCTGTTTGCTGCTTTTCTTGGCACACCCCTCAACCTGACACCGTGGTGTGACATTCTGCCGCCTAGGCCTGTTCGGGCCGCCGCGAACACTGATCGCGTCCAAGGGCAAACGTGGGACCACAACAAATTGGTTTGAACGTTTTCAACCCGATGAGTCCAAAAATAACGTTCAGATCATGCCTCTTTGGCGCACTGTTAGCTTCTCGAGATCGCGTGCATAGGCGGTGCACGGTTTCTCATCATTGATCTCGTCCTGGGGGCAACTGGCTCCCGTGGTTGATAGAAGAAGCGAGCCCGCCGTTGAACTTGGTTGCCTCCACCGCGACTCCCGCAGAATCTGTGGTGAGCGGGGTGGGTTCCGCTGTGAAGGTCCCGACCCCGCAGACGCAGCGTCAGCGTTTGTTGGTGATTGGGGGTGGTATGGCTGGATTCGGCCTCTGCGATCGATTGGTTCGCAGTGGAGCGATTGATCGCTTCGATACGGTGGTTTTTGGCGATGAGCCGCGGCCAGCCTATGACCGGGTGAATCTTTCGACTTATTTCCAAGGTCGATCGGAAGCCGAACTCCTGCTGGCGGGTCGGGATTGGTACCAGCAGAACAAGATCGAGTTGCACACGGGGCTCCGCATCGATCGTCTTGACCCGGACAAGCAAATCGCGGTTGACGCGGAGGGCCATGCCCACGCGTTCGACAAGGCCGTGATCGCCACGGGTTCCTACCCCTTTGTGCCGCCGATCAAGGGGAAAGAACTGCCCGGTGTGTTTGTTTATCGAACACTGGGTGACTTGAACGAAATCCGAGAGCACGTCACGCAGAATGACTGCAAATGTGGTGCCGTCCTCGGCGGTGGACTGCTCGGGTTGGAGGCGGCTCGGGTTCTGAAGGACCTCGGCCTGCGTGCTCACGTCATCGAGATGGCGCCGGGGTTGATGCCGAAGCAGTTGGACGCCAAGGCGGCGTCCTTCCTGAAAGAACGCATTCACGAGATGGAGGTCGACGTCCACTTGGTGCGTCGCTCCAAGGAGATCCAACAACGCGGCAACGGCGGCCTGCGTTTGACGTTTGAAAACGCGGATCCACTCGACATCGATATCTTGATTGTCGCGGCGGGAGTCCGGCCCAATGATGAGCTCGCGCGGAAGAGCGGGTTGGAAGTGGGGTCACGCGGCGGCATCGTCGTGGATTCCAAGCTCAGGACCAGCCATCCTTCGATCCACGCGATCGGGGAATGTGTTTCGTTTCGATCCCATGTCTATGGTTTGGTCGCTCCGTGCTTTCGCATGGCAGATGTCCTCAGCGATCGGCTCGCTGGCGATGATAGTGCGAGCTTTGAGGGTGCTGATGAGTCGGCGGAACTGAAGTTGCTCGGTGTCCAGGTTGCCGCGATTGGACGCTCGATTGGCGAATCCGTGGCAGGTGTCGTGCTCACGCACCACGACGAGTCGGGCTACCGGAAGATTTTGCTTGAGCAGGGCTGTCTTGTCGGTGCGGCATGCGTCGGCCCCTGGGAGGAATTGCCGCAAATACGACAAGCCATCAATCGTCAACAACGCCTTTGGCCTCACCAGCGACGTCGGTTCATGCGAACGGGCTCACCTTGGTCTCCGGGTGGTGCGTTGCCGATTGCCCAGTGGCCTGCCGATGCGGTGGTCTGTTCTTGTCTCTCAGTCACGAAAGGCGTGATTCAAGAACTGGTTCAAGCCGGAACCACGGAGCCGGATGCGATCGCATCGCAGTGCGGCGCTTCGACCGCCTGTGGTAGTTGTCGTTCGCTCGTTTGCGCACTTGCGTCGGGTGAAGAATCACCACCTGTGGGACGATTGGTGACACCGCTGTTCGTGGCTTCTTTTTCAGCCTTGCTCCTCATGGCTGTCTGGCTTTTGGCGCCGCCGATTGCCATGGCCGACTCGGTTCAATCCGCTTGGCGCAAGATCGATCTCCTGTGGCGGAGCGACCTGGCGCGGCAGATCAGTGGTTTCAGTTTGCTGGGAATCACCGTGATCAGCATGGTTTTCTCATTGCGGAAACGAACCGGTTGGGAGCGCTTGGGTAGTTATCGATTCTGGCGCGCCCTTCATGGCGTCCTTGGGAGCCTCACGCTGCTTGGCATGATGGTTCACACGGGTTTAAGGCTTGGAGCCAACCTCAACTTTGTGTTGGGAGTTTGCTTCCTTGCCGCTGCGCTCTTTGGTGGCGCGGTGGGTGTTGCCAGCAGCTTGGAGAATCGGGCTACGGGAGGATGGGCAATGGCAGTGCGTCGCTGGCGGCCGCGTCTGGCCAAGATCCACCTGTGGGTGACATGGCCTTTGCCGGCCTTGATCGCCGCCCACATCGTCAGCTTCTATTGGTTCACGGACTGATCGATGTTGAAGAAGGTCTCCCAAGCTTGGAAGTTTTGCGCGTCATCCCCCTCCATGCCGAAATGGCTGCTGTGGGGTGCTGTGAACCTTGTGATTGCCGGCTACATGACCTATGGGTTGGTTGCACCGGCTAGCAGCATGAAGTCCGCGTGGCTGCCCGGTGAGACAACCCACGGCCACTATCAGATCGAGCTCGACTGCAACGCCTGCCACGATCCCGCTTCCGCTTCCGACGGCGCCGATGCGTCGGATGTCATGCAAGACGCTTGCATTCGTTGTCACGGGCAGCAGCTGAAGGATTCCAATGACACACATCCGGCGAAGAAGTTCAACGACCCTACCAACGCGGCTCGGCTTGCCATTTTGGACGCGCAGGATTGTCTGACATGTCACCGGGAGCATGTTCCGGAGCAGACACTGACCATGGGTCTCACGGTTCCACAGGATTACTGCTGGCATTGCCATCAGGAGGTCGCGGAGAGCCGTCCGAGTCATGCCGGTATGGCTTACGACAGCTGTGCGACTGCCGGCTGTCACAACTACCATGACAACCGTGCGATCTACGAGAAGTATCTTGACAATCACTTTGGTGAGCCGGATTTTCTTGAGTTGGCATCGGTCATGCCGCGCGAGCCACACGCGTACTGGAGAGGGCAGAAAGATGCGGCACCCCTGGACCTGACCGGTGCCGATGGTCCGCAGGAGGCCATGGCCGATCGCAAGCTCATGGCCGACTGGGAAGAGACGGCGCACGCAGCTGCGGGCGTGAACTGCTCCGGCTGCCATGGACCTAGCAATGACATTTCGGAATGGACCAACACGGTCGCGCTGAGCACGTGCCAGCAGTGCCACGAATCGGAAGCAGAAACCTTCCTGCAGGGCAAACACGGCATGCGATTGGCCGCAGGGATGTCACCGATGACCCCGCAGCAGGCGCGCTTGCCCATGCACGTTGGTGCGCATCACCGCGAACTCACTTGCAGTGCCTGTCATGACGGACACCGTTTCGATACGAAGTATGCCGCCGCGGAAGCCTGTTTGAAATGCCACGCGGATGACCACTCGATGGCCTATGTCGATAGTTCCCACGCACAGCTATGGCTCAACGAGCTCGATGGCAGTGGAGAAGTGGGCTCAGGGGTTTCCTGTGCGACCTGTCACATGCCACGCGTTGATGTCGACGGGGTCGTCCATGTTCAACACGATCAGAGTTCGAACCTTCGACCCAACGAAAAGATGGCCCGTGAAGTCTGCACGCAGTGCCATGGTCTGGAATACTCGCTGAGCTCCCTCGCGGATTCCTCGGCCAAACAGCACTGTTACAGCCAAGCGCCGGAAGAACGCACCGAGAGCGTCCAAATGGCTCACGACTGGTTTGTGGAGCAGGAAGCAAAACGAGCGCGTCGGCAGAGCAAACGAACCAAATCAGATTCGAGCGTTTCGAATCAGGCGGGAGATGGAAGTGAGTGATGATTCAGCCTCAAAGGCCCGGAGAAAGATTTGATGTCTAAGAAACTACTGTCTTGTGGTGCAGCCCTCATCGTCATGGTGACAGGGTCGGCGGTCCTGATGACGCAGTCGGGTTGTAGTCCCAGTGAAGCGAGTACCATGCCCGTTGGTGGCATCACGCCGCAGCAGTTCGCCGATGGTGTGCATGCCGTCATGATGGCGGACAGAACCGTTTACGCCAAACATGTCGTGACCAACCTGAAGAAACAGAACGCCCCCGTGAAAGCGGACGAGTACTGGCAGGACACCGAGAATGCGATCCCGCTCCCTGCTCAAGCGTTCCGTATGGGGGCGGAGCTGGTCGATGAGAACCCGGAAGCGGGCTTCACCTATTCGCTGCGCAGCCAATGGCCGCTGAATGAGCAGCACAAAGCCAAGAGCGACTTTGAAAAGGAAGCCTTGGAGTTTATCAGCGCGAACCCAGGCGAGAATTTCTATGGTGAGGAGGAGCTTGGTGATGAGAAGTACTTCGTCGCCGTGTATCCTGACCGTGCCGTCGCCGAAGCCTGCTGGTCCTGCCACAACGATCACCCCAATCGCGGCGATGACTACCCCGAGTTCGCAAAGGACGATGTGATGGGTGGTGTTCTTGTCCGTGTGCCAATGCAGTGATTCGCTTTGAATCCGACTGTGTTTCGACGTGGGTCTTGGATCGAGACTCAGTAGGAATGGGGCGATGGTTTGACGTTTTTTCATGGGGCCCACACGTGGGCCCCTTTCATTCTCGATTGAAGGTAGAAGATGACACCGGAAGAAATCGCACTGGTCCAGGATTCCTGGGAAAAGGTGAAACCGATCTCTGAGCAGGCGGCCGAGTTGTTTTATGGACGTCTCTTCGAGTTGGATCCGTCACTCAAACCGCTTTTCAAAGGCGATATGAAGGAGCAGGGCAAGAAGTTGATGGCGACTCTCAACCTTGCTGTGACTTCACTGACAAAGTTGGAGGCCATCCTGCCGGCTGTGCAGGAATTGGGGCGTCGACACGTGGAGTATGGTGTTCCCGATGAAAGCTATAACACGGTTGGAGAGGCGCTGCTGTGGACGTTGGGCCAGGGCCTCGGTGAGGCCTTCACCAATGACGTGAAAGCCGCCTGGACGACCACCTACGTGACCCTCAGTACCGTCATGCTCGACGCAGCGCATGAGGGTGAAGACTCTCAATCAGCCGCGGGCTAGTGTCATGAACCTGAGTGATGCGGCTTTGAGCCGCTTTGTTCTTCGCGGGATGCTATTCGGACTGCTCTTGCTGGCGGCATGTGGCGGTCCCTCTCCGTCAGAGGATGAGGCGGCGTCCGTCGACACGGTCAAGTCTGAAGTTCCCAACGATGCTTCGTCCGTTGGTCCGTCAGAGCCAGTGGTCGAAGAACCCCTGGTCATTCAGCCACTGCCGGAGGGTGAGGCTGAAGACGGTGGTTACACCATCGCTCAGGTGATGCAACTTGGACACGAGAGCAAGTTGTATCGCGAACTTTATCGCGAGGATCCACCGGTCGAGTTAGTCGAGCAGTTCCAAACACTGTATGGTGACCTCGCCAAGCGGACGCCCCCAATGGGTGAGACGGCGGATTGGCAAGAACGCGCCACGGCGTTGAAGGCCTCGGTGGACGCGATCGCGGCGGGTGATCCTGGTGGTGTCGGGAAACTGAAGCGGTATATCAACTGCAGCTCGTGCCATGGCCGACACCGCGGCTAAAGGCACTCAAAGGAGAGCACTCTGACAGTTCGTCCTGATACTGCCGCGTCGCAGTTTCACTTTGACGAGAGGTTTGACCCACCGGATACGATCATGAAGAACGGTCAATTGATTTGCGGAGATCGTCGCATTGCTACTCGGCTTTTCGGCCACTGATGGGCGCGGCCATCTGCGAACGCCATTGCTCACGCGCGCGTTGCATCAGCTCAACGCGATCCGGAAAGCGTGACGCGAGATCATCCAATTCGCCGGGATCGTCTGCCAAGTTGTAAAGACGCATGCCTGCCGGCACTGGCAATTTGCGGAAGTTGGTTTTGACCAAACCCTCCGCGTCCAATTCATAGACCAGGTAGTCGCGTTCCTGTTCCCGATAGACCAACTTCCAGTCACCGTCCATGGTGATCCACGTGGCGTTCTTCGTGCCGCAATCCCAAAACAACGCTTCTTCGTGGAGCATCTCAACAGAACCATCCAGGAGCGGCATCACGCTCTTGCCGTCGAACTCAAGATGCGATTCCTGGTCCAGGACATCGGCCAAACTGGGGAACAGGTCTCGATGCGTGACGACCGCGTCTTCGGAGGCGTTCCTTGGCAATCGAGCTGGCCAGGAAAGAATCATGGGGACTTTGATCCCGCCGTCCATCAGGCAGTACTTGTAAGCGTTGATGTCGCCGTTGTTGGCGTAAGATTGATTCGAGCCGCCGTTGTCAGAGGAAAAGAAGATAAGCGTGTTTTCGCGCAGCCCTTTTGCTTCGAGAGCATCGATGAGTTCGCCAATGACCGTGTCCATGAGTTCAAGGTGAGCCAGATAGATCCGCCGACCATAGGGATCCGCAATTCCAAGGTGGCAGGTTTGCTCGTACCACTCGTTGAAATCGGGCTGGGTCACCGGATCCCAAATCGGGTACTCCCAGCGGTCGGCGTTTCGATCGAACGGAAGCGACGGGATTCCGTATTTCTCTCGCAGTTGCTCAGGAGCATGCGTCAGTGGCGTATGAACGGCGTTGAATTCCAACTGTAGATAGAACGGCTTGTCACTTTTTTGCTGCACGAATTCCACTGACTCACGCCCAAAGACCTCGGTCGTCGTCGTATTCTCGTATGACTCTTTCGTCTTGCCATCGCGGATCAGTGGACCGAAGGGTGCCTGCCTGGAACGAGCCGCGCTGCCGGGACTTCGGCGTTCGTAAGCGGCAACATCCTTCTCGCTTACCATGTGATAGTGCCAAGAGTGGTGCGTGAACGCGAGCGAGTGTTCGAAACCGTGCTTGGTCGGCTCCTGCTTGGGGCCGTTGTTCAAATGCGTTTTGCCTACCTTCATTGTGCGGTACCCGGTGTCTCGCATCATTTCCGCGATCGTCCGCTCGGCCGTTGGCAGGCCACCTTGCCCGTAATAATAAGCACCCCATCGCTGCGGATAGCGACCGGTGCTTAGAGCCAACCGCGAATTGCTGCACACTGGCGACGCTGCGTAAGCATTCCTAAACACAACACCTGACGCAGCAAGGCGGTCAAGATTGGGCGTGCTTACGTCTTCGCTAGTCACCTCGTGAAAGCCAACATCCGCGTAGCCCAGATCGTCAGCCAGAATCACGATGACATTGGGCCTCTCATTGGCAACGCACTTCGAAGTGCCTGTCAAAGGCAGCAGAGCGCAAACGCATGCGGAGGCGACGAAAAGGATTGAAGAATAGACACGCATCGGGATCGAATTCTTGGCGGAGTGAGGGATCGTGATGCCGCTCAATCTGAAAATCAGGACGAATGCAGCTGTCAGCGTAATGCTCATGGAGATCGATTCAGCTCAATTTGAATCGGCCCGGATTCACCAACCGGGAATTGGGCACCGTAGTGGTCCAATTCGGTGCGCAGCTTTACAAGCAGGTTAGAGAGCATCGCTGGGTTGTGTTCAGCCAGATCGTTTTGCTCAAACGGGTCCGATTCCAGGTCAAACAACTGGTAGCGTTTGTCGCCTGAATCTTCCCCAGGAAAGTAGTGGTAGGCAAGTTTGTACTTTCCGGCTCGCAGTACGCTGAAGTAATTGGTTCGGTGTTCGTGCGGAAAGTGCATCACAAAGACGCCATCTCGGCTGTGATCTTTCTTACCGCTGAGCAGTGTTGCCAGACTTTCGCCATCCAAAGGATGATCTGGCGGCAGCGATATTCCGGTTACGTCCGCAATCGTCGGCAGCAAGTCACAGACGTTGCTGACCGCGGACTGGATGCCACTGCTTGCGATGGGCAATTTTTTTTTGCAGCTTGCAATCAACAGCTGGATCGATCCATGCCTTCGATGAGTGTGGCAAATGCCTTGCCTCTTTCTGGTAAATCCGTATTGACGTAGTTGTCTGCAAATCTCGGATCGGATTGATGCGGGGAATGGACCGCGTAATGCGCGAGATACAAGAAAAAACGCTGGTCCGATTCAACCCTCTTGGTGATTTGCTCCAAAGCTTCCTGGGTCAGAGCTTCGGTCAGGTGTGTGTCGGTTCCATGATATTTTTCTAAACGCGGAACTCGGCGATCCTTCGCACGCTGAGTGCCCGATTGGTTCTTCCGCCGATCGAAGTTGTCTTTTCCAAAATAGGATGCGGGCGCGCCGATCGCCCGGCCACCGATGTTGACATCAAAACCAAGATTCGTCGGGTCGGCTCCCTCATGATCAAATGGCCCAAAGTGTCCTTTGCCCACATGAATCGTTCGGTATCCATTCGATTGCAGGCAGCGTGCCAACGTAAAGTCTCTCGACTTCAGTCCAGTCCAGTTCCACTCTGGTGGCCCATATCGACCACGGTTGTTGGCTTCCGGCGAAATCCACTGCGTTGTGTGGTGCCGTGCGGCGTTCTGGCCAGTCATGATCGAAACACGAGTCGGGGAGCAAACGCTCATCGCGTAGAAGTGACTAAAACGTATTCCGGTCCGCGCTAACCGTTGCATATTGGGTGTGCGATAGAGCTTGTTCAAGGGATAGCTTTTTGCGTTACCACTCTCGTCTTGAAGAAACGGAACCGAAGTATCCATCAGGCCCATATCATCGACCAAGAACACAACCACATTGGGACGGTCTTTACTTTCCTCCGCAATGACCACACTTGGGAAGTGTCCGAGGCAGGCACACGTCAGCAAACTGATCAAACGATCAATCGGAATGTTCTTTTGGCTGGAGTGGAAGCTCATATTCAACGCTCTACCTGTTGTTGAGCTCGTCAACGGCGATAAAGAGGACTCTGTGTTTCCGTTGATTGATATCCGCCGCATCAAGCAACTCGTGGAGTGGCAGTGTTTCGAGCAGTCCCAACAGGAAGAAGCTTGGTGCGGAATCGTCCAGATGCGCGCCTCGGGTCGCCTACTTGATGTTCGGGTGCGGGGTGCCCGGCTTGCGTGTCCGTTTGCTCGCCACAATTGGCCTGGGAACATCGCTGCCGGGCTCGCGGAAAACCCACGGTTCCCATGCGGCACGGGTTTCTTTCCATTCCTCTTTGGAACGTGTGGGATACCATGCCGGCCAACCGACCAGGCCAACGCATGATCATCGGTATCCTGATTCCACCATCTTAGAGAAACTGCTTTCCACGAATGTGGCATCGTCCGTGATCACCGATGAAAAACACGATCGTATTGTCCGACAGACTCTCTTCGTCGAGTCGCTCGAGCAATGCGCCGAATTGTCGATCGACCAGTTGCATCTGTTCGAGGCCGTTGGCCCAGTCGCGACGAATGAAGTCGGTGTCGGCGTAGTAAGGCGGCAACTCAACGTCTTTGCCGTCGATAGGACGTTCCGGGTCTCGCTGCCAAGCTCGGTGTGTGCCACTGAAGGTGATGCGAGCGAAGAACGGCTGGCCCTCGGCACGTTGATTCCAGTCCGTCCCCTCAAACAGTTCGTCTCGGGTGTTGGGTACGAAGTTGCAATCGGTCTTTCCGCTCATCAACGCCGTGAAGTATCCAGCTTCCTTCACCAAGTGCGGGATTGGCTTGATGCCGTGCGGCAACGGTTGCTTCTCGTGCTCGCGATGTTGGTTCGCCCGGATGTAATTTTGATGGTAGCCGGTCATCATGGCCGAACGCGACGTCGAGCAGACCGGAGAGGTTGTGAACGCGGTTTGGTAGCGAATCCCTTGCGAAGCGAGCTTGTCGACATGCGGCGTATGAATGCCAGGAGTACCGTAGCATGACAGGTCGGGTCCCCAATCCTCGATGGTGATCCAGAGGATGTTGGGGAGGGACTTTGCCGAATGCTGCGTCGACGCTTTTTGCACTTTGGCTTTTCGGAACGCAGTCTTTTGCTCTTTCGTTAGCAGTTGCAGGGCTGCCGCGGTGAATCGTTGGTGTTGCTCGAACGTCTGACGAAATGCATCAGTCTGTTCGTCGCTCAGACTGGCATGCTTCTGTACATATTGCCAAAGATCGTCACCTGTCAGCTCCTTCTGTTTCGCCGAGGCGAACGCCTTGTCACGTTCTTGGATCAGTTCCTTTGTTATTCCCGTTCGTTCTCGGAGATCGAGGATGGACCGGCGGTGAGCCAAGCTGATCTGATCTAGTTTCGCTCGCTGCTTTTCCGAGGCCCCAATCAGATGGAACTTCTGCTCGGTGCGTCTGGTGATCAGCAGGTGCCGTAGCGATGGGGTTTTGGCTGAGCGCGCTGTTGCCGCGTCAACTTCAACGGGAGGTTCGAATCCGAGCACGTGATCGGGCACCGACGAAAAGGTCAACCAAACAAGGAGGACCGAGAGACACGTCGTACCGAGCAAAAGTCGAGGCACAAATACAATCACAAGTTCAGAATCCCTTTCGCGGCGGAGGTCAAAGCGATCACAGCACGGGCCCAACCGTCGTGACGACACTAACCTATCTGGAAGCTACTCGCGTTCTCACGCGAAAAAACCAGATTTACGGACACTTCTCGCCGATCGCCACCACTGAAACGCAGCCAAACCAAGATCACCCTCCCGCGGCTTGCCGTGGGAGGCCATGTGTCATCAAAATTGAAGCAGCATCTTTCAATGCAACCTCTTTAGGTAAGTGGTGAGTATTAAGCTCATAACCAAGCACTTCCTCTGCAAAAC
>JBCCYK010000015.1:0-46542 GCA_039189905.1 Planctomycetota bacterium
ATCCATGGTTGCACGCCTCGAAGGGATTGCCTCCGAGACATTATCGTCTTCGAGTCCGTCGGAGTTGAATGCAAGCATGTTCGCAATCCAAAAACGCACCCCGGCCCTTGGTCCCTGGGGTGCAGACTTCTCTGGCAAATGCTTTCGAACGACAACGCGGTGATTTCAGTTGGCCCCTCCATGGCATACCCCTCAAATCGCGGGAGACGCGGATGAACCCGACGGATACTGAGAGCGAAGTCGCAAGCGTCCTGTTTTTGTCAGGGGATTTGATTTTTGCTTCTCGTGTGCGATCGGCGGCGGAATCAGCCGGCCTCCGTTTTCAGATTTCGGGCCAACTGCCGGCCACCGAAGATTTGAGCATCCTGCACGTGATTCTCGACCTCTCAACGCGCTCCTCCTTGCTGCCCCAGATCGTGGAAGACGCCGCCAGCAAAACCCCCCGGGCGAAGCTGATCGCCTACGCACCCCATGTTCAGACGGGCCGCATTGCGATGGCGCAGGACGCCGGTGTGCCGACCGTGATGACCCGCGGCCAGTTCGATGCCTCCTTGCAAAAGCTCTTTCGCTGAACGATCGTCTGAGTGGGGCCGAGCTGATTCGCTTCGGTTCGCCTGTCATGACGTCTCGCTCTTGCATCGCTCACCCACTCTAAGCCCTCGTTGACATGCCTCACGACGTTTTTGCTCTCGGGAATGCCCTGGTCGATATTCAGTCGGTCGTTTCGGATGAAACACTCAGCACGCTGGGTTATGACAAAGGCATCATGACCCTCGTGGATGATGCAACCCAATCGAATGTCCTGTCACACCTGACTGGAACGCCCCATCGTTGTGCCGGAGGTTCAGCGGCAAACACGATCGCAGCCCTCGCCGATTTTGGTGGCAACGGTGCCTTCCTGGGCAAGATCGGGGATGATGAAACAGGGTCCTTTTTTGTGGAGGACTTGCGACGCCTGGGCGTGACGCTGGATCTGAAACCCACCGATGCCGTGCCGACGGGAACGTGTGCGGTCCTGATCACGGACGATGCCCAGCGAACCATGCTGACGAATTTAGGAGCGTCCGCGCATCTCTGCGCCGCGGATGTTGACGAAGCCGTGATCGCGAACAGTCGCTACGTCTATATCGAGGGCTACCTGCTTGGCGGTCCCGAATCGAAAGCCGCAGCGTATCGAACGATGGAGCTTGCCAAAGCCAACGATGTGAAGGTCGCGCTCACGGTCTCGGATCCCTTTTTGGTCAACATGCTGCGTGATGAAATGTGGGAGATGATTCGCGGACCGGTGGATTTGCTGTTCTGCAACGAGGAAGAAGCCAAGAGCCTGACGGGCTTGGACGACCCCATCGCCTGTGCCAATGAGATCCACGCGCACGCGGAGAACGTCGCGCTGACCTTGGGTGAAAAGGGTGCGATCGTCATGCACGCAAAAGAAGCCATTCCGATCGAGGGCGTGTCCGTCGATGCGATCGATACCACGGGCGCGGGTGATATGTTTGCTGGCGGTCTCTTGTATGGCATCACCAATGGACTCTCTTGGCGTCAAGCCGGTCATTTGGCTTCCCACGCGGCATCGCGAGTCGTCGCCCAAATGGGCGCTCGCCTTGAGAATCGGTTCACGAAGGACGAGCTAGCTCGCTTCTCCGACCTGACCGCCTGAGAGCGGCTGTTGGGTAATCTGATAGCCGCACTTCTCCCAGCGCCGGAAGCACAGCCAATGGAGGGTAGGGACTCCGATGCTCGTTGCCATGAGGAAAACGACGGTAGAATCGGTCCAGTAGATCGGGATCAGACCAGAAGCCGAGTTAAGCCATGCGAGTGCCCGCGCTAACAGCAAGCTCACGACGCTCAATAACACCTATGCTGCGGAAGATAGCCATCGTGAGGCTCTGAGCATGTTGATCCCCGCAATCATCAAAGCCACTTGGCTAGCGCCAACCAAGACGGTGCCCACTTCACTATGAGAAAACGAGGCGAGTGGGTTGAGCTGCGAACCGGTCCAGCGAGCGCCAGCGAAAACGACTGCTGCACCGAGGCAAATAAGAAGAAGTGTTTTCGTCCGCCATTGCGGCATGGTTTGGTTTGGCGAAGCAAGAGGACGCTTGTTGGTTGCTGGCAGTACCGTAAGCCCCAGCAGCGCCCACGCGATCGACAGCAACACCAGGAACAGAATGCTCCTCCAACAAGCGACTTGAACAGCTAGCAACAGATTGTCCTTTTGTGTCTGTGTGAGATCTAAATCGAAAACTCCAAGACCGACAAGAATCCAATAGCCCGGTTGATTCTTGAGTAGCGTGAGAACTGCAGTGCACAAACACAGTCCAATGAGTCGCACCCAGTATCTAGGACTTAACCAAAACAAGAGAGCGGTGTGTGAAGCGGCGATGCACGGCAAAGCGTAATCGATTGCGCTGAACAGATGACTCAACCACGAGTAACAATGATTGACCCAAGGAATCTGTATCCAACTCCATCCCCACCCACCTGCCATCGCATTGACGCAGAGATATTCGAGCAACGAAACGAATATGCAGCCACACGTTGTGGTGACGCCAATCTCGATGGGAAGTCGTATGTCGCGGACTTTCTCTGTGTTCTTGTCAGTCATTCGCCAAGCGTCTGGCAAAATCCAACAGAAGCGGAAACGCCGGGTCGGCCATGCCACCGTGGTCGTAACCTTCCAGTTCCAGGAGTTCGCAGCTCGGATGCTTGACTTCCTGCATCATGCGCCAGAAGTACGCGTTTTCTTCGTAGCGACCCAACATCTCCCGGTCGCGGTCGCCCGTGATCAACCGAAGCGGTGATGCGTCGGCGCGTACATGGAACAGGGGCGCCATGGAATCGATAATGGGTTGTTTGCCATCGATCCCGCGTTCCTTTCGCACCGTGAAGTGCGTGATGGTGTGTCCGCTGAACGGGATCAGCCCGGCGATCGAATTGGCGTCGATACCATGTTGGGCAAGATAGCTCTTGTCGAGACCGATCATCATCGTCAAGTAACCGCCGGCCGAGTGCCCCGAAACAAAGATCTTCTTGGTGGAGCCTCCGTACGCGGCGATGTTGAGGAACGTCCAGGCGACGGCGGCGGCGGCATCTTCCACGTAGACCGGTGAGGTGACTCTTGGATGCAGCCGATAGTTGACAGCCACGACGGCAAATCCCTGGTTCGCGAGTCGCTTCGGAATCGATTTGCTTCCTGACTTCAAGCCTCCGCCGTGAAACCAGACTACGGTTGCAAAGTCGCTTTGGTTGACGGGGTAGCTGAGATCCAAACGGCAACGTTCCTGAGCGTAGCTGTCTGCGGCGTTGGGTCGATACGCGATGTCTTCCAGCAACCGGTAAGCGCCATCGGAACGACCCTTGGAAGCTGCATCCTGTCCCCACGCGCTCCACCCGATCGCAAAGACGAATAGGGGGAAGAACGCAAACAAGCGTGCGGTCATGAGCGATGGTTGTCTTGGCATGGGATGTCCGGTCGTGGCTGCGTTTCGTTTTCGAATTTGATGACATCCTGTCACCTCAAAAAGCATAGTCGAATCCCCGATCGTGAAGATTTGTGGTTTCGGGAGCGAATCGTTGCTGGACACCTAGACAGACCCGCCACGTAGACGCCCTAATCCGCTTCGCGTCTGCTGGGCTCTCAGATCAAGCAAGCTGGGGTCCCAAATCAAGCGCGCCCTGAGTGCTTCGTTGACGCGTGGGCAAAATCCAAGGAACTTTTCTTCGAATCGATCTCAAACATGGTTGTTGTCTCCGTCTGCGGCATGCCGTTTCTGACTTGTGTCGGCGTGCTGGCACTTGTGATCACGCTTGCCGCGATCGTCCTGCTGATTCGATTCAAGCATGAAAAGCTACTTGCCACCTTCATGCCACTCTGTTTTCTACCGTTGATCGCCGGACTGATTCAGTCCGTGTTGGCGATTGGATCGGGGATTGGCATGCAGCTGGATGATTCGGCGGACTTTGTCGTGGATTCAAGTCTGCTGCTTCAGATGAATTTGCTGCCGCTTTTGGTGGGGGCGGTGGCCTGTGTACCTGCGTTCTTGGTCACGACGGTCGGTCGGTGGCAACTGGTGTGGAAGGCCAGTGGTTTGCAGCTCTTGCCGGAGCGTGGGGCAGAGGCAGCTGCGGCTGACAACGATCAGAGCGACGCGTGGGTTGAGAACGAAACCAACGAGTATTTGGAACGTTTGGTTCGGCCGCGTTAGTCTTGATCGGTCGTGGACTCCTGCAAGCTCTGCAGGCGTTCGATCCGCTGATCGACCTGCCGAAGCAGGGATTGGACGACGGCGATGCGTGAATCGAGCTCGCCTTTTAGCTCACGCTGCAGGTCAAACATGGCGACCTGCCAGCGCTGCGTTTCCACGGGGGCGTCTGAAAGGGGTACCGCCGAGTTGTTGGGACGGTCGAAACGCCGCTGCATTTCTCGAACGTCGCGGTCTGCGTGGGCGCGATTTTTCCCGCGTTTGATGGCCAGCCGCGCCATCACCCATCCCAACATGACAAAGCCGGCCAGCAGCCACAGACCGCCACGATCGAAACCGGTGTCATTGAGAACGGAAGCCAAAACAACCATGGCGGGTTCGGGGGTGAATGGGCGTCACGGGCGCGAACAAAAGCATTGGCGAAGACCGCATGCCGTGGAACGGGTGCGATTGAGGTTTCGCATCGCCCACGAGTTGAAATTCGGCAAGGGAGACCGACAGACGCAACAGGATTTCGCAGCCGAGATTGACGTTCTGGCGACCTCGGGGCAATCATGGGGATGATGACGATTGATTCAAATCATTCCAACGCGTCGAGTTTGCCGCATCCGGAGCCCCCCAGAGGCGATCGGCTGGAGCTTTGGCATGCACAGGCTTCATCCACGGACGCAGGGCCCACAGAGAGATTCTGTGAGCAGTGGCTGGTCGAAGAGGAGCATGCCTCTGCCGCACGTTTTCGCGTGGCAAAGGCACGCAACCAGCACGTCATTGGTCGGGGGATGGCACGGTGTCTGTTGTCGCATCGTGTGTGCGACGCCCGGCAAATTCAGATCGAAACCTTGGAGCAGGGCAAGCCATTTGTCCAGTCGCCCGAGGCCGCGATTCGACCTTTCAACATCGCCCACACCGATGGATTGGTGATGTGTGGCCTTGCCTCGGGTGCCCGATGGATTGGTGTGGACGTCGAGTGCTTGGAGCGTCGAACGGACACGAACCTGGCGCGGCGTTACTTTGCGTCCTCGGAGGTCGCGCAATTGGATCGCGTCCGTGATGAGGATGAACGCTGCCATCGCTTCTTGAAGATTTGGACTTTGAAGGAGGCCTTCATCAAGGCCATCGGAACCGGCTTGCGTACCCCTCTGGATGCATTCTGGTTTGAGGATAGCGCCGCGGACCAACCGACGATCACGTTCGCTGACTCCGGGTTGGATCAAGGTCGGTATTGGCGGTTCAAGAGCTTTGAACCGAGGCCTGGTTTCATCGCGGCGGTCGCGATCGGCGACGTGGCCGAAGATCTTCGGCAGAACGTGCGATTGGGAATCCACGCCTTTGAGAAATGGTCTCAGACACGCTCAGTTCTTGATTGAGATCGGTGCCCACCCTATCGCTGGTAAATTGGCAGGAAGTGATAGCGAACCGATAGGCTCAGAATGGCCAAAGCGGTGGCGTAGACGCGACCATAGTTGCGTTCCTCGCCACGACGACTTTGCCAAAAGCCCTCGGAGGATTGCTGCTCGAGAAGTAACGCGGGGACGATGCGTTTGGCGGTCTCGGCAGCCTCACCGCCCACCTGGTGCATGCCTTGCGCGTAGTAGTAGATGCCGTAGTAGAAGAATCGGTCGTTCACTTTGGGCGGGTGATCGAGCAACCAGGCGGATGCACCGGAGACGAGGGGCGAATCGTATTGGCCACAGGTCTGCATGGCAAGCAGACCGGCGGACGTCATGGTGAACGTCGGGTGGTGTGTGCCGGGTGTGTAGGCGAAGCCGCTGATGCGATCGCGGGGGTTGCCAGCGCGATCCAGCGGCGAGGCATATGAGTATTTTAAGTAACGAATGGCGTCATCGATGGCCTCAATGGGAATATCCAGTCCGTCGTTCTTGGCCGATCGCAAGGCCATGACCTGCCAGACACTGACGGAAAGATCGGAGTCGCGCGAATCCGGCGTGTATCGCCAACCCCCTTTCAGTCGATCGGGCTTGTTGATTCTTTGCGCTTTCA
Organism: Planctomycetota bacterium; assembly: GCA_039189905.1. Lineage (GTDB taxonomy): Bacteria > Planctomycetota > Planctomycetia > Pirellulales > Pirellulaceae > Rhodopirellula. Next base: position 6,207 of record JBCCYK010000015.1, read on the forward strand.
GGATGACGGCCAGCGCATCGGAGAGCGACGCGTGGAGCCGCTCATTCTGTTCCACGCTGATGCCCATGCCCAACATCTCGGTCAGCATCAGCGTGGTGATCCCGTGTCCGTACATCCTGGAACCATCGCGATGGCCAAAGTAGCCCTTGTGTTGAAGCTTGGGGTCCAGCACATAGTTCAAGGCGTGCGCGACGGAGCGTCCACGCAGCGAAGCGGCATCGGGAATCACCCCGACCGATGCCAAAGCCATGATGGCGAGTGAGGTCATGGCGGTGGCGTGCCCACGATCCGTGATGGAACCGTCTTCACGTTGGTAGGCCAAGAGCGCGTCCACACCCGCTTGGACCGCCCGGTCGATCCCGTCTGGTGTGTAGAGCTCGGCCAGATCTTCGGCGTCGGTCCGCAGTCGCCCACCTGACGCCGCGAACGAGGTGAGTGCACCGGACATCAGGGTTCGACGAGAGATCCTTGTCATGGATTCACTCCCGCAGCGTCCTGCGTTCGCCTCGGCTGATCCTGGGCCGCTTGAGCCGCGATGGCTTCAAAGTAGGCTCGCACGGCAGACTGGTACATGACGGGGACTTCGTTGCGATCCGCCTGAATCACGTCGTCGGTGCCGCGCTGCCTGAGCTGTCCCCAGTTGTCATCGATGCGAACCACGCCCGCTGCATCGACGAAGCCACCCTCGGGCATGCCACCGTTGGCCGCATTGCCTGGCGTGGCTTCCCCAGCCGTGCTTTGCTGGGGACTGTCTTGTGCGTTGGGATTCTCCGATGCATTGGGCTGACCGGCATTGGCAATCTGATCCATTTGCTGTTGCCGTGACTGCGAAAGCTGACGAATCGCATCGGCCGCAGCGTCCGCCAGTGTCTGGGAGGCTTCCCCGGCGGTCTGTTCTCCGGCCCCGGACGAGGGAGCATCCTGGGAGCCAGGGTTCGGCTCACCAGGCTCCGTGTTCGAATCGCCACGGTTCGAGGCCTGACCGCCGGGTTGATCCGCGGATTGTGATTGCATGGAGTCATTCAAGGCACGATCGAGTTCATCCATCGTGCGGGCGAGACGCTGGGACTGTTGCTGCCCGGTCGCGGCACTGTCTGCGGCGGAATCCGATGGCGGGGTCGTGGATGCAGCCATCTTCTCATCCAGACCTTGAGCGATGTCGGCCAAGGTTCCCGCATGGTTCATGAGTTGCTGTGCGGCGACGCCCAACTGTTGTCCCGCCTGGGCGGCCGGGTTTGGGGCACTGCGATCTTCCGCCGTCTGGCTCGGCTCAGCTTGCGTCGTTGGCGGCGCCTCCCCCGAAGAGGTTTGCAACGCTGCTTCTGCGGCCTTCATCGGGCCTTCCGTCGTCATGCGCAGCGACTCGGCAGCCATCGACAAAGCCCGTGCGGCGGGGTTCTCGCCCAACCGTTCCTGGTGGCGCGAGGCCCGGTCCAAATCCTCGGTGGCGCTTTCGATGGCAGCACGCGTCATGGCTTGCTGCTGAGCCAAGGCACGGCTTGCGGTGGGTGCGGGCGCCAGGTCCGATGCGAAGCCTGCTTCGTCGCGAAGTGCCTGGACTTCCTTCGCGAGTTGTTCCAGTTGTTTCGCGGCTGCCTGCCCCGCCTCGGAAACGGCTTCGGCGGCAGGGTTGCCCGCATCCAGGTTGGGTGGGCGTTCTCGCTTCGCTTCATTCAAACGCCTCGCCGCCGCGTCTGCCTCTTGTTTGGCGGTTTCAAGTGACGCGCGGGCCGCATCGACGCCTCGGTTGGCCTGGTCCATGTTGTCCATCGCCCTTTGAACCTGTTCCGCGGCCCAGTCCGCATCGGGATTCTTTGCCTGTTGCTGCTCGGCGCTTTGCAACTGTTCGCGCGCGGAGCGTTCTTGGTTCTGTGCGTTGCGAATGCGACGGCCGATCTCGTCTTGTTTTCGCTTCCAATTTTGGGATTCACGTCCCAGAGCTTGTACCCAATCATTCAAGTTGCGACGGGTGCTGTTCTTCAGATCGTTTGCCAGGCGATCACGTGAACGCGCGTCGGGATGGGTCTCATCATAGACGGAGCCAGCTACGTCCTGCGCGGCTTCCCGCTGCTGCTGTGCCGTTTCCGCAATCGCGGCCTGAAGCGTTTGACTGGCTTCTTCCATTTGCGAAAGCAGTGTGTTATCCGAATTGGCCGCGCGTGTTTTCTCAAGAGCTTCCTTCAGACTGGGGCTGCCCTGCCTTAGCCCCTGCTGCACGTCGGTTTCGCGCAGGTTCTTGGGAAGGCGGTTGGAAGCTTGCCTGACGGTGTCCGCGAGCTGCGACTCAACGGCTTCGGCACGATTCGCAATTGCTTGCAAGCGGTCTCGAAGCGAGCGTTTCTGTTCGGCAAAAACCGGATCCGATCGTTCGAGCGACCGGCGAAGACTCTCCTCTGCTTCGGCTGCCTGTCGCACACTCTCCTCCGCATCCTGCACCGCTTTCTTGGCGAGTTGCGATAGCTCATTTTGCATCGGTTCGTCTTGATCCAATCGGTTCTCGAGTTTCTCCAGCAACTCCTCGGGGGAACTCGTTGCGGCCTGCGCGGTTGTCGCGGCTGATTCGGCCTGCTGCGACTGGGCTTGATTCACCGCATCGGGTCCGGCAGCCTCGTAGAGTGCTTGGCGGCTGGCTTGTCGCGCCGGATCGTCCGCGTCGGTCTCAAAGTGTTCGGCGGTGCGCTGCAGTGTGTTTGCCAGTTCATCGAGAGCCTGAGCGGCCTGCTCGCGTTTGGAAGGCGGGTTGTCATCGGGCTGCGGCGTTGATTCTTTGTCAGACAACGCTGCCTCCTGCATCGCACTTCGAGTGTTGGTCGCGGCCGCGTCCATCTGCTGTGCCAGCGCATTGAGGGCGATATCTGCGTCCTGAGCTTGTTGCTGCTGGCGTTCGTCAGCGTAGTCGGCGTTGTCAGCTAACGATCGAAGTCGCTCACTTGTCTGTTCAACGCGCTCCCTGACCTCCTCAAGGCTGGCCTGGAGCTCCTCGGGGCTGGCTTTCGTCGCGTCCTCGGCCTTCTCTTCAGGTTCCGGCATCAATTGTTCGCGTAAGTCTTCGGCCTCCTTGGCGGCCTCACGCGCCAACTCGGGTAGCGTGGGCAGAAGGGATGCGATCCACTGGCGGGACTCTTCCATGGCTTCGAGCCGCGCGTCGCGTGTGGCATCCAGTACAGCGAGATTGCGTTCCAGCATGGGCGCGGCCGAGACAGGCACGGCATTGTTCCAGCGTCGGCGCTTGATCAGCTCGATTGCTTGCTTGGCGTTCACATTGTGTCGGGTCTCATCGATTCGACGGACGATGTCCCCATCCATGCCGCTTCGGCGAAGGTGTTCGAACGCCAGCTCCCCCACGGACTGATAGTGTTCCAAGCGAATGCCTTGACGCACGACAAGGTCCTCCACGGCTTTGCCGTAGCGTTCCCGTGTGATCACGTTGGCAAGATGGGATCGCATGTGTTGTGTTTGATGGCCACCCACCAACCGCTCCGTGGCTCGGGCGAATTGGTTGAACAGCATGTCGGCTGGAATGGAATCCTGCTCGACATACCCGTCTCGAGTGACATGCTCGAGGGCACGGTGGAGAAGATCCAAGTCGGCGACCTCACGCAGGTCACTGTCGGCACGTTTGCGTGCGTTGACTTTCTGTCGGTCCCAGGCGGTCAGGATGTCCCCGCGGAGCGCCTCGAAGCGCCTCTGCGTCCATTCCAAGAGCTTGGACGAGACGTCAATGGCTTCGGTGTCGTCGTCGATCCGACCTTGGCGTTGTGTGCGGTGTTCTTGCCAGTAGCGACCCCACTTTGCAAGTTGCTCCACCGCTCTGGGAGCGCTCCATTCGTACGTGTTCAGTTCACGTGTTCGGGCGGCCAAGATCGAATAGGCGTTGCCTTCCAGCAGCGCGTAAGCACGCTGGCTGCGAATCTGTTCCGCGATTTCAGAGATGGAACGCTGGAAACGCTCGACCGCATCCAACTTCTGTTCGGATCGCAATCGCTCAATGATCTCATCCAATCGCAAGGCGGCATCATCAATGAACCGATGGCATTGCTGTTGGTGTCGCACCACCGCGTCTTCCAAATCATCTTGGTACTTCACAAGCAACTTGCTGACAGCCATGAGCTGCTCGCGCGCCAAACTCGCTTGCTGCGGCATCCGTGTTGGCGGGATAGATGATTGTGGGTTTGCGAGCAGCTTGAGTCCGGCTTCCACCGACTGAAGATCAGCCATGGCATGCGCAGCGACCTCGGTGGCGAGTTCGGCCCGCAATAGCTGCTGAGCCTGTTCAGATTGATGTTCGAGGCGACTCACCGATTCACGGAGATGCTGCGCCGTTTCCCTCTGGACGTTCTCACGTGTGTTCTTCGGGAACAGTTCTTCGAGATGGGTGCAGGCATCGATCGCCCATCGCATCTGGGCGTTCAGCTGCCCCGCCGTACGATCCACAGCCAGAAGTCGATCGGCAGCCACGCCATCGGACAACCCAGCGATTCGGTCTTGGGTCGCGGAATACCCGTCGGCGGTGTTTTGGTTCACGGTGCCAGCTCGGAGTTCCGGCAGTTCTTCGGACCAGGAGAGCACTTCTTCCTTGAGTTCCGGATCAAGGGCGGCCCGCTTGTCTTGCGACAGTTCGTTCACTTGGTCCCGCAATTGCCGAGTGATCTGCTCTGCGTTGACAAACCATTGCGTCCACGGACGCATCCAGCGCTGGTGTTCTTCCAGCGTCGCGTGACGCTCTTCATCAAAGGTTTGGTCGGCGATCACAACCTCGATCCATTCTGATTCCCCGCGTTTTCCGGATCGATCGACGGCGATCAGTCGGCCACGCAAGATGGCGCCAGGAACAAGCTTCCGCGTCAGCTGCACCGCGCCGGGATTTCGAAGTGAATCGGTGACGGGCTCGCCAAAGGGTTGTTTGAGGTCCCACTGAAAATGGATATCACCGGACAAAACCGGTGGGTCGATCTCGATGACGTGTTCGGTCACCGGAAAGCCTGCTGCAACCGTCTGAAACACCGCTTGATCCATCGGAAGGTCATCGAGCACCTTTCCATGCAGGTTCAGAACGGCAGCCGGGGAGGCGATCCGTCGCTTTGCGATGGCGTCCGACCAATGAGCCGTCGGAGGGACATCCATGATGGGTTCTATGGCAGACTGCGGACGGAACGGATTGTCCAAACCACTACGCATGCTGACGGCATCCACGCGATAGGCACCGACCGTGCGAATCGGGATGGTCACGGAATAACGGTCTCTTGCACCTGAGGTGGGCCGCATCGCAATGGCCTCGCCGCCGACGAAAGAGATCGTCGCGTCTTGGACCGCTTGGTCGAATTGGATCTGGACTTGTGCGGTCGACCCTGCGAGCGCTTGCAGGTCACCGTGGTCGTCCGTCTCAACCGTGTCGCCCAACTTTGCATACGCGGGGAACTGGAAGCGTTTCTCAAATGAAATGGCTTGCGGACGCGGCTGAGGTCGCAGGGTATTCCAGAGCGTCGCCGCGTCGCCCGCCAGAACCTGGTAGTGCAGCGGTGTGGTGGCCGTTTCCAGGTTGGCAGAAAACAGGGGTACGGAAGACGCATCCGAATCCGTTGCATCCGTGCGCTGTTGGCCGGGCCGCGACAGCATCCATTCCTCGCCCTCGCGTCCGGACTCGTCGTACCAACGCAGCCGAACGTCGCCTCGACCCAGTCGATCAATGCGGGCAACAACTGCGACCAAATCGCCTTCGGCAACGGCTTTCGAAGACGGCGCTGGCTCGATCAATTCAATTCGAGTCAGTGAAGCACGTTGAATCGGAACAAAAGGGGCCAGCGTTCGCGCGAGCCTGCGCGGCAGTTGGAGATCACCGATGAGCGAGAGTGCCGCGAGCGTCGCCAATCCCAAACTGGTTGTGAGGACATGGTTGCCAACCAATCGAAACGGCAAGGCCTGACGAACGTCCATGCGTGCAAGCCGATGATTGACATCCCGCTCCAAACGATCCCGCATCTCGGGCGAGCCATTGGCCGTTGCGGGGTCTTGCAGCTCGACTGCGGCCAAGACCTGTTCGCGCAGCTCGGGTTCCGCTGATTCAAGGCTACGCGCAATCAAGGCGGCATCTCGCTGTGCGGCAGGCGCAAAGCCGATCCGCCAGGCCGTGTAGCCGGCGGCAGCGTAGACAAAGAGACTGATGACGCAACGGACACCGGCAGTGAGCCAAAACAGGTGATCCACGATCGCAGCTGCAAGCATCCCGATCATCAAGACAGCGAGCCCGACCATGATCCCACGCATGCGCTGCAACCAAGCCCGTCGCCGAGCAAATGCCGTCAGATGGCGTGCCGTGGAACCCTCATGGGAAGACATTTCCCATCCGGCAAGCGGCGAGGATGTGATCTGTCGCGTCATAGCAAACCCGCCTTCTTTCGTAGGCACCATTCGATCGCCAGGAGCAGTAGGAGCAAGCCAAACCACCACCAGGATTGCCAAATGGCCAGATCAGCCTGCATGATGCGTCCGTTGGAAACGGGTTTGAGCAGCTCGAGGAGATCTTCGGCCGAGGATTCATGGACAAACGTGCCCTCGCCGGTCGCGGCGATGCGTTGTAGTAGCGGTTCGTTTAGGGCCACGCGATTCCTTTCACCTCGACGCGGCGGCTGAATCCAAAACGGAGTGCTGGCGCGCATCGCAGCCGCGTCGTAACCGCTGGCTCGAATGCGAACGCGGTAGGCGCCGGCCGGCAGTGCCGCGGTCTGGGCAACGTAGGTACGGCGATTGGCGTCGTCCAGGTTCATCGGGACGGTGGCGACAACGGCTTCGTCTCGGATCAAGACCGCATCCACGGTGGGCAGCAACGTGGTGGGACTTGTCGACGATGCGCCTGAGGGCGTGTTTATTGCCAGCGCCGCCAGACCGTCTCGAGGCAGCAGCCGCGCTCGAATCGTCACCTGCTGACCGGTTTCATAGTCGACTTGGTCCGTGCCGATCGCCACGAACTGATCGGCAACGGCATAGGGAGGTTGCATTGCCGCGGTCAAAAGTTGATTCCAGAAACGGCCATGCAGTCGGCTTTCAACCTTGTACCGCCATCGCCAAGTCTGGTCCGTTGCGATGTAAAACACGCGTCCGGAGCCATACAGGCGTGTCACCAACCAAGGGATGGACGCTCCCGATGGGAGTATGGATTCGGCCCAGGTCTCGGCGTCGGGCATGGATTCGACGAGGGGTGTCCGTTGGGGTGACGGGAGTGCTGACCAGAGCGAGGTGTCGCCGGAATCACTGGCGCCAACACGCATCACGGGATGGGTGCGACCCATTTCCGTTGGGCTGACCTGTGTCACGGCCTTCCATGTGTCCCCGTTGCTTGCCGAAAAACCCTCTGCGTATCGAACTGGAAGCAAGTCTTGCATGCCGACTTGCTGCGCAAGATCCGATTCAAGGGGCGTTGCCATCGGTTGCTGCGATAGCGATGCGAGACGCCCATAACGTCCGTCCAGAAAGATCAAGCCACCGCCTTGCCGGACGAAGTCTCGGAGGTGCCCCATGTCCTCCTCGGTCCATTGATCCGGTGGGATTTCACCCAAGATCACGGCATCGTATTCGGACCAGACCTCACGGTTCTCGGGGAGCTTTCCCTCGGAATCACCTCGCACCAGCACCGTTTCGTCCGTGCCTGGACCAAACAACACCGTGTTCACGGACCACGCGGGATCGCGTTGAAACAGGTTGCGGAGATAGCGGGTTTCCCAGCGTGATGAGCCGTCCAAGATCAGCAGGCGACGATCGCGACTCGCTGCGGCCACGCGGAAATCGAAGCTGTCGCTGAATTGAGTGGTCTGTGATGTGCTTGAAGCCTCGTTCACGCTCTTCGGATCAAGAAGCACTTCCGCACGCAAAGGAAGTACAACGGTGTCTTGGTCGACGCCGCGTATCTCCGATGCAATGGATCGTGAAATCGATTCGACGGGAAAGTCAAAGGGTACGGTGGACTCATCTCCATCTGCTACCAACAGGTTCGATGACCAAACGGTCTCGTCACCACGGCGGATTCGAACAAGGAGAGACCGATCTTGCATCGCGGTGTGCTTCACGCGGAGTGTCCCGGCGAGACGACCGTCATTCGCGACGCGTTCCGGGGTGTCGACCTGCAAGATCGCGACATCCGGCGGTTCCACTGTGCTCCCCATTCCCAGCGTGTGAATCTGCCAACCCTCGTCCCGGAGTCCTTGGGCCAGTGCGAGGCATTGCGATTTCGGCTGTGTGTCCTGACCATCGGTGATCAAGACAAGCACGGAACGCGCGCTCGCATCCGAATCAGGTGATTCATCTGGCGGCTCACTCGACCTGCTGCGTTGCGACGCGGCCTGGATCGGGGATCCGAGGTCGGTTCCCTCCCCAGTTGCTTTACGCCAATCGGCGCTGGCTTCAGATGCGTTGTTGCTGGGCTCGTCTGACGACCCACCTACCATGTCTTGCTGAGCAGATCCGCGCCAGGGTGTGTCCTCGTTGGAACGCAGGACGAGTTCGGGTGGTCCGGCGCTGAAAGCCATCACGTCCACGCGATGGGTCTCGGAAAGTGCTTCCACCCATCCGGTTCGGGTCGCGGAACCCAATAGCCGATCGGCGGCGCGATCCAGTCGAGACGGGCGGGCATCGCGGTCGGCAGTCAATTCGGACCCCGGGCTCGCCAGTGTGTCTGTGCTCGCCATGCTGGCGGACCGATCGACTGCGAACACCACCCGTGTTGGCGAGCCGACCACCCAGGAACGATGCCAGACAGGACTGGCGAGCATCAGGATGGCCAGGGAAACAGTGGTCCCACGGATGCCCGGTAGAATCCATGCGAGGGGACCCTGGACGACACGTGTTTCTCGGACGTACAGGGCCATTACTAGAAGCCCCGCCACGATGGCGGTCACGAAAACGGTCCACACAGGCCAACCCGTCGCGAGCCGAATCTCACCCCAGCCGATGGGAAGGAAGAAGAGGGCGGCCCTCATATCGATGCCCCGGTGAGCGTTTGTGTCTTCTCGCCTCGGGCGACACTGCGATAACCAACCCGTTGTTGCCAAAGCACTTCGAGCAACAGAAACGCCAAGAGCCCATAGACAAGCAAACGCCAAATCTCGCTTCCAAAGCGATCATCCTTGTCTGCAGCCACCCATTGATCGCCGGAAGTATGCCGGTTCGCTGAGATGGAAGCGGCAAAGCTTTCGAGCGTTGCCACCGGGGTCGCACGCAAACGTGATTCTGTCGCTGGTACGGACACCACGCGGACCTCTTGCCAATCTTCGTGACCTTCATTCTCCATCAGATAGGTGCCGGGCAAGTCCGTGTTGGGTAATCGCCAGCTCCGTGAGTTCGGAATGGTGTCGGAACCCACGATCGCATCCAAGGTTGTCAGCTCCCCGTCCGGACCCGTGACGCGCAGACGCGAGCTGAAATCCTCGTTTGGCTTGATGCTGGCATCCTCTTGTGAAACCAGGATTGCCTGGCCCACGTCGGTGTTCAGACGCGTTTGAGAACCAGCAAGACCCAAAACCAACTGTTGCATCATCGGCAGGAAGACCGGACGCAATGGAAGGTTTCCCCAGGCCGTGTTACCGGGAATCATGAACTGAACGATTTGACCGCTGGTTGCTTTGCGCAACGCTGCGGATTCGCCTTCGCTTTCATCTGCGTTTAGCGGCATTGGAGCCGCGACGGCGAGGACGTTCCCATCGGTGGTTTGCAAGATCGTCGTGGCGGATTGACTGTCGAGCGGGTCGGCCTGCCGCAAACGATCGATTTGGACGTCGCTCCAAAGACCCTCGGACTCCGATGCAATGGCTTGCCAAGGGGTAAAACCGGGTCCCGGCGCAAGGATTTGAAACGACCGTTTGGTTGCGTTTGTCTCCGCGGTTCGATTCGGCGCCGAGATCACATCGCCCAGCTTCACTGGCAGGAAGTTCCTGTCATTCCAGGCCTCGCGATCGACCTCGGCACCATCAAAGAACACGACGCTGCCACCGGAGCGAACGAAGCGCCGCAGCAACTTCAGCGAATCGGATGTGGGAAGACCGCGAACACCCGCGAGGACAAGGAGGTCAGGGCGTTCGTCAAAGTCATCGATCGCCTGCTCGAGACTCTTCGCCCACGTGCGTCGCGCGAGGGTGCGGGTGACGATCGGGTCGGTCTGGTCTTGCTGGCGCGTTTCTAAACCTGTCGGGCGTTGTGGCAAACTGATTGATCGCATGGCAAACGGGCTCAAAGCGATCTTGAGAAAATCCGTTTCGTTGGCCAAGGGTTCTGCGGAGGGTTTCCCATCGATCATCCAAACACGGACTTGGCGGATAACTCGTAGGCCAACCCCGCGATGGTTGTCTGCCGACAAGGAATCGCGACATTGCACGGCGCAGCGCACGGCGAGGCTACCGGTGGACTCCGGGACAAACGAGGCCCTGACATGGGTGCTGGAGCGGGCGGGGATGTCAGCGGTGTCACGATGAAACACGTCGTCACCGACGGACCAAATCACAGGGACGCTGGTCTGGGGCTGATCGGAGTCATTGCGAACCACGGCTTCAAGCTGACAATCCCGCCCCGCGAGCACCGCCAGCGGAAGCACACGGATCTCTTCAATCCACACGTTGTCCAGTTGTCGCTCGTCGCCGTTGAGATCAATCCAGTCCAGCTTGGGCGCCCATTCTTGCTTCCGCATCAAACGGTTCAAGGCATCCGCGTCCGGGACAGTCTCATCTGAGTTGCCAGCTGGGTTTGGCTGGCTCGCAGCTTGAAAGTCGGACAGCATCACGAGGCGTCGCTGGGGATGGCTCGCTTCTTGACTGACTTCCAGGGCTCCCTGCAACGCGGCGTTGATACCCGTTGTCCCTGCGGTCAGCGGCAAGTCAGCGATCAGTCGGATCGCTTGCCGGGGCGACGTGATGGCATGCGCTTCGTCAGGGCGGCTGCTTCTTACAAGCAACACTTCATCTCGTTCGGAAAGCGAATCGAGAATCGTTTGGCTGTGCCTCAGCAAACCCGCTCGTCGCATACCGGCTTGCATAGAAAGACTGTCGTCCACAACCATCACCAACGACATCGGTGCGTCGCCCGGCAGCAAGCTGGAACCCTTGAGCAATGGCCGGGCCATTGCCAGAGCCAGGACGACGGGGATAGCGCAGCGGATTGCGAGCAGAACCCACTGATGCCACTGCATCCGACGCCGATTGACACGAACCACATCGCGCAGCAGAAACATGGCACCCCAATCGACCGTGCGGTACCGACTTCGGAACAGCAGGTGAATGCCAAGGGGCACAACCAGCGTCAGAGCACCGAAAGCGAGTGCGGCATTGAGCAAAGTCATCGGATCAGCGTTCCTCGGCTTTCAATGAGGCGCCGAATCCCGCCACATCCCGCGATCGCGATGCCAGCCCACGTCCGCCACCGCGAGCTTTGTCGCGACGGAGTGTCACAAAGCGCGACAGGGCATCGACGAGAGGCTGGTCCGTTGTGATCAACGCATGATCAACACGATTCTTGCGACATGCTGAAACAATCTCAGCCTGGTGTTGGCGTAGGCGTTGGATGTAGGCATCGCGGATCGAACGCGAGTCAATGATGTTCCGGTCATCCGGAAGTTCTAAATCCCGGAACTCAACCCGTTCTCGAAACGGAAAATCAACTTCATCCGGATCCAGGATTTGCAAAAAGATGAGATCCTGGTGGCTGCTGCGAAGCGTTGCCAAAGATCGTGTGAGGGACGCGATATCGCCGAACCCATCCGAGATCAGAATCACCATCCCGCGGCGCGGGAGTTTGGCTGCCGCTTGGCGAATCGCAGTCCCCAGGTCCGTTTCGCCCCCCCGTTGCCGCGCGGCAAGCACCTTGGCGATGGCTTGCAAATGCGATGCACGACCGCGCAAGGGGAGGACGTCCCGCAAGCGATCGTCAAACGTCATCGCCCCGACAAGATCCTGACTCGACAACAACATGTACGCGATCGCCGTCGCCAGAGACGAAGCATATTCGGTTTTGCTGACGGGTTCTTCCTTCGCTGCCCCCGTCGCCTCGCGACCGATCTCATCTTTGGAAGCGCGAGCTTGGTTGCGTTGGACGCCCGTGGCACGGTCCCCGCAGTAGGCCATACTGCCGCTGCGGTCGATCAACAGGGTGCACCGGAGGTTGGTTTCATCTTCGTACTCGCGCACGAACAGGCGGTCACTCTTCCCGAACGCTTTCCAGTCGATGACCCGCAGTTCATCCCCGGCGACATACTGACGGTGTTCCTTGAATTCGACGCTGGAGCCTTTGTGAGGCGAGCGGTGACGCCCTGCGCTGAGGCCTTCCACAGCCTGCCGTGCCACCAACTGCAGAGCAGCGATGCGAGCGACATCACGGGACGAAAATAGCTGGGAGAGTCGCATGAAGGCCGTGGAGGGGTGAGGGAGGCGTGGCAGGCGGGTGCGACGGGACGGGCGCAACTCATTCTAGGCCAATGTCCGAACCGTTTCATGGGAAGGGCACTGGACTTCGCGGGAAGATGACGCGACGCGTTCCAACGTCTTCTTGACCCCCGCTCGGTTTATTGCAGCGGTGTGCCCGTCACCCCTCAAGCGGAATCGATCGGCACGGGCGAATCGGCTACCAGATTCCCGGCTTGATCAAACGCGATGGGCTCAGGTTCGCACAGTGCGTTCAGGTCGGATTGTTTCTCAACGTCGTTCCACAAACCTTCGCTGCACCAAAATCGATCTAAACGTAGCGTGTTGACGATACGAACCCATTTCACGAGTCCTGGGTCACGCGAGGCTCCAAGACGAAGTGAGGTGGTCAAGGCATCACGATCACAGCCGAAGGTGACGGGCGTCGCACCGGCGGTGATGTGATCACCGGCGATCGAATTGATGGCGGTCACGCTTGGGTCCATCGCGTCGACGACATCCTGGTGGCACAGCTCTGCGATTCCGATGCCCGTCGCATTCCCGTTGGTGGCATGCGTCAGGCTCCTCGCATAGATGTGGGCGATCTTGGGCCATTCTTGGGGACCGGGTTGCTTATCGTTCGTCTTGCGCCCGATCACATACGCGTCCATTCCAGTGCCACTGATTTCCTTGCCGAGTTCGTCGACAATCAAGAGGTCCAGTGTGGGAAAAGGGATGCGAGGCATCATCTCGTCCGCCAAACGCAACAGCTCGGGCTCACGGTCCCAAATCGTTTGGGATGAAAGCACTTCCACGTGCGAGGTTTGTTTATGCGCATCCTCAAGAATCGCCAACCCGAAACGAAGCGGGTGGTGTTGCTGCACCGCACGCCAAGCCGGCTCGCACCACGTGTCCAAGCGATAGCCAGCCGCTGCCAGTTGTTGGTGCATCCATTCGGCACCTGGATGCTTACCAAGGCCGACCAAGCTCATTTTGATAAGCCCGCTCTGGATCGTTCCCGTGATTCGCGTGTGCGGTTTGATACGGTTGACCAGGATCAGGTGGTCGACGGACGCGGCAGCTTGGCTTGTCGGCATCGGCGTCGGGAAGCGATCATCCCGAGATGAATCCACGATAGGCAGGCGATGTGTTGCCATGTCAGCCTCGACCGGGCAGCCCATCGATTCAGGCGTGATGCCAAGCTTCTCAAGAACGGCACGTTGCCCGGCGGCCGTGCCGCCTCCATGACTACCCATGGCCGGAATGATGATCGGCGTGGCGCCGGTTTCGCGGATGACGGCGAGCGTGTGCCGAACGATGGAGGCCAAGTTGCTGATACCGCGGCTGCCGACCGCGACCCCAACACGCTGGCCAGCCTGCAACGTGGCGGGCAACGCACTGTCGCGCCAGCCTTGCGAGACTGACGCACCGACATCGGAAAGAGCGTTCCGGGGAAGTGTCTGTTCCACCAAGAACCACTTCGGGAGCGTCGTCCGGTTGCTCACACGTCGTCACCAAGCTGGAAGAGCTGCCGAAGCGCTTCAAGCAAACCTCGCGAGTGTCCTTTGGCGGCGTCGTCCCGCAGCGAGGCGAGAGGGGGATGCAGCAGTTTGTTCGTAAGCCGATCAAACGCCTTTTCAATCTCGCGCTCCGTGGCTTCGCCAGCCGCGCCGTTGAGTTTGCCCATCAAACGTTCCAACTCGGTTTGTTTGATCTGTTCTGCTTGCTCTCGCAACTGTCGGATCACGGGGCCAGTGCGACGCCGACCGAGTTCGGACACGAACGCGTTCACCTCCTCGTCAATGATCTTCTTCGCTTTGGGCCACTGTTTCTCACGTTCACGTCGATTCCGGTCACAGACAAGCTTCAGGTCATCGATTTGATACAGGTACACACCGGGTTGGTTTCCGATCGCAGGGTCAAAGTCGCGCGGCACCGCCAAATCCAGAATCAGTTGAAGACGTTCGCCTCGCTGCGTGTGCAACACACCAAACTGCTCGGATGTCATCAAAGGTGTTGGCGAAGAGGTCGTGCCCACCAAAAGGTCTGCACGCATGACCTCGGTTTCCAATTCCTCCATCGGAAGAGCCTGGCCGCCAAACTCGGTCGCCAGTTTGACCGCACGCTCGTATCCCCGGTTGACGATCACCAAGTCATCGGCACCTGCCGTTTTCAGATAGCGGAGTGTCTCCTCGGCCATCTCCCCGGCACCACAGATAACAACATGTTTTCCCCGCAGAGTGTCGAAGACTTCGGATGCGACCTCGCCAACGGCCACACTGGGGACGCTGAGTCGGCGACGGTGTATTGATGTCTCCGTTTGCACACGTTTTGCCGTCCGATTGGCGGCTTGAAAAATGCCATGGGTGAGCGGGCCTGTGACACCGACCTGATTGGCGGATTCGTAGGCCTGTTTGACCTGGGACAGGATCTGCGCCTCACCGACGACCATGCTGTCCAAGCTGGCAGCGACCAAGAAGAGATGTTCCGCAACCTCGGAATCGGAGCGGCGGATCATGTGTCGATTGACCTCGGCCACATCCTCCCCGTGGTGGTCCGCCAAGAAGCGGACGAGTTGTTCGGCAGAGACGTTTTGATCGCTCGAGGATGCCACGTAAAACTCCACGCGATTGCACGTCGACAGCATGACCGCCTCCGTGGACTCGTGCTGACGCGAGAAGCTCCTCAGCAGGGCTTCCGTCTCTTCCGGTGTGGATGAGATTCTCTCGCGAAACTCAACCGCCGCGTCATGATGGCTGCAACCAATCATGACAAACGACGCCGGCATCTTGGCATCGGTTTGGGAGGTTGATCCCTCGTGTTGGCTTTTCGCGAAGGACGCGCTGTCGTGTGAGGGGGATTCGCTCATCCGCGGCCCCTCACCGTCCAAGACTTGGGATCCCACCGCAAGTGCAGGCCCGCGTTGGCTGGGTTCCCCTGGTCATCGCCCGAATGGGTTCCGGACAACACGCCGAACATCGCTAGTAGCAAGAAACCAAAACTGGCCAGCGTCAAGTAAGCGATCTTTCGACCGCGACTCGCTGGTGCATAGACAAACTCGACAAAGGTGGCGGACATCAGCCACGCGAACAGGAAGCCCGAAAAGATGATCCCGTCGTCGGTCCAAGGGATTCGGCCCAGGCGATTCCAGTTCATGACCACGCCCGAAAGAAGTCCAATACCCACCGCGATCGTGCTGGTCACCAAGCATCGACGGTTGAGCGTTTGCAGTGATTCCAAGGCGGGAAGACGCAGAGCGGAACCGGCGCGTTTGAGTTTGAGCCTCCGAGACTGAATCAAGTACATCACACCGGCTAAGAAACCAACCAAGACGGCAGCGGTGCCCGCCATCATGGAAAGACCGTGCACATTGCGCCAAACCACAACCGCCTCACTGCGGTCGAAGGCCGCGCGATCGCGAACCGCCAACGCCAACGCGATCATTGCCAGCGTGGTGGGGAGGAAGAAGAAGCCCACAATGGTGTCGGGACGCCGGGCATACATCACGAAAAAAGCAATCGCGAGTCCCAACGCCACCATGAGAGCCCAATCGGTCCAGGTGGCCAGGCGACCGGTCTCTGCATCCGCCGTGCTCGCGGTTGCGCGCAGTCCCAGATAGACGACATGCGTGAAAAGGCCCACGACCATCATGATCATCACCGCGAGACCTCGACCCGGCACACGCCCAAGCAAGCGCAGCAACTCCAGCAGAAGCACGACCAGGTAGCTGGTGAAGAAGCAGGTCACCGATATCTCACGCAAAACGCTCATCGCCACATCCTACACCGCTGGCCAACGCTGTCACGCCACGTGCCAACTCGGACATGGGGACAACTCGGACTTGAGGGGCCAATTGGGACCAGCGGCATCGAACAGCATCATCCGGCGGAATCCGCGTCACCAAGGTCGATTGCGAAACGTGTCGACCTGCAAAGATCCCGAGCCATCGACGCGAACGCGAATCGCGCCGACTTGAGCCGTCACTTCGACACGACTGCCGTATTGGCTCAGCAAGGACGCCACCTCCGGCCTGGCGGCTCGCTGACCCCCGCTGACCAGGACCAGGGTTGGCCGGGCCCACTGAAGGACCTGGTCAGCCTGCATGTGCAAGCTGCCGTGGTGGGGAGCCATCAAGATGGAGCCCGGCGGGCAGCGTGGTTGCTGCGTGAGGGCCTGGGTTCCTGGAGGCTCCAAATCACCGGGCAAGACAATGCATCTCCCGCCGTGCTGGATCTGCAGCACCAACGAGTTGGCATTGTCGTTCCCTTGGACTCCTGACTCGGGTGGATGGCGAACGAGCCAGGTTGCCGATTGGCCGGCGGCGAGATGACGGGCGATGGGTTCGCCATGACGCCACGGGTTTGCCATGGAGAGCGTCTGACCGGCGTGTGTTTCATAGACCGGGATTTCATGCTCGGAGAGCGTGGTGACCAAATCGTGAAGGGAACCGCTCGGCTTGTTCAGCATTCCCGGTGGGACCACCACACACTGGACGTCGAATTTTCCGCACAAGCTGGCCAGAGCGTTGTAATGGTCGACGTCTGCGTGAGACAGGATCACCCCGTCCAGTTCCCTCACGCCTGCGGCCCAGAGCGCCGTGTCAACGACACGGCAATGGCCGTGTTGGTTACCCAACCAACCGCAATCGTAGAGCCAGGTCTCGGGTGCCTTGGACGAATCCGATTGGCAACGAATGAGGGTGGCTGTCCCATGACCCACATCCAAGAAGGTGAGTTCCAAGGTGTTTCGGGCGAGAAGTTTCGGGCGCGTCGACGCATGACCGGCAAGGCCGGTCCAAACAAATGCCAGGCACGCGACCAGGTACCATCGCTTGCCTTTCGGTCGCAGCAATAGAATCAATGCGACCATCACATAGAACAACAGGACCCAATGGAGCGCGGGCTGGGGTAGCCAGAAGTGTCCTCCTGGCACACCAGCCGCCTGCTGCACCATCCAATGCATGCATGTCAGGGTTTTCTCACAGAGCCAGCCAAATGGAATCGCAGCGATGGGATGCATCCATCCAAGCAAGACCGTGAGGACACCCGCGGACAAAGCGACTGTCATCAGCGGTCCCAGCAAGACATTCACAACAACACTGATGGGTGAGATCACGTGAAAATGCCACCAGACCGCCGGTAACGTGAGAGCGGTGACACTCGCGCTGTACCAAAGCATCCGCGAGAATCGCTTGGTCACCCACATACAACGCATGTGCCAATGCGAACGCGATGAATGAATCAAAGCGTCGATTTGATCTTCGATCTGTTTCGCTTCGTCAGCCGCGGATCGCGCGCGTCGTGGGCCATTGCCACATGCCAACAGCGTCGCGACGGCGATGAACGAGAGCTGCATCCCCACGGCAAAGGCCTCCAGCGGGACGGCGTAGAGCAACAACAGTCCTGCCATGGCAAGCGAGTTTGTGGGTGAATAGCGCTTGGATAGGAGGATGGAAACCAGGACCGCGGAAACCAAAATGAACGCTCGCAGGACGGGAGGCCTTCCGCCAGTCAGCAACGCATAAAACACCGCGACCAGAATCAAGATCACGACCTGGCGTTGCGGTGAGACACCGAGCGCACACACCACGACGCGTGCGAGCATCACGATGATTGCCAAGTGCAATCCACTGACTGAAAGCAGGTGTGCCGTTCCGGTGACGAGAAGTTGTTGGTTGGTTTCGTGATCCAGTAGGTCGCGTTGTCCAAGGATGAGCGCCAGTGCGAGGCCGGATCGCTCGGGGTCGATCGCGTTGAGGAGGGTCTCACGTCCTGAAGAGGCGATTCGAGCCATGGATCTGGAAAGCCAAAGCCCGGGTTTGATGGTCGACGGGATCCCCTCAATCATGTCCTCCCCGCGAACATGGATGATGGCATGAACGTCGCGTCGACGTGCCCAGTCTCGACGATCCCTTTCGCCTGGGTTGGAAGGTGGTTCGAAACGCCGAATCTGCCCGAATATTCTGACCCGATCACCCGGCCAGAGATCCGCGATTTGATGATCGGCCATGACCATGACGCGGCCTTCCGTGCTGACGTCTCGGCGACCGCGTTGGATGGTCTCAACGCCAACGACCAGAATGGACGCTGCTTCACCGCTCGGTTTTTCCGCCAGCGAACGCGAGTCGTTGAGTTGTTCCGGGTCGAAAGCCTCCAGCGGGTTCCGTTGCCAGCGGACGGGTTCCGCGACATACCCGGACAGGACCGTCGGCTGCGATGGGGCCGTGAGGTAGGCCGACAGATCGGCTGCGGCTCGCGAATTCCATACGGCGTTGTATCGAATCCCGAACACGCAGATGGTCAGACACACCACCAGCCAAGGAAACGCGTTGGTTCTTCGCACAACGGCATAGCGATGCCTTTTCTGATCAATGAACGCTGTCAAGGCAGCCGCCCCAGCGATCCAGTAGGCGAGCGTTGAATCGATCCAGCCGTAGGCTGCCAGGCTGACGCCGATCATGGCGGCGCCGGCCAGGGGCAATAACGGCAAACGACGACTCAATCGCGTTTTCGTGCCCAAACGTTGATCCCGATCGCGGTTGCTAGCCGGCATGATCTGGAATCGAGGGGATGATCGTTAACAGGAAAGACAAGCTCAGGGCCCCGCTTGGCTACAGAATCGTTACAGACCCGATAGATCGCCCACGCGCGCGAGTTTCCCGCCCGCAAACTTTCACTATCCGGCAGGCTTTGCCATCGGCACGTGGTATTCATTCAACGGCTCGGGTTTAGCGACCGAGTGAAACCGCGTTTCACGCCGCCAGCCACCCCACTCCAGAGCCCTTCTCAAGATAACAAAACCTCTTCGCACGGAGTTTCTTTTCGATGTCTGCAACTGTCACTGAGACTGAAAACCAATCCGAATCGCAGGCCGCCGTTCCCGCGACATGCGATCAAACGGTGACTCTGGACCGCCGTCGCGGTGACCGGCGCGAGGCGAATTCGCCGGGCGCCAACAACGATGCAGCCCCCAAGGCCAAAAAGCCTCGGCGTCGTCACATCGATCCAACGACCTGCGAGCGTGATTACAACGAGCAGGAGATCGAATTCATGCGTGCCATGGACGACTACAAACGAGACTCGGGGCGTATGTTCCCAACGTGCAGCGAAGTCCTCGAAGTCGTGCGTTCGTTGGGTTACGTCCAGCTGTCAGACGAACAGTGTGATCAGCTTGGTCTGGTGCTCATCGAAGACTTTTCAGAGCCCGCCGCATCCGAGGAGCAGGACGACGAAGGCGAATTCTGATCGCCTGACCATATCCCAATGGTGTGATTACGGTGCCTCCCTGGCACGAGGGCTTCCCGCGATCCTGACTGCCCGGGGCACCCAGACTCCCAGTCAGACCCGGACGTCGATATGCCCCGAGGAGAGCTGCTTCTGCAGTTCTCCGGCTTGCTGCACCATTTGATTGATGAGGTCACCCGTCTCTTGTTGGTTATCAAGATTCTGACCTAGCAAAGCGATGTCAATCTTCGTCCGCGTCGCGTCCTGCCGCGCTTCCAAAACCGCTTTGACGGGGGGAGAAATCGGACTCATTGCGTCACTCCTTGGGGACCACGGATAACGCGAGTAAGGCCCTCACTCCCCCGAGTTTCTCGCTTGGGCCGAACGACTCACGTCTGCACAACCTGAACTCTAGGTCGATTTCGCATCCGAGGCCGCCGCGTCAACGGTTTTCACAACACGACCGATGCCTCTTTCCAGCGTTGAAGCACGTTTGAAAGGGTTGCACGGTTTAGGCAGACAAAAGAAAACCCCGGAGACCAAAAATTGGCCCCGGGGCGTCGAAGATCGTCTTGTCTGGAGGGCAGTGGCTATCGCATCGCCAGGTTGGATGCTGGGAAGTCAAAGCGAAGCTGCACCTCAGTGCCCGCATCCACGTTGATGACGCGACGTTGACGTTGCGTCTTGCCATTGACCTTGGCCACGACTTCCACGGCGTAGTCGGTCCAGCTTTGACCCGGTGCCAGCTGGTGCGTTCGGAAGGTTCGAACAGACCCTTCGCCGTTGGTTGGATTCCCGGCCAGAGTCACCTGAGCGTCGGCGGGAACGAACAACTGCACAACCGTCTCCACCGAAGCTGGCGTCGAACTGACGTCGTCGAGCTCATCCTTCTCAGCCTCGCTCTCCTGCTGGAGAAACACCAAGCGTTCGGTATCACCAGGACGCAGCTTGATCGTTTTCACGTCTTCCCGCGTTTGACCTTCCGCTTCGTAGGTCACGACGACTTCATACGTGTACAGGTAGCCTTCCTTCAGGCCTCTGGACATGAACTGGCGTACCAACCCATCGCTGCTGGTTTCGTGACCATTGACCGTGACGCGAGCCGATTCCACCGGTACCGCGACCGTCAGCAACGCTGCGTCGTCATCCAAAGTGGGCTTCAAGCTTTCGTACTGCGCCGTGCCTTCGGTGGCTGGCGCATCCATGACGTCGCTGTCAGGAATCGACATGCTACCGTCGATCACGGTTCCTTGGATCACAGTTCCTTCGATCACCGAGCCGCTCATCGCGGGCGCGGCGTAGTGTATCGGAGGTGCCGTCGTGTGCGTGGTCGCGGGCATCGCGGCTTGATAGGCGATCGGAGCAACATAGCTGCTGGCAACCGAACCGCCGCTGCTTCCCGATGAAGCCACCGTGGTTGTGGTGGAGGCGTAATATCCACCGCTGCTACCGCTCGATGCCGAACCGCCGCTGCTTCCCGATGCAGCCACCGTGGTTGTGGCGGAGGCGTAGTATCCACCGCTGCTACCGCTCGATGCCGAGCCGCCGCTGGAGTAACCACCGCTACTGCCCCCGCTGCTTCCACTCGAAGCCGCAGCGCGCCGTGCGTGCATGCGAGCAGCGATGCGTTGGAACAAGCCACCGCCGCTGCTGCCGCCCGAAGATGCGGTGACTGCGCCACCCGAGGAGGCTCCGCCGGACGAGGCACCACCTGAGGAAGCTCCTCCCGAAGAGGCTCCTCCCGAAGAGGCTCCTCCTGACGAGGCACCACCGGAAGACGCGCCTCCCGAGGAGGCATGACGTGCAGCCAAGCGAGCACGTAGGTTGGACAGGAAGCCGCCACCACTGCTGCCGCCACTGCTGGCGTAGGCAACGCCACCGGACGAGCCCAGTCCTCCCGACGAAGCCAGGCCGCCCGACGACCCCAGTCCGCCAGAGGAACCCCAGCTCCCCGCATCCGCGCCGGTGGCCGCCAACATGACGACCAACGCGAAGGCAATAAAACGCGAACACTTCATAATGCTCTCACTCTCCTCAAGGCTGCTAAATCAGACACCATTCCCGCACTGTCCCGATCCGCGACTTCGTTCCGTCCAATGACCCACGCGGGACACGACCGCCTCCAGGCGAGGCTCCGCTTGGGCGGCCCTCCTCCTTAACCCCCCGCATTAGCGTCTGGGTAGGATAGCGAAACGAATTCGCCGATCAAGCAGTTTAGGTGGAATTTAACGATTGGCTCAAAATGGGTCGTCTCGCCCCGCACCCATCCCACCTGGGAACGGGACCCATCGCCCATTCCCTAGCGGGCGCGATTTCGAACGGATTCCAAACGCACATAATCAAACTCCGCGCGGCCTGTCGCGCCGAAAAGACCGATACGGACGATGGCTTCGGTGGCCAATGGCGGTACTCTCACGAGACGAGAGTCCATCCGCCAATCATGGGTCCCGCGATGGCGAGGGAGGGAAACGGTTCCGAGGTCCTCGCGTTTGGCGTTGTAGAACGAGATGGCCAACATGGGTAATGCGTCGCCGCTGGGACCGATGCGAACATCGTTGACGCGCAGACGCGTCCCCAACCGAATCAACGGCACGGCTTTACCATCGATGGCGATGCCCTGCAGGAGGTGGGATCCCAGACCCGGGGTTTCATTCTCAAAACGAACCAGACTGCTATCACTTTCTCGGACACGCTCGACTTGGCGACCGTAGTACCAACCGGCAATAAAACCCTCGGGCGCATCCGATGCGGCTTCCTCCTCGAAGTCTCCGTTGACGATCGTCGGCATCGTCGGATCTGGTTTCGCTTGGCGAGCATCTTCGGCCGCCCCGGTCATGGGAACAAAGAGCGTCGGACGCAATGGTTGGCGTTCGAGCTTGCCATCCTGCTTGATCATCCGATACAGCGTTTGTTGATAGCGTTCTCCGACGGGGACGATCATCATCCCGCCTTCGGCCAACTGTTCGACAAGCGGTTTGGGGACTGATTCGGGACTGCAGGTCACGATGATCTTGTCGAACGGAGCTGCATCCGGCCATCCCAAGAATCCGTCCCCGATCCGCGTGTGAACATTGGTGTAGCCAAGTCGCGCGAGCACGCGTTCGGCTTGCAGGCCAAGTTCCGGAACAATCTCAATGGAATAGACCTCCGCCACCAACGGGCTGAGCACCGCTGCTTGGTACCCGCTGCCGGTGCCGATTTCGAGCACTTTGTCAGTTGGTTTTGGGGCCAGGGCCTCCGTCATCGAGGCCACAATGAAAGGACTGCTGATGGTCTGGGCTTCGCCAATGGGCAAGGCCATGTCGAGATAGGCCTTCTCGCGCAATTCACGCGGCACGAACTCGTGGCGTGGCGTGTCGCCGATCGAACGAAGAACATCGATGTTGGACACGCCCGCGGTCTTGATCCTCAAACGCACCAGTTCATCGCGGGCCCGGGCGTAGCGTTCGGAAAGCGTTTCTCCAGGAACAACGACATTCCATGCAAGCGTCATCGTGATGGCCCAGGCAAAGGTGGTAAGCACGCGGGGGAGGCGTTGCGTGACCATGCCGTGCGCGTTGGATTGATGTGGCACCGTGGCTCTTGCAAGATTCGTTTCCTTCATGGTTCACTCGCCGGGACGCAACAGAACGGCCGCTCCAAAAACATCTTGGAACAATTGAGAAGCGCCTCGCATGGCCATTTGTTCCAAGGACACATCATCCACGCCGGGCACTGCGATCACCATGCGTTTTCCTTCTCGATGGACGCGAATTTCGCGAATACGACCGCTACGAGTGTCATCGAGTGCGATGGCGATTCGCAACAGGGCGGCCATTTTTGAGACGGCGACGCGATCCACTCGCGATAGGCTCCCATAGTCTGTGTGCGCGGGCTGAGGGGTGGCACGTCGGTGATATCGCACAACCAAACCCACCAAGAGCGTCTCGTGGCGTGACAATCCGAACAGCTCACTATTGCGAATGATGTGTAGCGCGTGTTTATGGTTGCTGCGAACACTGATGAACAAGCCGATCTCGTGCAATAAAGCGGCCGCGTACAACAGCACTTCATAGCGCGCATCGAGATGGTGCTCGTCGTGCAGTTGCTCGAACAGTCGGCGGGCCAGCTCCGCGACCGCGCGGGCGTGGGTCTCATCGACGTCACACTTGCGCCCCAGCGACATCGCCGAACGAACGATCTGATGGCGGAACTCCGTCGTCCAGTTGCCGCCGCGTGCCATGTCATGGATCAAACCACTTCGCAGGTTCACACCGCTGACATAGACGTGACTCAATTCAAAGCGTTTGGCGAGCAATGTGTACGCGAGCAAGGCCGGGCCCAGGGTCTCCGCCTCGTTGAAGGTCACATCGAATTTAGCGACGACCGCGTCGTCCCCCAGCGAGAGAACTTGTTCCGTCAATCTGGAAAGCGCTTGGGTGGGTAGCGAAACGAGATCAACGCCATTCCACTCAGGGATCAATTGCAACGCGGCGAAGCGGACGTCGCCTCCAATCGCGACCAAGTGAAGCGGGGTGTCACTGCGAATGCGTTCCGCGATTCGCGTCAAAATCCTGCTGATCTGTGTCTCCATCAGCGAACGCCATTGGGAGTGCGTTTGACCACTGCTGTGCGACGGGGCTGCCCCGACGGCGGTGAGTGATTGCAACAAACGAATCGAACCGAGTCGAAACGAATCGCTGTGCAAAACGTTCCCGCCACGTATAATCAGCAACTCCGTGCTGCCGCCACCGACTTCGACCACCACCGACTTGCGTTCTGCGGTTTCGCGTCGGGCCTGCAGTTGAGGCGCGACGCCCATGTAGGTGATACGATTGACCTCCGCTTCGTCGATGGGTTCGACGTCCAGACCGGTGGCCACGAAAACGCGGTCCATGAACGCGACCCGGTTGCTCGCCTCGCGGACGGCGCTCGTCGCAACAACGCGAATGTCCTTGGCCGAGGTGATCCCATACTCGGAAAGAACCCGCCGGAATTTTTTCAGGACCGAGGTGACACGCTCGACTCCTTTTCGGCTGAGACGCCGGGTCTCGAACGCGTCGCGTCCCAAGTCCGCAGGCTGAAGCAAGTTTTCCAGCATCCGCGTGCCCCCGTTAGCGCGGATTTCCGCAATCGCCATTCGGATGCTCGTGGCGCCGATATCGATCACAGCGACATGGCGCACGGCATGAACATCCTCCTTTGGGATGGAAACGGTTTGAGACGTGGTTGGGATCGCCTTAGCCATCGTTCCCACCGGGCTCGGGTGTTATGGTGCGGCTTGCGTTCCCCGTCGCAATCCCGTGTTCATGGAGGGATGACACTGCCGCCTCGACTCCGGTGCAACAGCATGCATACCACCCGCGTTCCGTCGCCGCGTCCACATTTTCTTGGCGATCATCCAAGAAAAGGATCTGACCTGAGCGAACACCAAGGTCGGCTGCGCCCCGTTCCGCTTGCGAGTAGATTGCCGGCGACGGTTTCATGGCCCCCACTTTGTAACTGAGAATCGTGCAATCGAACCGACCGGAGGTCACCTCGTATTCCTGAGCTTGAATCCAATCCCAATGGGCACGGCAGGTGTTGCTCAGGATTCCCACCGCCAAACCCAAATCCCGGACGTCCTGAACGACGCGACTCATCCCTTCGATGGGCCAGAACATCGCGCTGATCGCGGTGAGGATCGCCTGATCGGAAACCGACTTGGGGCTATCTGGCTTTGACAGTGTCTCCCGGATCGTCTGACAGAAAGCGGCTTCGCTGAGCTCGCCTGACTCCATCGATGCTTGGATACCGAAAACGGCGCTCGGGTCACGTGTCAGGTCTCGAACCCCATGCAACAGGGTTTCAACTTCATCGACCGAGGCGTCAAACAAGTTGGCAACGTTGTTGGCGGCGCGGTCACGATCAAACGCAACCAGGACGTTTCCCAGATCGAACAGCACCAAACGAATCGCTGTGGTGGTTTGGTTGGTCGGTTGAACCATGGCAGGGCTCACGTTCATGTCTGGCTTCCCGGTCATGCCAGGCTTCACGGTGCCACGTTCCGCTGCGGACGCAGGGGAAGAATCCGGATCCTGCGATACCAGGCCTCGGTGGGTGGGCCGGAGTGGATTTGAAGCCCCAACTTGCCGAATGCAGGGATGCTCTCGTCCGTTTCGGTGTAATCAACGGTCATCGTGCCGTTGACAAAGATCTGGACACGAGGGCCTCTGCAAAGGACGCGCATGTCGACCCAGGCTGTCTTGCGGGGCGAGTCTTCAAGCGATTCCGTCCACGGAATTTCCACCGGCGTCTCAGGTTCTTGGAGCATTCGTTTGCGACGCGACTCATCGTAGAGGGCACCCCAGACGGAACGTTTCCACGCCATTCCCACGTCCGCTTGGTAGCCCGAAACCTCGGTGGACGGATGCTCGGGGGTTCCCTTGACCCGCTGGGATCGGAATTGGACCCCGGCGTTGTTGCCTTGGCCGACCAAGCGAACCTGATATCTCAAATCGAAGTCTGCATACTGGCGGGTCGTGCAAAGAAACTGATTGTGGGGGATTCGCTCCTCGAGCCTGCCCGCCACGATCGCGCCCGCTTGATCAGGGGTTTCCGTTTCGACTCGAAACCAATAGCCATGGCCTTCCCAACCGGCGAGGGTTTCCCCGTCGAAGATCGCGTGGCTCCGGTGCTCAAACTCCGTGTCGCTGGGGCCCGTTTCACTGGCAAAGAAATCCGTTGTGGTCGTCTCGCCGCTGACCGGTGAAATCCCAATGCTCATCGAACCGACCAAGCAACCCATCCAGAGCCCTGGGGCAGCAAAAAGGAGCGTGAGTCGGGGCGCAAATCGCGTCGCCATCTTTGTTGTTTTCATCCCTGCGATCATACTCTTTCGCCCCTGAGCTGTCACAAACGCACCCGTCACTCTCACCCTTGTCTGCCATGGCCTCTGATAACGTCCTCAATAAGTACAGCCAGCACATCACCCAGCCGAAGAGCCAAGGTGCGTCTCAGGCGATGCTTTATGCCACGGGCATGACACCCGAGGACATGAACAAAGCCCAAGTCGGCATCGCGAGCATGTGGTACGAGGGCAACAGTTGCAACATGCACCTGCTGGATCTGGCGGGCGAGGTGAAATCCGGGGTGAACGAGGCCGGATTGGTCAGCATGCGTTTCAACACGATCGGCGTGTCCGATGGGATTTCCATGGGGACCGACGGGATGAGCTACTCGCTGCAAAGTCGTGATCTGATCGCGGATTCCATCGAAACGATCATGGCGGCGCAGTGGTATGACGCGTTGATTGCCTTGCCCGGCTGCGACAAGAACATGCCGGGCTGTTTGATTGCGATGGGGCGTCTGAATCGCCCCGCCATCATGGTCTACGGCGGCACCATTCGACCGGGAACCTATCAAGACAAGAAACTGGACATCGTCAGCGCGTTTCAGTGTTACGGCCAGTTCATCGCGGGACAAATCGATGAATCGGAGCGAGCCGAGATTGTGAAGCGAAGCTGCCCAGGTGCGGGCGCCTGCGGGGGCATGTACACGGCCAACACGATGGCAACGGCCATTGAAACGCTGGGCATGTCGCTTCCCTACTCGGCCAGCATTCCCGCGGAAGACCCCGACAAGAAAGAGGAGTGTCGTCGCGCCGGCAACGCCATCCTCCGATTGTTGGAACTGGATCTGAAACCGCGTGACATCATGACGCGTTCCGCCTTCGAAGATGCGATCACGATGGTCATGGCCTTGGGCGGGAGCACCAACGCGGTGTTGCACCTGATCGCGATGGCTCGCAGCGTCGATGTGCCGTTGACGATCGATGACTTTCAAACGATCAGCGACCGAACGCCCTACTTGGCCGACCTGAAACCCAGCGGTCAATACGTGCAGGAAGACCTGCACAGCATCGGGGGGACCCCAGCCGTCATGAAGTATCTGTTGGAAAAAGGGCTGCTCAAGGGTGAGCATCGAACGGTGACCGGCAAGACGCTCGCGGAGAACGTGGCGGATCTCCCTGGTTTGAAAGAAAGCCAATCGATTGTTTCGACGGTCGAATCTCCGATCAAAGAATCCGGACACCTGCGTGTGCTTCGTGGGTCGCTTGCTCCCGAGGGCGCCATCGCCAAGATCACGGGGAAAGAGGGTCTGCGGTTCAGCGGTCCGGCACGTTGTTTTGATAGTGAAGAGTTGATGCTCGCCGCCTTGGAAGACAAGCAAATCCAAAAAGGCGATGTCGTCGTCATCCGCTTCGAAGGCCCCAAGGGTGGCCCCGGCATGCCCGAGATGCTGACACCCACCAGCGCGATCATGGGCGCAGGATTGGGCTCCGACGTTGCCATGCTCACCGACGGTCGCTTCAGCGGTGGCAGTCATGGTTTCATCGTGGGTCATGTGACACCCGAAGCTCAGGTGGGCGGACCGCTCGGCCTGCTGCGGGACGGCGATATCGTCACGATCGATGCGGAAAAGAACTTGTTGGATGTGGAAGTCGATGCGGCTGAGTTGCAGTCACGCGCCAGCGAATTCCAAGCCCCGCCGCTCAAGGCGACCCGCGGCACCCTGTTCAAGTACATCCAGGCCGTCAAGAGCGCCTCCGAGGGCTGCGTCACCGACGAAGTCTGAAGCCAGGTGAGGTGGCCCGGTATGACGTTCAGGTCTAACTCGTGAGGAAATCGCGGTATGGAAAGTCATCAATATCGCGGAGGTTGCTGTTTTGCCACTTTCGAAGTGTCTCACGCCGTCTCCTTCGTCTGATCTCGGAATCCAATCCAAACAGATGTATGGTTTCTCTGGCTCGGTCCTTTTCGTCGATGGATGCGTGCGGATTTGGGCTGATCGCACCTGTCGAAAAGTCGAACGCAAAATAGCGTTCGAACGTGTAGTCGGTCTCGTCTGGCGCGATGAGACGGTCATCCCATCGATTGAGCTTTGAACTTTGGCACGCCTCACATGCATAGAAGAGATTCGGCCATGTGTAGGCAAGATCATAGAATCGCGAGTCAGATTTGGGGCGAAAGTGTTCGATTGGCTCGGCAGACACTCCAGGCAGCGGAGCGGCATCGCAGAAGCAACAATGCTCTTGATTCAACTCGCGCAGGGCAGGTAGCAGCCACTCGCGGGAAGACTTGCGTTTCCACTTGTACCAGACGAACTTTGCGCTCGGATTCTTCTCTCGCGTAGCCTTCCACCGTGCGTTCCACTCGTCTGCATTTTCGGTCAGGACTTCGGGTTCGTCAGGCCGGACTTGCTTTCTCACGGCTTTGCAGCCGCCGCAGTCAAGAGTCGTTCAGCCTGGCGAAGCTCTCTCGCCATAATGTCCTGCAAGGCGCTCCCACGGCTCGCAATTTGGTTTCCCAGTTCTTGTAGCTTCGAAAGATCGCCATTGTTCTTTACGGCCTTGCTTCTTTCGCGGAACTGCGACAGCAGATCTTCGGTCTCTGGGTCAAACCACTCATCAACCCCCAGAGTGTCTTCAACGGCATCGATGTAACTGTCACCTCTAGGCGCGGTACGCCCACGGGCTTCCACAGAGTGATCCTCGGAGCCGAACTTAAACGTGTGTAGCCAACCGGAATTGACGGACGCGATCGCAAAGGGAGAGTGAGTTGCGGCTATGACCTGTGCATTCGGGAAGAGTTGTTGGGCGGCGGGTAGCAAGAGCCGTTGCCAGGCAACATGCAAGTGGCTCTCGGGCTCATCAACCAGCAAGACGACCGGGATGTCCAGCGGGGAAGCGTGGTCTGGGTATTTGGCATCTAAGTTCGCAACACATGCCACCAGCCAACCGATCACGGAACGCAGGCCATCGGGTAGCTGATCGAAGGCCATTTCGATTCCCCAAAACGGACGGATACGGATAGTCGGATGCGGAACAACCTCAAAATAGAAATCACGCCCGCTAATGTCAGAGATGGTTTTCTCAAGTCGTGAGATGATCTGCGTAGCTCTCTTGCTACCCGACTTGGTCGTTCGAAGACTCTCCATCGCTGCTGTCATCTTGAGATTGACCATGCTCTGACAGAGCAATGCCGAATCTGGCTCACGATCAAAGTCCAGATAGTCCTCCGGCATCCCAAACACAAGGGTCTTGAGCGGTTCTACCGGCGCATCCGTGACCCTTGAAGTTCCCCGAAAGGCAAAAGCTGCTCCAGGAAGATCTGGGCGAACTATCTTCTCGATTCCTTTTTGCCGGGCGAAGACGTTGACGCCGGACGGAACCATCGAATTGCTAGGCCGCTGCTCCAGTTGCTCAACCAATGCGTCGGAATCTAGGTCACTATGAAAATGGTGTATCCGCTCGTCACTGCCTATCCAAACTCCGTATGAATCATCAGGCATTCTGAGCAGAACGCTGCTGTTGGTCTCATTGGTTGCACAACGTTGCTTCAGATTCGTTGGGTTGCCAAACGCAGCTGCGAGCAAGCAGAGCAGACGAGTCTTTCCTGTCCCGTTGTTTCCGGTGAGCAGTTGGACGTCTGCCGCCTCGTCGTTTTGCGACACAGGGAAACGAATCGTCTGGTCACGAAACGGAGGCAGTCCCCGCGTGAAAACGGCTTCAATACGCATGATCAATCTCGCCTATGGACTCGCATTCCCAGAGTCTACGCGTCGGATCGCAGCCCGAACAGTGCTTCGTGCGTCGGTTGGATGAGTCCTGTCGACCTCGACCACATGCGTTTCTCCTTGGACCAATCGCCCTCGCAGCACTGATCATCGGCGTTTTGGTGTGCCGCATGCACGTCCGCGCCGTCTTGAGAGTATTCTGTGGGCTGTTGGTTGAGGATCAGGCACGCCGTTCAGGGCCACGTTCTTTGATATCCCTTTGGAGAGATAGTCTACACATGCATCTGGTATATCGAATTGCTGTAGCGACAGTGATTTTCGCATTTTTGCCGCTGTTTGGCTCTGCGGTCTTTGCTGCAGACGCTGGTGGTGCTCTCCGTGTTCTTTTGGTCGCCGGGGGTTGCTGCCACGATTATACGGCGCAGACGCAGCTACTGAAGGAAGGCATCGAATCTCGCATCAACGCGGACGTCACCATCGTGTTGAATGAAGACCGCAGCACGGGCGCGCGGTTCGAGATTTACGAACACGACGACTGGGCGGACGGCTACGATGTCGTGATCCATGATGAGTGTTCCGCAAACGTGACAGAGCGTCCCTATGTCGATCGCATCCTCCGCGCTCACCGCGCGGGTGTCCCGGCGGTCAACCTGCATTGCGCCATGCACAGTTATCGCTGGGGCAACTACCGGGAACCCGTGGAGCCAGGTGCCGACAATGCTTCGTGGTATGAGATGATCGGTCTCCAATCATCCGCACATGGCCCCAAGACCCCGATCGACATCGCGGTGATTGCCGAGGATCATCCGATCACGGCTGGAACCGAGGACTGGCGCACGATCGATGAAGAGCTGTACAACAACGTCCGCGTGTTTGACGGCACGGAGGCGCTGATGCGAGGCAAGCAATGGCAGAAACCCAATAAACGGCAGCTCAAGCAGAACCCAAATGCCCAAGCCAAGATGAGTGAAGCCGTCGTGGCTTGGACCCATCACTACGGCCCCAACAAGACGCGAATCTTCAGCACGTCGCTGGGCCACCAGAATGAGACGGTGGCGGACGCGCGTTACATGGACTTGGTCACCAAGGGCGTCTTGTGGGTGACCGGACGTCTTGCCAAAACCCACTGATGGTCACGGCGACACCCTGGCATCCGGCGATGAATAGGAGGACGCTCCGCGCTCAATCGCTGGTCACGGGGAGTTCGTAACAGGCGGCTTCCTTGGGGTTGCGTACGTACACGCGATTGCCGATCAGGACGGGATGGTTCCAGGTCTTGCCATCCAAAGCCTCGAAGCGAGCCAATTCTTCCAAGCCCTCCGGCGTCGCATCCAGCACCATCAATTCGCCTTGCTCTGATAGCACGAGCAGTTGGCCGGCCTCCGGGAGCATCAATACCTGGCCGTTGCCATAACGACCGCGTTTCCAGTTCCGGTCCCCGGTCTCCAGATCGATGCTTGCAAAGATGTTCCCATCGAAGCCGTAGAGGTTGTTTTCATAGACGACGTAGTCATTGAAGTCAGGCTTGATGGAACGTGACATCCAACGCTCTTCGGTACTCCAAGTGCCATCAGCCAGATTCACATCCACACGAACGGTGCCACCGCCCAGCGGGGTGGCCATCAAGACGCCGTCTGCCAACACCAGCGGCTGGATCGATCGATAGTTGTCGGCAGGCGATTCGTGAAGCCAGAGTTCCGTTCCATCCTTCGAGTCTAGGAACTGCACACCATCATTCGTCATCATCAGGACTCCAGTGGTTCCTGAAAACGTGGCGGCCTGCGGGGAACTGTACGTGTGGTTTCCCGAGGCACGAGACCATGCGATCTCGCCGTCGGCAATCTGATAAGCGATGACGCCAAGCCCGTCCTCGCCACCGGCATGCACCAGCACGGTCTTACCGACGATCAAGGGCGATGATGACCAGCCCCATGTCGGTGGCTCTCGGCGCGCGTCCTCTCGGAGACTCCGTTGCCAACGGACCGAACCGTCGATGGCATCCAGCGCCGTCAGTTGTCCGTCGGCTCCCAAGGCAATGACAATGCCCTCACCAATGGTTGGCGTGGCACGCGGTCCGGCGCCCGCGATGGCTTCCCAGAATCGCCCCGGGTACGTGTGCGTCCAGAGGTTTGCACCTGAGTTAGCATCCAGACAGACAATCGCTTCTTCTTCGCCGCGTTGCTCTTGGGTATAGAGCCGACCAGCGGCAACGGTGAACGAGGACCAACCGGGGCCTATAAGCCGCTTCCAAATCTGCTCGGGTGGTTGTTCCGACCAATCCGTTGCCAAAACAATGCCCGGAACCTGGTTGTCTCGGTTCGGTCCGCGGAAGTCGGACCAGTCGGCTGTTTGACGCGAGACCAACATGGAATCGGATCCCATATCCGCGTCACGGTCGGTTGGGGATTCGACAACGGGTTCCTCAGAAGACGCCTCTTCGGCCAAAGAAGCGAGGTACTCGTCCTCGGCAGTGGGCGCCCATCGCCAGTCGAACTCCGCAGCGAATTTGCCGGTGACGCCATGCATCTGAACGGCATCCCAGAAACCGAAACCCAATGCCGCCAAGACAAGCGCGGCGGCTAAGCGCACACTTGGTTTTCGTGCGAGTGCGATCAAGGGGAGCGCAAAGGCGACCATCCCGGTTGGGACCTGATGAATCGCGACCCCCATGCCTTTCATCGACGGGTGCAGCAGCATCACCGTCACGAATCCGATCGCCAGGATTCC
Organism: Planctomycetota bacterium; assembly: GCA_039189905.1. Lineage (GTDB taxonomy): Bacteria > Planctomycetota > Planctomycetia > Pirellulales > Pirellulaceae > Rhodopirellula. The sequence goes on from JBCCYK010000015.1 coordinate 39,067, forward strand.
GACCAGCCCCGCCGCTTTCTCAGGGATCGAAGCTCGGCTGGCCATGAGCCACCAAGCGACCAAGAGGGATCCGATTGCAGCCGGACCCATGAAACCGACCATCATCACCGGTAAGGGCGGTGACTCGAACAACATGGGAATCAGCTTGGCGGCTGCCATCAAACCCAACAACACCGCAGCAGGCCACCAACGTAAAGCAGCCTGTTCGGAACCCGAAGAAGCCGTGCTTGCTGGTGGCGATTCATAGCCCGTCGGGGACTCTTCCCGCGACGAACTGTCGGGAGAGTCATCGTCGTTGCTTGGGTTTGCGTTGCTCACCAGCGAGAACTCCAAATCGAGTAAGGACGCGCCCCCGAATTGATTTGTCGTCGGGCGACGTCATCATAACGCGACGGCAAAATGAACGGCCACCTTGGGGTCACCCACCGATCGAAATTCGTAGCGAGTGAGACGAACTTGGCGAAAGAACCACGGGATCGTGAGGATTTGCTGCGTGACGGGTTGGCAATGGTGCACCGTGGTCAGATCAGCCTTGATGGATGCGAGGTGTTTGTCGGGTTTCGTGCTGATGGACAAGCCAGTCTGTACTGGGACCAGGACCCTGTCTTCCAGTTCAACGCCGCGGGTGAATTGCGTCGTGTATACATCGCCGGGATGAAGCTCTTGGTTCAAGATCAGCAGTTGCTGATCCTGAAACGGGATGCGTCCGAGTTCGCGGCGCAGCAACTGTCCGCAAAAACAGTTCTCGATCGCTTGCAGCACTGCTTGGTGCGATTGGCCAACTTGGCGGGTGAGTCACAACAGGCGTGGCAAACCGTGGGTCAGGAACCAGAGGCATTCGCCCAGCGAGTTCTATCCTGGGCCACGGAGCTGAGTCAGTCAGAAATCAGACTGGCTGCCATGCCCCATGCCAACGCTGACAAGCCCCATGACAACACTTTGTCCGACCCCATTCGGCGAGAACCCGCCCACTGGGTCCGTCGCACAAATGGGGACGAACAGGATCGGCCCCGGGAGTAGCGTCTTCGCCTTGCGCTGCTCATTCCAGGCGGTCAGAAGGAATCGGGAGAGAGGCGGACCGAGGGACTCAGCTTGATGGGCGAGAATGGGCACTATCCGCCACGCTGTGCCTCCTCGGCCCGCCAAAGAGGGTATCAAAACTTTAAGGGGCCTGCATTACATTTGCAACACAATTCAAACATAAAACTCACTTAACAACACATCAAATGCAACGCAAATCCTTTTAGGGCAATGACTTGCGGTGATCCGGGGCAGCTGAGAAAACTTCCCGGATGCAACCCGAGCGTACGAAGAAATGTCTTGTTTGCGGCAAGGGGCCGCCTCTCAATCGCGGGCTTTGCTCCACCCACCACAGTCGCTACTACCGCCAGGTAAAGGACCTGACGCCGGAGCAAAAGACGCGGTACGAATCGGAATTGATTCGCCGCGGACTGCTGCTTCCGCTGCAAAAGCCTGGACCCAAGGTCTACGAGGATCCATTCCAGCAGGTCGCCGACGAGCTGTTCGCGGCCGAATCTTCGGAGGACTACGAAAGCAATCAGCCCAAAAAGGATGCCCAGGGGCAGGCTCGCGACGACGAGGAGCACGACGACAAGGGCAAGGAGAATGATGACGATCCGTAGCCGGATAGCGGCTGGGATCTTGAGCGCCAACCGCTGCGAGTTCGACTGAGTCAGTCTTTTCAGTGTGGAGGACGGAATAGATTTGGTTTCGGCCCGTAGAGAGGGGCATAACGCAAGCCATCTGCCTTCCTTCCTCCCGCGACCGCAAGCCATGAGTGTGTTTGACGACCTGACGCACGACGAAATGCGGCAACTGGCGGATCACGGTTTCAGCTTGGCGAAGCGATTCATGCGTGTCTCGGAGGATGCAGCGGACATGGTCCAAGAAGCCTGGTTGCAGATGTGGAACAGCCGTGACCGCTTCGACCCGTCACGCGGAAGCCTGCGGTCCTGGTTTTTGACGATGGTGCGTTCGCGGTGCTTGGATCAACTGCGTCGCTCGCGGTCCTCTTCCCTGGAAGCAGACTGGGCTGTCGTCGATCCGGAATCGGGGCCTGCGGAACGGGCCTCTGCCAGCGACGAGGCATCACGCGTTCGAGCGTGTCTGAACCAGATGCCAGAGGACGCCCGCGAGATCCTTGTGCTCCGTGACTTTCACGGGTTGTCGTACCGGGAAATCGCAGGCGTTTTGAGTATCCCGCAAGGCACGGTGATGAGCCGTCTGCATCGGGCACGAAATGATCTTCGTGCCCGTTTCGATGCCCCCAATCAAGACTCCGCGCCGGCCACTTCATCCCTCGCAGCCAAGGAACCTCTCTGATGTCGAACTGTGACCAACTGGGTGACCTGTTGTCGGGCTACGTCGATGGTGAGTTGACCCAGCAAGAACGGCAACGCGTGGAAGTGCATCTTCGGTCCTCGGCCGAGTGCCGAGAAGCACTGAACGAACTGATTCGGTTGCGTGGAACCATTGGGAATGCGATGCAAAGCGAAGGCCTGAGTGATCAGCGCTGGGAACGAATCGCGGGTGAATCGTTCGCCAGCGGTACTCAGCAGTTGAGTTGGTTTCTAATCGCTTGCCCGCTGGTGATTGCCACCTTCGTGGGAGGCGTCTTATTTGCCTGGGATGACGAAGTCCCTGTCTTGATCAAGTGTTTTGTCGCCCTGATTGCAGCTGGATTGGGCCTCTTATTTGGCATTGTTGTGCGACAACGCTGGAACGAATACGGCGATGACAAGTATCGAAAGGTAAAGATCTGATGATCGTGACAACGACAGAAACCGTGGCGGGATCCGAGATCATCGAGGTGATGGGCTTGGTGCGCGGCAACACCATCCGCGCCCGCCACGTGGGGCGAGACCTGGTGGCTGGACTTCGCACGATCGTCGGCGGTGAGATTCACGAGTACGCCAAGCTGATGGGCGAGGCGCGCGAGCAGGCGCTGGACCGCATGGTGGCGGAAGCAAGCAGCCTGGGAGCCAACGCGATCGTCAACGTGCGCTTTTCCACCTCAGTCATCATCAACGGCGCAGCCGAGATGTTGGCCTACGGCACCGCCGTGAAAATCGAATCACGCCGCGACGCGGGGTGATCGAATGGGCTGAGATGTCAACGCTACTCACCGATCGCCACCGCCGAAACGTAGCCGATCCGATTTCACCCTCCCAGCGAAGCGATTGGGAGGGTCGGCCCGCGTCAGCGTGGCCGGGGAGGGCAAGTCGCAAGAAGACAATCGCGTTCACAAGACATCAAACCCGTACCCTCCCCGAAATCTCGCTTGAAGCTCGATTTCGACCCTCCCTTCGCTGCGCGTGGGAGGGTAATTCGGTGGCGTTCAGCGAGAAGTGTCGAGATGGCTTCCTTTATCTGCGGAAGAGCCGCGAGTGCTTGAGGTCGAGCGAACAGTCTGCGCAGAGCCCTAATGATATCGTGTCGTCCACAACACTCCCGTCCCAGCCACGCGGAGCACCTTCGCCGAACCAGCGCAGTTCCTTGTTTTCAGGATCAAGTGTGAGGTAACTACTCACACCTTCCTGTTGGTAAAGGTCACGCTTGAATGTCAAGTCGCGTTCTCTCGTGGATGGCGAGAGGACCTCAGCGACGAAAGGTGGCGTTGAGCGGAGGTGTTCTGCGGTCGGCTCATCACAAATGACCAACACGTCCGGTCGCACAACCGTCGTCTTGGAAACAATCCAATCCAACGCGGTTAGCACGACCGCGTTACGTGCCTGAGCGTCAATGGCAGATGAGAGTTCGGAAATCAGCCGAGCCACCAACGCGGAGTGATTTCCGAATGGGCTTGGGGACATCGAAACAGCAATGCCATCCCACAACTCCCAGTCACCTTCCCACTGCTGATAGTCTCCGACGGTATAGCGTGGCTGAAAAGCCTCAAGAGCTGACATCGGTTCGTCCCGGCTTCGGTTCGTTTGCCTACACTGCAAGAGCCTAACAGGCGCCAGCATGCAAGGGCAGCAAAAAAGTTCGACAATTCACTGATGCCGGACACGGTTCACGCGACTAAGAAGTCGGTGCGGCCACATCGTGGAGCGTGACACCACGTTCCTCGTCCAAGACGAGGATCGCGAATCGCTCCGCGCCCTGAGCTTCGGCGGCGCTGATCGAAACGTAGTCGAACCGGCCGCGTCCATCCGTGTAGCCGTCTTTAAAGAACCGGACGCTTCCATCGGGATACTTCGCGTAGACCTTCACATAAGCGCCTGTAACCGGCAACGACGTCTCTGGTGTTAGAACCTGGAGTTGGCCAAATGCCTCTGACACAAAGGTGGTGAGATCCCCGCCAACGGCAAGGGTTGTGGACCGTGATTGTCTAGCGACCGCCTCCACAATCCAAGCACGCCTTTGTTGAGATTCGCTGAGCGGGTAGACCGTGGTGCCAACGCTCCGCGTCGGCTCGATCGTTTCACGAAGCGTCGGCACCAGCATGGCCAGGGAACGTAAGTCGCCCTGCGCGAACGGGGCTTTGCTAAACAACAACTCCAGATCCACGGCATAGAACCGAAGCTCAAACTCGGCCGTGTTACGATGGTCGATGCGAAGCACTTCCCCATCCAAGCGGATGCGAACATCGGCCTGGGCGGCTCCCGCGTTGCCTTGCCGACGGTCGCGATCCATCTGTTGGAGATCCGCGTCATCGACTTCCAAGGCCATCTCCGGGTTCTTGGTGACGAGTCGTTCCGGCGCGTTCAGTTGGCGCATCTGATCGGTGTGATTCAGAACCGTCGTGAAGCGCGTCCGCCAGCGCGGGACCGGATGGTCTTTGTTTGCCATGGCGATTCGACGCGCCGTGTTGACGTCGCCTCGGTGCAACGCGAGGTAGGCGTTGAGATAATCGTGCTGCAGTTTGCTGGTCACCTCGTTTCGCGGCACACGATCAAACCACCGCATTGATTCGCCGATGCGATTCTGGATCAGCAGGTAGTAGCTGATGGCCAAGGCATCGTCGTCCGCGATGCGAGCTTGAAACGCCAGGCCGCGAAGAAACTGCCGGTACTGCTGCATGAAACGCCGGTTGAGGATCTCATGTTTTTCTCCCAGGCGATGAATGCGCGCGCGAACAAGCGGCGAATACTCCAAGTGTTCCACATAGTGCCGCTCAATCGGATGGATGGTCAGCAGCGGACTGTTGAGTGCCGGACCGAGGCTGCGGACCCAGTCGGATTGAACCGAAAGAAACGACGCGATCGTGGCATCGTCTCGGTGTTTGAGCCCGTAGGCCAGGAGCGTGGGGGCACGGATGCGGTGAGTCTGGATGGTTCCCGCAATCACGTCAAAGACATCGCGTTCTGACATACGGTGGGCTGCCAGGTCCCAGTCGATTTCGGCCAGGTTTGCCGTTTCTAAGAACGCACGGATTTGATCCGCCGTCCCGTTCTCGACCAAGGATGTCCACGACTTCTCGTCCAGTGGGACCGGCTCATCGCTGATGGTCAGACGCATTGACGGCGCCTGAGCAAGGAGAAGGGGCGTTTGATCCTGCGCGTCATTCTGACTCACTGTCGCGGGGTAGAGCGTGAAGCTGCCAGTGGCTGGGAAGTAGAACTGAAAGTCCACCTTTTGGATGCCGTAGGGTTTCACCACCAAGCGTCGGCTGTCCGCGACTCTGCCTCCGGACAGGGGAATACTTCCCGAGGGGATCTGCCAAAAGACATCGACTTCCTGATCCTTCTCGGTCGGGTTGGAAAGCAAGATCCGGCTTCGATACGTGGTTTGCGTTCGAAAGAGATCGGGTTGTGTTCCCGGCGCGTCCAGGGGCTCCACCATTTGGCCGATCAGTAGTCTGGTGATCTCCTTGCTGTTCGGTTGCAGCCGCTTCAAACGCTTGCTGACGACGATGCGCGACGCTTTCAGGGTGTCATGGTCGTTTTCCTCCTGGTCAACCGTCCTTTCCAGCGGGAGTCCGCTCAAGGCAAGCGCGATGAGGGCCGCATGTCGTGACTGCACGCATTCCAAGACGTCGGCGGAGACACGGAGCTCACGCAGATACGCAAGACGATCGGAGGAAGGCTGACGGGGCAAGCGACTCAACCAGAACGCGTTGGCGGGAATCAAGCTTTGGATGTGGTCGATTGGCGAAGTGGTGACGCGCATGTGATCGAAGTGGCTCTCCGCCCACTGTTTGGTCGAATCGAGTTGTGCGAAGAAACCCAAGCCATCTGTGTTGGTCCGACCGCCGAAGAGGACACGACCACGTCGTGCGGGTTGGCCGACGCGGGATGGGGCAGCGAAACTACGGCGTTTGGCCGCTTCCGGTCGTGCTCCCGCCGCGAAATCGTCGAAGAAGAGGTCGGCACCGCCCCCCATGCCTCCCTCGGACATGTCCATCGGCATGCTCATTTCCATCATTCCCATGGTGACTTCGGCCTCAGCCATCAACTCCACACGAGCCCCTGCCGAACGTTCCAGACCACTCTGTGCCAACGCAGATTCGATCAATCGTCGCCGAAGCCGTGGGTCAGGTTTGATGGCTTCAACCACATTCGACAGTTGCCGTCGAATCGACGCGTTTTCCGCGTTCACGCCGATTGCCAGCAAGGCTTGCTCTGCTGCAGACAGCGTCGTGTAGCGCCAAAGCGACAGGTACTCGCTTAGATCGTTGCCTAATAGGAAGTCATCGATGAGCTGTTTCTCCTTCTTGTTTTGCAGGTATCCCGCAATCACATTGTCAAAGAAAGTAGGGTCATGAATCGCGAGGAAGAGGTGCAGTTCATGGCAAGCCAATCGCCCGTATGCCGCTTGCTTCTGCGACGATGTCAGCGTGTGCCACCGCGTCAAGATCTCAAACGGCTCCAATCGCTCGTCCGCGACGACACGTCGGAAGTAGTCGAAGAGATCGCCCACGGTCTCGATTGCCTGTTCGCGTGAGATGACGGCTTGTTGCCGGTTGGCGGTGGCTTCCGATTCCACTTCCGCAGAATGCTGCAATGTCCACGCTTCGTTCTCGGGCAAGGACCGACGCAAGCGTCGATCGACCGTTTTCGGTTCGGTCCAGCGCTGGGTCACGCGTGCTCGCACCGCGCTGATCGGATCGATGGCAAGGATGTCGATGATGTTCAGACCTGCGATCGCATCAGCCGCGATCACGACCCGTCCCTTCTCATCGGGAACAATCGCGTATTGAGCGGCACCCGGATCGACTTGGAAGTCGTAGTCTGGAATCAAGCCGACAACGCTTCGCTGTGACCGAGCCATTTGATCCGTCATGGGTGCGGCAGGCGCAGGTGCCCCCATCGCCTTCATGGCGTCGCCGCCTTTCGCAATCGCTTGCTCGTTATCCGTGGCCTCCGTTTCCCAAGGATTCAGAAGCACGGAAGGTTGCGGCAACATCACCCCTTGATACTTCTTCGCGGCTTGTCGACGCAGAACGTAACGGACCTCATCGCCCAATCGGTTGTTGCTGACGTATGCGGAGATCGCTCGGGTTAGACCTCG
>JBCCYK010000016.1:0-46367 GCA_039189905.1 Planctomycetota bacterium
GCCCCGTGCGGCAAATCGCATGTCACACGCCAGTGCAAACTCATGCCCGCCGCCACGAGCGAAACCTTCTAGCTTGGCAATGGATGTTTGCGGCAGTTTGCTGACCCTTTCGAGAGTCGATTGCAGATAAAGCAAGGTTGGCTCATCACGGGACACAGCCTCCGACGGCCAAGCCGTCCGGAGATTGGTATAGTAGTGGCAGACCCCAAACACTGGATGCGCCGATTGGAAAACGACCACCTTCACGCTGCGATCGCGTTCGAGTCGAAGGCAGAGCATGTTCAGGTCTGCCAGCATCTCCTGGCCCTGTAGATTGACGGGCGGGAAGTCGATTGTGACTGTCAGGACACCGTTGTGCTGTTCTGCTTGGAACGTCTGGTAACCTTCGTAGTCCATTGTTTTTTCCGTGCCTGGCCGTGCGTTCTTGCGATCAAATGCTTGTGATAAGCGTCAGACACGGCCATGCTAACGAGCCACACGCATACGACAAGAAAGCACTTTTTGGACACGTAGGCACAGAATGGATACCGCGAGCGGAACCCGACACACCCGCTATGACTTACCGGCTTGTCCAGTTGAAGCCACCTTAGAACTGATCGGTGGCAAATGGAAAGGCATCATTCTCTATTACCTGCTTGATGGCCGCATGCGTTTCGGCGAGCTGAAACGTCAGATCGGATGTGTGACACAGAGGATGCTCACAAAACAGCTTCGCGAGCTCGAGTGTGGTGGTCTGGTCAAACGCATCGTGTACGCGGAGGTCCCGCCGCGGGTCGAGTATGAGTTGACGGAGGAAGGGAAGTCGCTGGAGCCAATACTAGTCCTACTTAAGCAGTGGGGCGAATCGCATGCGTTGAAGTTGCTTGAGAGTGCGTCTGCGGAACGGGTGTGAAGGCAATTGGATCATTCGGCGGCCCATCGATTCAACGCTGAATCGCGCAAGCGCGATCTCAGGCTCGCGGTCCCTGCCTTCCGACCAGAACGAGGAGCACACATAGCAGGAAGGCTGCCAGAGCGACGAACGCTTCGTTGGGACGATGGGTCGCGGCGACTCCGGCAATGAAAAGCGTCGCGATGACGTAAAGCCCCGCGATGGGTCGCCCCCAGCCCTCGAACGTTGTGCCCCCCGCCTCCTTCGGCTTCAAGAAGACCGTTGCCACCGTGCCTGCGGCACAAAGAGATAGGGTCATGCTCAGAGTTGACATCAAGCTTTGGATGCCGCTGAACCCGATGACCGCGACGATGGCAATGGATTGCAGAACGATGGCTCGCACCGGAGGCGGCTGTTCCGAAGCAAAGAAGCGTGGGAACATGCCCTCGGACGCCATCTTGGCATACACGCGTGGTCCCACCATGACGGCCGAGGACACACTTGTGAATAAACCGAGGCAGATGAGCAGGCGGACCCAAGTCTCGGCGGCCTGACCACCCAAAGTCTTGGCGGCGATCGCCACGACGTCCGCTTGGCCCCGCAGGTCCGACGTCGGCGTCGACGCGAACACCGTTGCATTGAGAACCAGATACATGACCGCCACCAACGCCGTCCCAATCACCATTGCGTTGGCCACGGAGCGGCCGCCTTGCTTCGATTCACCCGCGACATAAATGGCCGCGTTGAAGCCGGAGTAGCTCAACGATATCCACATGACGGCGGTCGCGAAGGCACGCCATGAAAACGGTGGGTTGTTGGAGGCGGTTCCGAAAGATGCATCGGCCGAGCCACGGATCCATGTGGTCACGCTGGCCCACGCGAAGACAAGGAACGCGACCAGCAGCAAGAGCTTGGAAACCACCAGGATGTTTTGCAGCCACGCACCCCATCGGGTGTTGAACACATGCATGACGAGCGCGATCAAGACGATCGAGACCGAGAGAACACCTGATGGAAGCCACGTGGGACGGCTGGCATCCGGAATGGCATAGGCTTCGAACGCCAACGCGGCATACGCCGCGGCACCGGTGAAGCCGGCAAAGAACGACACCCATCCTGCCAGCGTGCCAACCAAAGGGTGGACGTGACGTGAGAGGTAAAGGTACTCGCCTCCATTTTCGGCGAGGCGTTTTGCGAGCAGGCCGTAGCCGACCGCGCCGCAAAGCGCGATCATAGCGCCAACAAACCAAGCGGCCATCACGGCCAACGGGGTGCCCAGATCAGCCAGGGCAAAACCGCTGGTCGTGTACACCCCTGCGCCGATCATACTGGCGACAACGATCCCGGTCATGGACGTCGTGCCGAGGGATTGAGGCGGTGTTGGTGTGGAGGGAGATGCCGGGCGGTTCGCTTGATCAGAGGGCAAGTCGGCGTCGCTCAAGGTTCGTCTGCCAGTAAGTCATCCAACGCCGCCAAAACTCGCGAGGCTTCCTCCTGCAAACGCGGGATCAGTTCGCTGTTGGCCGGCAGACGCGATTCACGCCCCGCCGTCTCAATCTCCATCGCGATCGATTGCAGGGTTTTTGCCCCCAGTAGACCGCACGCGCCCTTGAGCGTGTGAGCCGTGCGTCGGGCTGCGTCTTGGTCCTGGGCTTTGATCTCGGTCAACAGCTCTTCGGCCAGCTGTCGGCACTCGGTTCGAAAAACCGCGGCCAGTCGGCGGACCCCCGCGCTACCGCCCGGAATCCGGGATCGCGCCGAATCAAGATCCAAGCAGTCAGCATACTGTGGCGACAGGTTCAGGTCGGACGACGTGTCGCTGCCCAGATCCCATCGGGATGCGGTGACGTGCTTGGAGCCGTCCTGGCGAATGGTTTCGTTCTGCTTGGAGCTTGCCTTGGCGTGCCGTGGAGGAACCCCGTCCACGGTGCTGTCGGTCTCAATGGCGATGGTGAGATCCAAGTCATCCTCATCGCTTGCGAAGCGACGCAAAGCACGATTGAGTTTGCGCGAATGAATGGGTTTGGTGAGGTGGTCATCCATCCCTGCCTCACGGCAGGCGTCGGCGTCTTCTGATAACGCGGCGGCCGTTAGCGCGACAATCGGAATATGACGTGATGTGCCACGTTCGGATTCGCGGATGGCTCGGGTTGCCTCCAGGCCGTCCATCACCGGCATGTGCATGTCCATCAGGATCAAATCAAAGGGCTCCGCGTGATACCGCGACACGGCTTCACGCCCGTCACTGGCAATCACACACTCGTGCCCGAGGGCGCGCAGCAAGCCTGCAATCACATGTTGATTGGTCACGCCATCTTCGGCGACCAAAACACGAAGCACGCGTTGCCCCCATGCCGGATTCACCCCCAGGTCTTCCTCCGCATCGTCCGGATCGGGTTGTACCGGGACGTCGCTGCCGGGAAGCGTCAAATCAAAATAGAAGGTCGTGCCAACACCCACTTGGCTGTGCAGTTGCAATCGGCCCCCCATCAACTCCACCAACTGGCGGGAAATGCTCAGCCCCAATCCCGTGCCGCCAAACCGCCGTGTGGTGGACGTGTCGGCTTGGGAAAATGGCGCCAGCACTTCGGCTTGCTTCTCCTGGGGGATTCCGATCCCGGTGTCAGCGACGCTGATGCGAAGCGCGACGTCGCGCAGCGAAAATGGATCGCCCTCGCTCGAGCTGCTTCTTGCACCCGAGCCGGGAGTGAACCGACGTTTGATGGACACCGTCACGCCACCCTGGTCTGTGAACTTCAAAGCGTTGCCGATCAAGTTAACGAGAACCTGTCGCAAACGCCCTGGGTCCCCGATGAGTCGGACGGGCACGCTGTTGTCGATATCGCAGGTGAGATGGAGGCCCTTTTGGTCTGCCTGCAGTTGCAGCGTACGCTGACAGCGTTGGGCCACCGAACGCATCGAAAAGGGGACCGCCTCCAGTTCCAATCGCCGCGCTTCGATCTTGGAGAAGTCCAGGATGTCGTTGATCAGCCGCAAGAGCGAATCAGCGGAATCGCGGAGTGTGATGACATAGTCGCGTTGATCATCCGAAAGTTCGGTCTGTGACAGTAAGTCAGCCATCCCGATGATGGCGTTCATCGGCGTGCGAATCTCATGGGACATGTTGGCCAGAAACTCACTCTTCGCACGATTGGCTTCATCCGCCATGCGTACCGCGTCGCGCAAGGCGGCTTCGGTGCGTTTGAGTGACGTGATGTCCCGCGACAGACCAAAGGTGCCGATGATTTCTCCAGCATCGTTGCGCAACGGCATCTTCGTGGTCAGGCACCAGGTGTCGTCCTTGTCCGGCCAAGTTTCGCGTTCGACGCGTCCCACCAGCGGCTCACCGGTCTCAATCACGTGGAGCTCGTCTTCGCGAGCCGCTTCCGCATGATGCGGCGTGAAAATATCGGCGTCAGATTGACCATGGACTTCTTCTGCATCGGTAAGTCCGAATTTCTCCGCCATCGCGCTGCTGACACGAAGGAATCGGCTGTCACGGTCTTTGAAGTAGATCGAATCCGGGATGTTGTCCAACAGCGTGGTGAGCAAGGACTGCTCGAAACGCGCCGCTTCATCAGCCGCCACGCGATCGGTGACGTCCCAGAACATGACCTGGACGCCCAACAGCTTCCCGTTTCCGTCTTCGATGGGCGATTTGACACGTTCGATCCACCTCACGGTTCCTTGCCCATCCTGCGTCTTTTCGATGTCGTGGAGAGGCTGTCGGGACTCCATCACACGTTCATCATCGCGCTGATACAGGCGCGCGATGGAAGGGGGGAACAGATCGCCGTCCGTTTTCCCGGCCACGTCCTCCCAATTCACCTCACGCCATCGCAGATAGGCTCGATTCGCGTAGACGCGACGCCCGTCGGAGGACTTGATCAGCATGCTGATCGGCAGGCTATCGGCGAGCGCGCGGAACGTCGCCAGTGTTTCAAACCCACTGGGGTCCGGCTGCGAAAGATCCTGCTCCGTCGGCATGGTGCGTTTCCCCGAGCCGTCAGCTCGTTTCTTGACAGATCTTCACAAGGGTCACGACATTTCCCGCGTCATTGAACATCAATTGGTCTGCAAAGCTCGCCATTAACTGTAAACCGCGTGAGTTTTCATCGTTGAGACTCGTGGCCGCCAAGCTAAGTTCCTCTTCATTTAAGTCGCCTGCCAGCGGAACGCGCGTGGAGTCGAAGCCAGGACCAGGATCGCGGACCGCGACGCGGAACGCTTGTTTGGTCGCATTGGCTTCCACATGCACGCAGTTTTCTTGGATTGCCGGGTTGGCCAAACGCTCTTTCATCACTTCCGTTGATTCGCCGGCAAGCAACCCGTGATGGGAAGGCAGTTGAGCCCGTTCTAATCTGAGGATGCCATGAGCCATCGCGTTGGTGACCGCGTGTTCAATGGCGATTCCAAAACGAACGGCATCCATGGATGGAAACAAGTCCATGCCGCGCGACACCTGCATCAATAAACCGACCAGTGGCTTGATGAGTGTGAAGTCGCAGGGCATGTCAAACACGAAGACATTTTTCTGCAAGGTTTGGATGAGCGCCGCGTAGGACGCGTCCGCTTGAACGACAGACAAAACGTCCGTCACGGTGTCGACCAGCAAATCGCTCATACGTGATTTAGGGACGTAGCTGGCCGCACCACATCGCAGCGCCTCGGCGGCCAGCGTTTCCGAACCTTGCGCGGTGACCAAGATGCTTGGAATGTGGTCGAATTCGGCTCGAAGCGTGCGGACCAAGTCCAGGCCATTCATCTCGGGCATGTCCAGGTCCGTGACGACCACGTCGGGCGAATTCGCCGTCAGGTGCTTCAGTCCCGCGAGGCCATTGGAAGCATGGACGACCGTGTGTTCGGCGGCTTCCAGTAGGAGAGTCATCTCCATCGCTTGGGTGGGGCTATCTTCGACCAGCAACACGTTCGCCATGGGATCGACCCCTCGGTTCCAACGCACAAGCAGCAATTTCGTCCGACGGACGACTTTTCGAGCGAACTGTGCAGTCTAGCATGACTCGTGTCTTCGGTGGCTTCAGCGTCCGCGCGGGCGTGTTGCGGGTTGTCCGCTCGCCGCTTCGTCGGATGCTCGGTACGATTCAGTCATGACCACCTACGTACGAATGGGCGACGAGAACGCGTCGCTGACGACAGACGACCTCCGCAAAGCACTCCAGGACACTTTTGAGGCGATCGGGACTCGCAAACGGGTCCTGTTGCTGCCGCCGGACGCCACGCGTCTGTTTTCACGCGCAGGCGAACTCACGGTCTTATGCCGCGAGCTGCTCGGTGACGCCGTCACGCACATCATGCCGGCCTTGGGGACGCACTCACCCATGCCAGCCGAACAATTGGACATGATGTTCCCCGGCGTGCCCCATGATTTGTTCTTCCCACACCGCTGGCGTGATGATGTCGTTGAACTGGGCAAAGTGGATGCCGATTTCGTCGCGGGCGTCACTGAGGGCGCGTACCAAAAACCGTGGCCAGCCGAGGTGAATCGCTTGCTGGTGGAAGGGGGGCATGACCTGATCTTCTCACTGGGCCAGGTGGTGCCTCATGAAGTGATTGGGATGGCGAATTACAACAAGAATGTCTTCGTTGGCACGGGCGGCCAGAACGGGATTAACCAGAGTCACTACCTGAGCGCGATGGTGGGAATCGATGAAACCCTCGGCGTGGCGGACTCACCCCTGCGGCGCATTTTGAATCATGCTCAGGACCAATTCTGCCAAGAGATGCCGTTGCTGTATGCCTTGACGGTCATCGAACAGGTCGACGACGGGACCAAGCACACGCGAGGTTTGTTCATCGGCGATGATCACGACACGTTTTTCGCAGCGGCCGAGCTGGCGCGTCGCGTCAACATCACGTTCCTCGACCACCCGCCAGAACATGTTGTCGCCTATTTGGATCCACACGAGTTCAAGAGCACCTGGTTGGGCAACAAGGCGATCTACCGAACTCGGAAAGCGATCGCCAACGGAGGCCGCCTGACCGTGTTGGGACCTGCGGTCGAAGAGTTTGGGGAAGACCCCCGGATCGATGCGTTGATCCGCAAGTATGGTTATCGCACCAAGGCCGAGGTCATGGGTTTGGTCGAAGACAACGCGGATCTTGCTGCCGACCCCTCAGCCGCTGCGCACTTGGTCCATGGGTCGCCTGAGAATCGGTTTGAAGTGGTCTACGCGGCGGGCAAACTGACCGCCGAAGAGATCGCGTCCGTCGGTTTCACCCCGGGAGACCTGGCGTCCCTGCTGAACCGATACGACGTCGGCGCGCTCACCGATGGTTTTCACAAGGACCAGGACGGTTCGGAATTCTACTACGTTTCGAATCCGGCACTCGGACTTTGGGAAGCCGATCTGGGCTAGCGGCTGAGCACGCGACGAAGAAATCCGTGTTGTTGATATGCCCCCCCGACGCACCACACACCATCGATCTCAAATTCGCCAAATGTCTTCTCGGCTTCTTCCCGTAGTCGTTTGACACGCTCCTTGAGCTCGTCCTGCTTTTTGGCAACGGCCTCGTCAACTTCATTGGGCCAGTCAAACGACGCGAAGTTGCGTTTCGACTTCTCCGCGTCAGCAGCCGCTAACTTGGTTGTCCGGGCAATCAAGGCCGTCACATCTTCGCCACCCGTTTCTTGCGTCCAATACCAGATCGCCGTGGGCGTTACGAGCGCGAGCGTCGTTTTGGCGGCACCTGTGTCCAACACCGCGACGCAATGGGTCCGTTTGGCCATCGAGTGAGACTTCCGCGGGGGATCATCTGATTCAACGCTTTCATTGTCGTTGTCAGCATCATCCTGTGCTTCGCCGCCCGTTTCGCTCTCTGGCCGAAGAACATCACCGAACCCAAAGTCGATGAAGTTGATCAAGGCGACCTGATCCATCTGCATGCCAGCGATCTTGAGGCCGGAAGCCCCTAACAAATCAGTGCGCCGGGTCACGTTGATCTTCTTGGTTGCCGACAGCATCAAAGGACGTCCACCCTCTTTCTGCTTGTCAAACTTGGCCCTCCAGCTAATGAGTGCCAACTCATCCTCTGGAATCGGAATTTTCAGGTCCACTTCCTTGGCTATCAATGCATCGGCTTGTTTGTCCTTGATGGGTGGTAGTTCGCTGAACCGGCTGACCGAATCGCTCGCTGACAGATTGCACCAAATCGGCTCGGTGCTCTCATCAATCACCTCCAAGAGCTTCTCGATCCCAGGTCGAATGACGTCTGCGTCGACGGTCAGGCCACCGCCGCGGCAGGTTGGTGTTTCAAATTCGTACTCGAAGGCGACTTCGATTTTGGGTTGTTCGTCTCCTTTATTGAATGAAAGCAAGACCGCGCGAAGCATTGACGAACCAATATCAACACCCCATGCGGCATTTGCCTTCCCGAATCCAAGCTTGCCTAGCACGCCTTTGGAAGGCACCAAATTCCCTTCCACACGCGACAGTCCGATCGCCTGGAGTGCCAGACCGATCGCGACCCCGTATCCGGACCACGACTGCGGCGCGTCGTCCAGCCCGCTCAGGTCAAATGCCGTTAGCCGGCCTAAAACCGAAAAAGGTGCCCCCAGCCACGATTTTCGTGTCCCGTCAAAGTGCGGGGCCCAATCACGCGCCGCCGCGCGAGGCTCTCTCACGGCCGACTTGAGCTTATCCACCATCGCGGAAGCCGATCCATCGTTGGGCGCTTCTTTCGCGTAGCGAATGGCCAAACGCCCCAGGGCGGGAGTCGCGAACGGTTCCGAGATGAACGCCTTTTGGAACCAAACCAAACGGTCGACTTCCCGGCGAAACAATTGGACGTCTTCGTTCTGCCCCACCAGTGGCACGGAGGACAACACGTCAGCGGCCGCTTCGTAGTCAAAACGCGTCGCCAACTTGCGAGCGCGCGAGCTCAGTTTTTCGCTCACCTGCAGCGCCAGCTTACGGTACTTCTCGTGGCCAGGCATCAGGTCCGTCAGCTGTTGCAAAATGCCCGCTGCGGTCCGGTAGTCCTTGCGGTCCCAACATTCCTGAAGATCCTTCTGCAGGGCATCTGATTGCTCCAGGAATGACCGGGAGGCTTGTAGGATACCGGTCGATTCCTCATCCAAGAGCCTTTCATGCACTTTGGAAAGCAATTTGGCTGCCGTGCCGCGATCGTCGTTTGCATAGGCTACTTTGGCCTGCGCGATCTTTTCCGCGGCGTCCGTTTGGATTTGCTCTTGCAGCAGCGCCACTTTCTCGCGTGCTTCTCGCGCACGCGACGCAATCTCGCCGAAGCGATAGTCTTTTTCGTCGACCAATCTATTGAGAATCGTCGTCGCCCGATCGAATTCAACGACCTTCACAGCTGCAACCGCTTCCGCAAGACGTTGCTGTTTCGATGCTTGGCGATCTTCCAACCATGAGGCAAGGTCACGCCCGCAAGACACACAGAATTTCTGCGTGAGCGTCACCGGCGTGTTGCACTTGTCACACTGCTCGTAGAGCGCGTGGCCGCAACTCGCGCAGAATTGGGCACTGGCTGGATTGGTCTGTTCGCAAGCGCCGCAGGCGACAGTGGAGACTGATTCGGTAGCCGACATTAACAGAGTTGAGGTTGCGAGAACTGGCGGCAGGCGACGAACCTGTTCGGGGTGCTGATGACTTCGCTGCAAATGTGATGCAAATTGCGAAGGGTTCAACGGCGAAAATCGTCGCGTCGAGCTTGCCGCGTCGACTCGAGCCATATTTCTCGGGTTTCTCGCATCCCCACCCACGAAATCCTAACCAAATCTTCACGATGTTTCGATCGTGGGCACCGCCACCTGGGACAGGATTTCATCGAGAACCTTTTCGGTCGTGAGCTTCCGGAGCCGACTTTCGGGACGCAGGATGAGGCGGTGATTCATGACCGGCGCGATGATCTTTTTGACGTCGTCGGGCAGAACAAAGGTGCGACCACGAATGGCAGCCATCCCTTGAGCGCACCGGAACAACGCAATGGTCGCCCGCGGGCTGCCTCCGAGGGCCAAGGCCTCGTGTGATCGTGTCAGGTGAACAATTTGCAGCAAATACTGACGCACGCGCGGGTCCACGAATACGGTTCGGGATGCCGCTTGAGCCGCGACCAGTTCCTCCGCCGTCGCGACGGTGGCCAAGCTGTCAACGGGATGCTTTACTTGGAGCAGCGACAGCATCCGCATCTCCTCATCGACCGAGGGATACCCCAAGGTAAACCGCATCAGAAACCGGTCCAGCTGCGCCTCGGGAAGCGGGAAGGTTCCCTCGTGGTCAACCGGATTCTGCGTGGCAATCACCAAGAAAGGCGGCTTCAACGGATACGTCTTGCCGTCGACCGTCACGCGTGACTCCGCCATCGCTTCCAAAAGCGACGCTTGCGTTCGGGGCGTTGCACGATTGATCTCGTCGGCCAACAGGATTTGGGTGAAGACGGGACCGGGGCGAAACTCAAACTCGCTGTTCTTTTGATTGAAAATCGACGTCCCCGTGACATCTGTCGGCAAGAGATCGGGAGTGCACTGAACGCGTTTGAAAGTGCAGCCCAGGCTCCGAGCCAGTGCTCGGGCTAGCATGGTTTTGGCAACGCCGGGCACGTCCTCCAGCAGCACGTGGCCTCCGGAAAGCCAAGCGACCATCGAGAGCACGAGTTGCTTGCGTTTGCCGACGATCGCGTGCTCAACATTGCCAATCACGCGTTTAGCCAGCTCTGACACCGCCGTGATCGCCTCGGCGTCAGGTGACACCGCTGGACCCGCTGACTCGCCTGACGCGGGCGGTCGGGAACCGGGGCCCGCGTCCGCGCCTGCGGTGCGAGATGTCGCCTTCGCGCGTGCCGCTTTGCCTGGACCGCCCGGTGGCGCGGGTGGAACCGGTTGTGATGAAGAGGAGGGGTTAGCGTTCAAGAGCGGGCTCGCGCAAGCGGTTATGAGACCCCGTCATGATAACCAATGACGGGGCAAACCGGATTCTGAGGGGAGGTCACGAAATTGGAGCCGCCGGTCCAAGGGAAGCGCGTGCGAGTCACGCGGGTTTGCGATAAACTGTAACGATTGGTGTTGATGCGACCCGGTGTATCCAAAGATGTTTGTACCCCGCCTCTTGATTACCGATGACGACGCGGCGTATCGCGCCGTGCTGACCGACGCGCTGACGCGTCGCGGAATGGAAGTGGCGGAAGCGGGTGACGGTGACGAAGCGCTGGCCATGTTGGACGTGGAGACCTTCCACATGGTTTTGGTCGACGTTCACATGCCCAAGGTGACAGGACTGGAAGTCATTCGAGAATTGGCAACTCGCCCTGAACCGCCGCCCTACGTCCTGATGAGCGCGCAGCTAGACGAGTTGATCGAACGTGAGGCGGCGCGGATGCGCGCGTATCGCGTGCTCTCCAAACCACTTCGCCTTCGGCAGTTGGACGACGTCGTCCGAGGCGGCCTTGCCGAGGTCTACGGCTGGACAGGCTGATCCACTTGATGCCGTTCGAACAGTCGTTCGACCAGGTCGTCGGGCAGCGCACAGACCCGGTCAACAGCGGATTCTGGAAGCGAGTAGTTGTCGATCGTGCTCTGAACAAGTTTCCGCGCCAGTCGAGGCCACGTTAGTAGCTGCATGCAAATCCAGATCAGCGGCAGGATACTCATCCAATCATCACGGGGCCGTGTCAATTCATCTTGGCTATCCGCATACAGACCGAGACCAAAAAGCCAAGCAAAAAGCTCTTTCCACAGTGTCCACCGTGAAGCGCCGTCATGCGCTTTGCTGATCAGAATCATATAGAAGCTATGCGTTCGAATGGCGTCCGGTTCGGAGCCTGAATCGGGGTGCCGGATTGAATCGGTTCGCTCGAGATCTTTTCCGATCGCGACCCGGTGCGTTTTCTCTGACACTTCGAGCAGTGCCTCAGGCAGGTTCTTGCCAACTAGCCACGCATTGACAGTCTCACCGATCCGTGGATTCGCTTCGATGTACTCTGGACGATCGTTTGTGTGATCGTAGAAGTAGTCAATAAAGATCCCACCATGCCACTGAATGGATTCGCCTAGTCTGGCGACGTGGTCGTAGACCACCGGATGATGGGCTGCAACGCGTGCGGGCGACATCCCGCCCACGCCAATCGCGCGCGCTTCAAACATGTGTGCCCGAACAATGCGTCCGCGATCAAAGACGGCTTGAACCGTCGACTGGATGCCCGCGGCAGGCTGTTGAATGAGGGTGTCATTTCGAGAACTGATCAGGCCCCGGTCGTGGAGATCGGTGACCAAGGATTCCATTTCGGACAAAGATTCCACACGGAACACACCGCAGCCCGCCGTGCTATGGCTCAGCTTCACATAGCACGGGTAATCGGAATGCAAACGCAGTTCGTCGACGGTCCGAACGAATCTCGTTGTCGGATGTGGGATGTCCAAACGACTGAGCGTTCGCGTGAAGTCAGCCTTGTTCTGCATCGTCTGCATCGCGTCAAAGGATGGCAAGGCAATCCCGACATGCTTTGCAAGGCTGTCCGCAAATCGGCTGATCAGGAACACCTGTTCGTGGGTGGGCAGCAGGACGTCGTAGCCCCCATCCGCGATCTGCCGAACGAGAAACTTCAAGAATGCTTCGGGGTCGCGAGCATAATGCGGACAACGAAGCCAACGTCGCACCTTGGTGGAAAACCGACACTGACTCAGCGGTGCCGGGTCCATGACATCCACAATCGGTTGATTTCCGGGACCGAGTTCGTCGCTACCGAGGGCGTAAAGCGTTTGCCTCGCCGACAGGCTGGTTGCTTCGGTTAACAGGATGCGGCGGGGGACCGATACAGGCGGCAACGGGAATCTCAACGGGAATTGGGGATGCGAAGGGACGGGTCATTCTCACGTCCGGGAGCACGTCGGCTGGAGCCACCGACCGCAAAATGGCGATAGTAAACCATGGTGCGGCAGGCCCGATCCATCGACCGGTCCAGCCGGGGCAAGTCGTCCCAAACGAGGCCCATCATCGCAGTGGGCTCCGATCAAGGGGATTTTGTCCCGAAGAAGGGAAACGCTTGCTAGCATGCCGCGGTGACTGCCTGTTTGACAGCCCCCCTGGGTCGTTTAAATTATCTGTGAAAATGGGTGGTTTGCGATCCTTGAGGGAGATGACCTCGGGGTGTTTTTTGCGGTCCTTCCTGATGTGACCCGCGTCATTCACCACCAAACCGGATTGAAACAAGAATCGATGTCACAGGTGACGGGCGAGGCAAATGCCTCCAGCGATGAACTCTCGCGTCGCGAGATGTTCGCGGAAATCAAGAAACTCTGCAGCCCCGACAATCGAACCAACCTGATCGTGCTGGTTCGTGAGTGGTTGGTCTACGCCGCCATCGTTGCGTCGACCCTGTGGGCTTATCAAGCCATCCGTGACGCCGGCGTCTCACTGTGGTGGATGCTGCCGATCTATGGGCTGTCAGTTGTGGCGATCGCCGCGTGGACGCAGACGCGGCTGTCGTGCCTGGTTCATGAATCCAGCCATTACAGTCTGTTCAAGAGTCGCCTGGTCAATGACATCGTGGCGAACGTCTTCGTCGCGTTCCCATTCTTTGGACTGATCGCGAACTACCGAATCGGACACTGGGGGCATCACCGCCACGTGAACGATCCCGAGAATGACCCCGATCTGCATCGCTTGCTGAAACACCAACAACGCGAGTTTCCGATTTCGAAGCTTCGCGTTTGGTGGGAGTACGTGTTCTTGCAGCTTTCACCGCACAAGGCGTTTAGCTATCTGAAGGGACGTGCACTCTATGTCGCCAAGCAGATGAGTCACAAACGCGTGAAAAATCAGGACGTGATGTCGCCACGCGCGACGCTCGCCTTGCGTTTGGGCTTCTACGCGGTTCTCTTTGGAACCTTGACGGCTGGAGGATGGTGGCTGCACTACTTTTTGTTCTGGTTGGTGCCGTTGATCACCGTCTACCCAGCGACATTGTTCCTGCGCGAAATCGCTCACCACGGAAACTATCCCGACAACGGTGATTTCACCAACAGTCGTGTGTACGAAGGTTACTGGTTGGAACGAGAGGTCTTCTTCCCCTTTGGGGAATGGAATCATGTCCTGCACCACATGTTCCCGACCATCCCCTGGCATAAGATGCGGGAAGCTCATGACACGATGATGCGCTACCCTCCCTATCGGGACAACGTGATCATCTGTGACGGTTTCTTTTTCAAGCATCATGCCGACAACGATCATCCGACCGTGCTGGATCTGTTGGCAGCGCCCTCGGGCCAACAAGTCCGGCGTGCGGGCTTATCACTCAAGGACGATGCGATTCGCGATACAACTAGCAAAGACGTGGGCGCGACTGGCAAGGCCAAGTCCACACTGCTGGCTGGAGAGTCTTGATGGCGGTGTCATTGCCGCAGAATGCAAAGATCAGCGTGCTGGGATCGGGCGCCATCGGCACGATGCTGGGAGGACTGATCAAGCATGCCCTGCCATCATCCGAACTGGTGCTGATCGCCCGCGGGGATCACGGCGCGGCGATGGCAGAGTCGGGCCAAGCGGTCCTCGACGGGCCGTGGCCACAGAAATCGGTGCGGGTCCATGCCACGGAAGACCTCAGTGCGATTGAAGGGTCGCAGGTGGTGTTGGTGACGGTGAAGTCGCAGGCAACCGGTGCCATCGTTGCAGCGGCGGCACCCCACCTCGGTGATGCCACGGTCGTTTCCGTTCAGAACGGTTTCAATGACGCGGCGCTTTTGCAGCATGTCGCACCGGAGAAACTGGTCATGGGGATCACCGCGACCAATGTCACCGTGCCCAAACCGGGATCGGCCAGTTTGCAATTTGTGGGGACCCTCGTCGTTGGACCCAACGAGTCGAGAAGCAACGTGGATGCGGCGGCTCTGGCCGCTGAGACCTTGCGACACACGGGTTTCCGCGTTTTCACTTCGCAGAACTTGCGTGGTGTCCGCTATAACAAGTTGGCAATCAATTCCCCTGGATATGCGGCGTCGTTGTCGGCATCCAATTTCATCACCGAGTGTGTTTGTCATGGACCGTGGCGCAACGCCGTGGGGATTCCCTTGGCCGACGAGTGTACGCGCGTGTTTGAAGCCGCCTGCGTCGAGTTGGAGCGGATTCCGAAGCTGCCCGACATTCGCAAGCTACGGGGATTTTTCGACAAGCTTAACTTGCCTGTGATCGGTGCGGTGATGCGGTTCGGCGCCAAGCAGATCTACAACAAGCGTCCGATTCAGTTCTCGCTGCATCAGGATCTATTGCGGGGCAAAGGCACCGAAGTGGATTTGACCAACGGTGAAATCGTTCGCCTGGCCGACGAGCACGGCCAAAAAGCCCCCTACAATCAACTGGTGATCGATTTGACCCACGAGATCGAAGCTCGTGGCGCGGGAAAGTTTCTAACACGCGAAGACGTGATCGATCGTTTTCGGGCCATTTGAAAGAACGGAGTGAAGGCAAAGTTGCCGGCCGGCACGGATGAAGGTTGTCTAGGGCCTGTTTCCAGCTGTCTTTCAGGGAGCGTGGTACCAGAGGTCGAACTGAGGCGTGCCTTCGATGGGCCACAGGATCAAGAAATGGTGGACGGCGTCGCTGGCAAGCAACGAGGCGCCCGCGATGAAGACCAATCGTGATCCGCGTGGGTGGGTTTGAGACAAGCCATAGGCGGCCAGAAGCAAGGCTGCCCCCACGTACCCGTGATGGATCCGCAACCCAAACGTCAAACGACCGATGGTGGATGCGGTGTCGCGTGTCGAATCCAACCGCAGACCATATCTGGCGACCAGCGTGATGACTTCCAGTAGCAGCGTGGCCACGAGCGCGGCAAGCATCGTCTGCCCAGTCACGACCCGCTCGGGTGCTTCTTCGCTGGTCATGACTTCTTTGCTGGTCATGAAACGTGACTCCCGATCCCGGCTTCACTCGGGCTGCGCGCGTCCCATGTGATCGTAGGCTTTGGGGGTGGCCATGCGTCCGCGTCGTGTGCGAATCACAAGTTCACTTCGAAGCAGGAAAGGCTCGACCTCGTCTTCCAAGGTATCACCGCTGACGTTCATCGTGTGGGCAATTGCATCCAGACCCGCGGGACCGCCCGCAAAGACTCGCATGAGCGTGTCCAGATAGCCTCGGTCTTGTTTGTCCAAACCCAGTGAATCAATCCCGATCATGTCAAGTGCCGCCGCCGTGATGGCATGGTCGATGCGTCCCCCTTCGCGACTTTGGCTGTAGTCGCGGACCCAAAGCAAGCGATTGTTGGTCAGTCGCGGCGTGCTGCGACTACGATCCGCGATCACATCGGCGGACGCGTCATCGATGTTCATGTTGAGCTTGATTGCGTTGCGGCGTACGATCTCGGCCAGTTCCTGGCGCGTGTACCATCCGAGGTGCTCACGAATCTGGAATCGGTCACGCAATGGCGCACTCAGCATGCCGGCACGCGTCGTTGCGCCGATCATCGTGAAGGGCTTGAGTTCGTAGTTGAGTGTGCGGGCATTCACGCCCTCGCCGAGGACGATATCGATTCGATAGTCCTCCATTGCCGTGTAGAGGTACTCTTCCACGGATTTGGGCACGCGATGGATTTCGTCGATGAAGAGGACAGATCCTTCCGAAACATTGGTCAGGTACGGAAGTAGGTCCTTGGGCGCCTTCAGGCCCGCCCCGTTTGCCAATTGCACGGACGTGTTCATTTCCGCTGGGATGACCGTTGCAAAGGTCGTCTTGCCCAATCCGGGTGGTCCGTCGAATAGAATGTGGCCCAGCGGTTCGCCTCGGGACCGGGCCGCATCGATGGCAATCTTCAATCTTTCAATCACATCACGCTGGCCGACCATCTCGTCCATGCGTCGCGGACGAAGGTTGCTGTCGTTTTCATTACGCTGGGGATCGTTCGTCAACGTTGATGGTGTGCTCCCCTTGGACGATTCGTCCGCCAGTGGCTTCGGGCTCCCGTCCTGGGAACGGGATCGCTGGTAGATGGCTTCGCGTGGCATGGGGGTGCATTCCTTTGCCGCATCGAGTGGGTCATGTGAACGGCGTGACACGTCCTCCAGTGTAGCGACCCATGGAATCGAACCGAACCGACCTTCGGGAAAGAAGACCGTTGGAGTCTTCCCAATCCAAAGCGTTGTAACGAAAGGGCTTTAGGACGATGTCAGAGGAATCCAAATCAACAAAGCCGGACTCCGTGGCAAACGAAGCGGAGGGTGAAAACCAGACCCCGTGGACAGATCCGGAATACGTGGCTCGCTACGAAGACTATCTTCGGATGCTCGCGCGGACACATTTGCGACCCCAATACCAGGCGAAGATCGGCGCCTCAGACATCGTGCAGCAGACGATGTTGCAGGCCGTGCGGGCTTCGGACCAGTTTCGCGGGGAAAGTGAGCCGGAGTACCGGGGTTGGTTGCGGCAGATTCTGGTGCGTCAGATGTGTCACCTCGATCGCGACCTGCATCGCGACAAGCGAGATGTCCGCCGGGAACAATCGATGCAAGCAGCCGTCGACGGTTCTTCGCTGCGTCTGGAGGGCTTGTTGGCCGGCGGCGACGCAACACCGAGCCAGCACGTTGCGGGTCGAGAGTCCGTGGCGCGACTGGCCAAAGCGATTGCGGGGCTTCCCGATGCACAGCGTGACGCAATCGAGTTGCACTATCTTCAAGGCCTGAAGCTGACCGAAGTGGCTGAGCAGTTGGGGAAGACAACCGGCGCCATTGCGGGCTTGCTTCATCGGGGCATGAAGCAATTGAGGGCCGAGGTCCAGAAGTCAGATTGAAAACCGCCACTTCGAATGAAACGTGACGGTGTTCGCAACATCACACATCCACCTCAAGTTCGACGGGGCAATGATCACTGCCCATCACGTCGGGGCGGATCCGCGCGGCAGTCACCTTTGGCAGGAAGCGTTTGGCAACCCAGAAATAGTCGAGACGCCAACCAATGTTCCGGGCGCGGGCGCCGGAGCGATATGACCACCAGGAGTAGTTCTCAGGACCGGCATCAAAGTGTCGAAAAGAGTCAACAAACCGCGACGCCACGATCGCATCGAGCGCGGCTCGCTCCGCGTCCGTGAAGCCGGGGTTGTTACGATTCGTCCTTGGGTTGGCCAAGTCGATTTCCTGATGGGCGCAATTGAGATCGCCGCAAAAGATCACCGGCTTGCGACGATTGAGTTTCTTGACGAACGCGAGGAAGTCGACATCCCACTGTTGGCGATAGTCCAAACGCTTGAGTTCCGCTTGTGAGTTTGGCGTGTAGACGTTCACCAAATGAAAGTCTTCGAAGGTCATCGTGACCACGCGGCCTTCTTGATCGTGGTGTTCCAAGCCCAGGCCCATCCGATGTTTGATCGGAAGCACGCGCGTCCAGATCGCGGTGCCGCTGTAGCCTTTCTTGACGGCGGAATTCCAGACGTGGTGATAGCCTAGGTTTTCGACCCAGGCGGTATCAAACTGTTCGGCTTGCGCCTTTGTTTCCTGGAGGCAGATGATGTCGGGCGATTCCGACTCCACGTACTGCCGCAGTCCTTTGTCCATGGCGGCGCGAACGCCGTTGACATTCCAAGACGCAAGTTTCATGGTGTTGTGACAGGTCCACGAGGGAGGATCATTTCAAACGAATCGGGAAAGTTCGTCGCGATGATATCCGAACCCCGCGATTGCGTTTTGACGTGACGCTGACACATTTTGAAGTTGCGCTTTTTTAGGCCCGGAGGGCCGACATAGACTTTGCCGGCGGTGTCAACCGCCGGTTCCGTGAGCCACCCCACCCCAAAGCCCCGAAAGGGGCGGCACAATCGAGCGCTGTGCCGCCCTCCAGGGCTTGGTGTTTCACTTGGGTTCATCCGGGCCCTGACGGGCCCGGCTATGAATGTGCCGCCACTTCGTGGCTGAATAGCGCAACTTCAAAAAACGCGAGCGATGACACCTTTAAACAGCATCAATGCTGAATCATGCCTCGCTGACGCGTCGGGTCACGAGGTGTGAGCAACGTCCCGCATGTCCGAAGCGATTTCTGCTCGGCACGCCGACGCCCGGACAGGCAGTGCGTCACGTCGATCGCGACCACAGCTGCCGCTGTTTCAACGCGGCAGGCGGCGTCGATAACGAGGGCGTTGCCTTGGCGGGGGCTCGACGCAATGCTCTTCTTGAAAGCGACGTCGTTCCACGGCATCTGCGTAGAACGTCAACCAAGTTTCATCGTCGTTGACGCATCGCCATTCAAGCACGTTGCCGCGACTGGGCAGCTTCTTTTCACAACACGGCAAGATGTCACGATAGATCACGCCATAGAGCTGTCGGTTGCTCAGGTGGTCCGTGCACGAAAGCACGATTCGTTGGCTATAGAGTCGCTCGACCGTTTGTTGCAGGATCAGGCTAAGCTGTTCCTCATCCAATTGATCGGGAGCGGGGATTCGTAGCGGTGGATCGAACCACTGAGCGATCGGGAGTGCTGGGGCCCGTTCCCAGGCAAGGATGCTGGCCAGGTATTCGTTCTCTTCCGCCAAGGTCATTCGTCCCGCGGCGGTCGTGTCGACAGCCTCGTCACGGTAGGGCTCCAGTTCGTCTCGCAAGCGGGCGTTCGCGATCAGCAGATCGACTTCGTCAATGCGTTGCCCATCAGAATCCATCGAGGCGCTCGTTTCGTTTTGATCCATTGAATAACGAGCCGTCGGGACGTTCTATCGGATGAAGAACGGGAGGACGGCAAATCAGGGTTGCAAACGCATCCAGGCGGGTGAGTACATCGTTGCAGGTCGTGCAAGCCAGGCGGACAACCTCACCGAGGACCGATCTTCCAATCGTTCGGTCAGCGGCTTGAAGCAGGTTGTCACCCAGGACGCCATCAGGCTAGCAGAGCCGAGGAAGTGCTCAACGGTTTGCTGAGACAAATCACACGCTTGCATCAAATTGGCCGCAAGGAAGTTGTTGCGATCGTTACCAACCGCAATCTTTGCCATTATCGGACGGTGGCTTCAATCCACCCGGTCCAGGGAGCCGCATCCATCGTCAATGATTCGGTGGCCGGTAGCGGCGGTAAGACCACTGTGCGGCCGAGATCCGGCCGTTCACAGTGGACCGAAAGAATGCCGTTGATATCGACCTCAAAACCGAGTTGACGAGATGGATAGCTGTCCTCGTCGCCCATCTCGATGAGGTGCCGTCCGAGTGTCTGCCAGGGATGTGCTGCCCTGCCCGTGGATTCGACGAGCGAAAGCTTCATTTCCGGTTCGCCCGATACGCCTCTCAGTTGCCGGTTGGCCCTCGCTGGCACCGCCGTCCCACGTGGAATGATCGGTAGAATCCGTCGCCGGCCATGTCGGTCATTGACCACGAAACCGATCGATTGCGAGGCAATCTTTCTGGCCGGAAGCTGGCCGCTGCGGATGCCCGGCAACTCGGTAGCCAAGGCGAGCGCCGCACCCCGCGCCGCATCCGCTCGATCGAAGGATTCGATGAGGCACTGATCGTTGAGGTCGCCCAGGAGAACCTGTTGGAGGATGGGGAGCTTCAAGATCGGGCCAATCAGGAAACACTGATCGATTTGGTCCAGCGTCGTCTTCGCCTGCTCGAGTGCCTGCTCAATGGCGTCCCGGATTGCGTCGATCAGTCCATCGCATGCGGCGAGCCAGTCATCGCGGCGAACACCGATGCGATCAACGCGCCCCTCGTGTTCAATCTCCACGTGCGTCTCTGGCAACAGCAAAAGGGCGTTCTGAGCGCGCTCACCCGCCATTTGAATCTTGGTCGCGTGAACCAATTCCGATTGTGTTGGACGATTGTTCTTGGTTCGCGATGGCGCGTTGGGGATGTGCGACGCAATCAGCTCGACCAGTCGGCTGGACCAGGCCAAGGATCCCAATGACCAGTGTCCCGCCACGCCCAGTTGTCGAATCTGACGTTCCCGATGACTCATCACGGCGACGTCAAGTGCTTGCGACGTCAAGGCAATAAACAGGGTCTTGGACTGGGCATGCGAACTGTCCACGGGACCAGGATCCAAGGGAATCGTCGCGTCCAAGCCGGAACCATGGTCAAGCGTTGGTTCGGCCTTCGCATCCAAGGCCGCGTGATAGACGGCAATGGATCGATCGATCAGCCGCACCGAGTTGAGGCCCGCCAAGCGAGCGGCCTGCAAGATGGAGCTCCGGTGCAACTGATCGTAACATCCGGGGACCGTGATCGCGGTGGCGTCTGGGCCACGTGTTCGTGCCACCCCGATTGGATCGTTGGGTTCATCACCGATCGCGCCCAGGCGTTGCAAGTTGCGATGATAATCTCGCATCGTATTCCCCATCAAATGACGCAGGCACATGGCCAGGGCCACTTCGGGGGAACAGGCTCGATCGCCCAATTGACGGAACATGTCGTCTCTTCCCGCGTACATCAATTGGCAGTGCGAAACCTGCATCGGCTGCACGGAGCGGAGAGCGTAGGCGGTCTCGTCGAACAGCAAACGCGGTGGCTGCCCTCGTTTCGGTTTGGCCTGACCGATTGCCAAGCGGAAGAGACCGTGGGGTTTGCCGTCACGTCGACCAGGACGCCCCGCATGCCATGACTCGCCCCCATCCCCGACGACGGTCGCGGCATGCGTCATGCCCAGTTCCAAGCCCATCACCCGCAAATCGGACTGGCGAGTGGAATCGTTGCTGGTGTGAGCGCTTGTCTCGTCGGTTCCGATTTGCTGGGTAAAATCGCGGACCCAGGCTGGTGTGGAGCGGTCGTTGGCGTAACGACTCATGGCACGCGCGACTTCGTCAATGGAACCGTAACGTTGGTCGGGGTCCTTCGCGAGCATCCGCTGCACGATGTGCTGGAGCGAGATATCGACGTCTTCACGAATGGACATCAGATCGGGGACCGTGCCGTGCCGGTGCCCGTAAACCTGGTCGATCATTTCTCCCAGGAACGGCGGACGACCGGCCAAGAGGTAAAAGAGAGTCGCGCCGAGGGAGTACTGATCGCTTCGGGCGTCGGCTGACTTAGGGTCTTCGAGTTGTTCGGGCGATATAAATGACAGGGTCCCGACGAGCGTTCTGCCAGATCGAATCTCGGCTTCCGCATTTGGATCCAAGTCCCGTTTCCGTTCCGCTCTGGACTGTGCCAAACGTTGCGACAAACGCGGGTCAATTTGCGCGAGCCCCAGGTCCAGGAGCTTGATGGTGCCGTCGCTGGCACGCATCAAGTTGCCAGGCTTGACATCGCGATGCACTACGCCAGCGGAGTGTGCATGCTGGAGCGCGAGGGCTGCTTGGCGTACCGCAGACGCAGCGTCGCCCACCGTCATGGGACCATCGCTGGCAATGATTTGCGAAAGGGTCTTGCCGTCGACAAATTCCATGGCCAGGTAGTGGATGTCGCCCGATTGGCCGGCATCGAAAGCCGTCACGATGTTGGGGTGCAACAAACGCGACGCGGTTCGCACTTCCTCGTAGAACCGTTTGACCAACGATTCCCGATTGAGCCAACGAGCCGGGAGGACCTTCAGGGCAACCTGACGCCCCATGGACGCATGTTCGGCCAAGTAAACCTCGCCCATACCCCCGCGTCCGATTGGAGGTCCAACAACGTAGCCCCCCACGCGTTCCGGGATGACCGTTTTGACCTGGTCATCGATTTCGAGCCCGGAGAGCTCATCGCCCGTTCTGCCCCCATGCGTGAGCAAACCGGATGCGTGACTCAGACCGAATTCCCCCGACGCAGAAGTGCCGAACGCCATCCCATCGACCGTCATTTCACTCGAAACGGCCGTGGGCTCGCTTTCCAAGGATTCGAGGTCAAACGCCGACACATAGCCACTGTCTTCGTTCAATGACGCGGACAAGGCTTCCGGGAGGGATGGTTCTCGATCCGAGTCGGAACGGTCTCCAGGTGCCCCGGCGCCCGCTAGCGTGGTGCCACCGCCATAACCGGACGGATGTTCAGAGGAGGGCCCTTCATCCCTCGGGCGGGCGGATTCGGGCGCTGCGTGCGCGTGCCCGATGGTTTCCCCATGCGAGTCTCCAGGCGTCGGGTCTTCTGCCGCAAAGTCGGCATCCTTGGAGGATGATCTGCTCGGCGCATCCCCCTTTGAAGAAGACCCGTTTCCAACCGGCGGGTTCAACGGAAGTTCCTCGTCGGGACCGCGGTTGCTCAAACGACTGGCTCACTGAAATCTCGGGTAATGACTGGGTTGGGCGTCTCTGCTGGTCGCTCGACAACTCCCAACCACGCATGGTAAACGATGATTCGAGTGAAAACGTGCTCAAAAACTTTGTCGCTTCGGGTCACGGAAACGCCGGGGACCGAGAGCTGCACCAAGCGACGCGGACGCAAAAATCCGGGCTGCTTCCAAGGCTCCCTGGCAGGCTTTACTGTGGGACGTGGTCTCGACGCTGACGCGTGGTCTTACTCTTAGACCCGGCGTGTCTAAGACTCAGCGTGACTGCACCCCAATGTGATCGCGAATCCTCCTACTGTCTCTTCGCCTTCATGACACAAACGGACAGAATCTTGCGAATTGCAACCCGCGAAAGTCCGCTGGCGATGTGGCAGGCGCACTACATCGCCGGGCGTCTGCAGGATGGCGGGATCGCGACCGAGCTGGTTCCGCTGGTGAGCCAAGGCGACATCGACCTGCGACCCATCGACGGAAGCCGCTCGGTGGGACTGTTCACCAAACGCATCCAACAGGCCTTGTTGGACGAGGAAGCCGATGTGGCCGTGCATTCTCTCAAGGACTTGCCGACGGAACCGATTGCCGGTCTGCAACTCGCGTGCGTGCCCGAACGGGAATCGATCCACGACGTCTTGGTGAACCCTAACGGGCTGGGCCTTGATCAACTGCCCGACAAGGCCGTGGTGGGCACGGGCAGCACGCGCCGAAGGGCTCAATTGCGGTACCGGCGACCCGATCTGGACATTCAACCGTTGAGAGGCAATGTCCAAACACGCTTGGGGAAGCTCACGGCAGGGGACTACGACGCGATTGTTCTTGCGGAAGCCGGGCTCCTCCGCCTTGAGATGGATGACGTTGTGCGACATCAATTCACTCTGCAGGAACTTCTGCCAGCGCCGGGTCAGGGCGCATTGGGGATTGAAACGCGTGCGGAGGATGCAGAGGCTCGGCAAGCGCTCGCGGGCCTCAATGACTTGCCAACGTTCGCAAGCGTGACTGCCGAGCGTACGTTGCTGTCACAATTGCATGGTGGCTGCTTGGCACCGATCGCTGCCTTTGCGGAAGCAAAGCCAGATGAACATGACAGGGAGCCGAGCGAAGGGCCCTCAAACATCTGCCTGCATCTGAGGGCGCGTGTGCTGGATCCCAACGGAACGGAATGCCTGGAAGTCGATGGAAGTCTGTCGCTTGAGTGCAAACTGGATTGGATTCCAGATCATCCTCTTGTCGAGGCGGCCGTCGACCTCGGAGATCGCCTGGCCGAGGAACTGATCGACCAAGGAGCCATGGAATTGATCCGACCGGGTTGATTCGTCAAGAACCCTCGGAAGAGTTAGTATGTTCAATGAAACGATCGCCGTTTCTGAGACGGGCAAGCCTGTTTGCATTTGATTTCGCGAAACCGTTGATCCCAAGACGTTGACCCCAAGACAAAGAGTCATCACCTGTGAAGCCAGCTCGATTGCGGACCACACGGCACCGTCTGACACGACTCGGCATCCAGTTCATGATGGTTGGTTTGTTTTGCATGCTGGGCGGGGCTTTACAGGGTTTGAACCTGTTAGTTGCGTTGGCAGGGGCTTGTTTGGCTGTGATCGTCATTCAGTGGCGAACGAGTCGCTGGATGATCGATTCCGTCCGCGTTGTTCGGCGATTTCCTGACGCGGTTTTTGCGGGCAAGACCGAGCGTGTGCGCTATTTGATTCACAACTCATCGCGCGTTGCCCCCATGTGGCTTTTGCGTGTGGACGACGTTTTGTTGGATGAATCCGGGGCGAAGCGACTGGAGATGTCGACAGGCGTGGGGATGGTCCTGCCCCAGCAAACGACGAAGACACACTTTGATCTGTGTTTGTTGCGTCGTGGACGATACTCCTTGGGACAATGGGAGGTCAGCACCATGGCCCCATTTGCGATTTCACGAGCCTGGCGGTTCTCTCGTCTGGAATTGAAGATGATTCCGGACCGCATGGTGGAGCTGCGTCCGGAGGACCATCAAGTGGATGTCTACCCGCGGCTGTTACCCTTAGCCCGCCATTGGCACCGAAACTTGCCCTCTCAGTTGGGTTCCGTGGCGAAAGCCTCGCGCCGTCAGGGGATCGCGCAAGACGAGTTCTTTGGGCTGCGTGAGTATCAACGAGGTGACAGCCCGCGTCACATTCATTGGCGAACAACGGCGCGCATGGGGTATCCCGCCGTACGACAATTCGAGCAGCAAAGCCGTTTGGATCTCACACTGCTGGTGGATGCTTTCGACACAGAGGCAGAAACGGTTGGCATAACAGGTGAAGCGATGGAAGAGGCTCCCGTGGAAACGGCCATCAGTCTAGCGGCCTCGTTGGTCGTGGGACTATCCAGCGGCGGCCATGGTCAAACCGCTTTGGCGGTGGCGGATGAGTCTTCTTACTGCATTGCGGGCGGGCAATCGCATGAGGGTGTCCGGCGAATGTTGACGTTACTGGCGCGGTCGCAGCCCGTCGCTTCACCAGAGATGATCGCGGCTTTGGATGCTGCGGAACGATCATCGGGAGGTGCTCGGGACCTTGTCATCATCAGTCCACGGGGTCACGCCGAGGCGATTGCGGCGAGTCCGGAATTGGACCAACGTCTTCGGGTTTGGAATCGTCGGGGGCGTTGGATCTGGATCAATGTGCAGGACCGAGATGCGGCTCGATGGATCGCTCGCGCCCAAGAACGAGATTCGGATGAGCGATTTCAACAACACGTTGCCTGAATTCGATCGCCAGGGGGCGTCCGTGGTTCCACGGCCTGAAATCAAGTTCATGCGTCGTCGCACGATGTTCTGTTTCGCGGTGCTAACAGCGCTCGGTGGCGCGATCATCGGCACCAGTGAACAGACCGCAGACCTGAAGTGGATCGCGTTGCTTTTCGCCTGCATCGGGTTCATCGCTGTCGATTGGCTGCGTGTCTTTTCGCTGCCTCCCGTCTTGGCGTACGCGGCGATGGCGGTGATTGCGGTTTACGGCGTTGGTAACTTCATGGGCGATGACAAGATGAAGGCGGTGGCCGAACTCTTGGTCAGCGCTCAAGCGATTCTAATGTTGCAAAAAAAATCGCTCCGCCTGTTCGAGCAGTTGATGATCTTTGTTCTGCTCAACTGCGTCGTGGCGGCGGTCTTCAATGATGCATTCAACTACGCCTTGTTCTTTCTCCCTCTGTCGTTGATCGGTGGATGTGGCCTCGCCTACCTGGCGGCAGACATGACGGCGGATCACGTCATCGACCATGATCATCGAACGCCGAAGGAATCGATCACATCGCTGCGTCAACGTCCCGATGCTCGATTTGCGAGGATGGATACGCGAATCGCGACGCGACGGATCGCCATGACCGGGATCAAGCTTCCCTTGATGACGACGCTGTTGCTTTTTCCAGCGGTCATCCTGATCTCGGTTTGGTTTTTCTTCGCGTTGCCGCGGCGCGTGGCCGCTTCCCGAGGCTCAGGTGGTTCGTCGGCCCGCGTTGGATTCAATGATTCGCTGCAAATGGGCGACTGGGGCAAGATGCTTCAGAACACGCAGCGCGCCCTTCGCGTGAAGCTCTTGGACCCGGAAACGCAGACGCCTTATCCCTCTGATGGTGAGATTTATTTGCGTGGACGAACACTAGAAGTCTATCAGTGTGATGCGACCCGGGAGATCGCGACGGCATCTTGGACAAAGCCCGTTGTTTCCGACATCAATTTGACGGTCCCGGTTCCACCGAGATATGTGCCACGGCGGTCGAGCGATCAGCAGTTTTTTGATCGTGTGAATGTGGAAGTGACGTGCGAAGGGATGAGGTCCGCGTCCCTGTTTGCCACCGCTCCCTACTACTGGATTCCGGGGAGCGAGAAACTGCGGCACTGCGTGGGGCGCTGGACGGTGGAGCGGGATGTTGACACCGCGATCATGCTAAGACGGTACCCGCGCACCACATATCGTTTCGGAACGCATGCTTTCTTCCGCGGATTGCAGACGCGTTGGACAGCCTTTGAGCCGCTCGATGACCCGTTTAGCGCCCGTGCCTCGAGGAGGGAACGCTCACCTGCGGAGAATGATCTTTCCACCTCCGGAGCTCAACCAGCAACGATCGATGAGTTGAGTGCGATTGATCTGGACTATCTGGATCAGACGTTGGACTATTCTTTCGCGGATATGCCGAGCGCGGCTGAGATTGCGGAGGAGCAGATCCAAAAAATCCCAGCAGAACGCCAAACGTCATTTCGTGTGGCTCGACGCTTGGAAAGCTACCTCGTATCTGGAGCCGACTACTCCTACACGCTTGATCTGCAGCCCAGTCCCATGCCTGGCATGGACGCGATCGAGAGGTTTCTCAGTGTGGATCGAAAGGGACACTGCCAGTACTTCGCGTCCGCGCTGGTGATGATGCTCCGCAGCCGTGACATCCCGGCACGAGTCGTCGTCGGGTACCGGTGTGACGAGTTCAATGATCTTGCCCAGCAGTACACGGTTCGCCAGAGTCATGCGCATGCCTGGGTCGAAGCGCTGATCCCGTGGGCCGACATTCCCGACGGCGAGGTGATCTATGGTCAACCACGTGGAGGCTTGGTTTGGTACCGCCTGGATCCGACCCCGGCAGGAGACGCGGATACCGGCGCCACGGCACCTCGCCAAGTGGTGGATCTCGCACAGGATTTGTGGAACGACTATGTCGTCGATATGGATCCGGAACGTCAGCGAACCGCGCTGTTGCAGGCGCCCGGTTTGGCGCCCATGACCCAGTCGTACCGTGCGTGGATCGACAATGTGGAATCACTGGCGGTCGCCATTAACACGGGAGAAGTCCGCGGCTTGGGGGGCGGACGCTTGTTTTCCACGCCCGCCGCTTTCGCAGCCATCGCGTTTGGTTTCCTCGCGGTGGTTTTGATCCGACTGCGTTGGCCCGCGTGGCGGCAGCGTCGTCGATCGGCCCAAACGCGCACGGCTGCCCCACGCCCCTCCTTGGAATTTTATGCGGAAACGTTGGACCTGATGGAAGAGGCCGGTTGGCACCGACAGCAAGGGCAAACGCCTTTCGAACTGGTCACATCCGTTGCCAAACAAACGGGTCATGACCCAAAAGCGACTCTGGCGGCGTCGGTTTTGTCTCCCTTGCGACGTTTGACAGAGGCCTTTTACCAGTTGCGCTATGGCGCGAGTCCTTCTTCCGCTGAAAGTGAGGAAACCCGCGCAGCCAATGACTCGGTTCAGGCTCAGTTGCTACAATTGCGGTCGTTGGTGACGGATCAACCCGAGTCAGGTACGTGAGTTCGGATCTTTTCTCTCTCATTCGCCCATGATTGTCACGATTGATGGACCAGCTGGTGCGGGAAAAAGCAGCATATCGCGGGGCATTGCCGAAAGCCTTGGCTACGACTTCCTAGACACGGGAGCGATGTACCGAGCGGTCACGTTAGGAGCGATTCGCAAAGGGATCGCCTTGACGGACGTCGATGCGCTGGTGGCCTACGTCGGCGAGGTGACCTTCGACTGGGAAGACGACCGGATCATTCTGGACGGTGAAGATGTGACCGGCGCGATTCGATCACCCGAGGTGACCCAGAGCATTCGCCACTTGGCGGATCCGCCTCTCATTCGAAGTCAGCTTTCACGGCAACAGCGTCGTGTGGCAGAGGGACGTGACATCGTGACCGAAGGCCGTGACCAGGGTACCGAGGTGTTTCCCGATGCGAGCTGCAAAATTTTTCTAACCGCGTCGCCGGAAGAGCGTGCTCGTCGGCGACTGTCACAATTAGAGAGCGCGGGACACAGCGCGACCTTTGATGAGATCCTAGCGGCACAGAACCAACGGGACCTGGAAGACCGCTTGCGTCCCGTCGGTCGCTTGAGAGCCGCATCGGACGCGAAAGTGATTCAAACCGACGGGATGTCACCAAGTGACGTCCATGAAGCCGTGCTCAGTGCCGTTAAGAAATGTATCGCGGAGGCTTCCATTCAGGCCCCGGCCACGCCGACGCCCGTTTCATAATGCCACCCGACAGTGACAAGATGTGGGAAGCGATTGCAAATGCGGTTCGCGATCTGTCCGCCGGTGAGGTGGTGAGCTACGGTGAGATTGCGGCGCGCGCAGGGTATCCGCGACGGCACCGTGCGGTGGGTCAGCTGTTGAAGATCAGCGTGGATGCCTTGCCATGGTGGCGCGTGGTGTATGCCGACGGACGTTTGCCTCCATGCAATCCGGGCTTACAGGAAGAACGGCTGGTTGACGAGGGCGTCCAGCTGCAAAGGCTGAAGGTCATCAAATCACCCAAAGGTTGCTTTGCGAAGCAGCGCTGAGTGTGAAGCAGCCGGGTTAGTCTTGAAAGACCTCTTGTGATCATGCCAACTCCACCGACGCACGACGTTCAGGCCATCGATCGTTCCAGCGTCAGACGCAGGTAGCTGCGTGGCTCGGGGCTTCCGAGTCCGAGTATCTGGGCGACACGAAGCAGGTGTTCTCGCGCGGCTTGGATCGTTGACTCACTGCGATTCGTGCTGGCGTTATCTCGTTCGGCGGGGTGCTCAAGAATGGTTTCAATTTCAATGTAAGTTCCGAGGTGCTCGACTTCGTCGAGGGTCACTTCCGTTGGGAAGTCCATTGCATCGCTGTTATCAGACGAGGATCCGGGCCATTGAAAGATCCGGCGACGCTTCTTGACCTGCCCGACCGAAACGAACCCGATATGTCGCAACAGCGTTTGCATCTTCTCGCCGTTCCGATCCGACGCGTGAAGGTCAAACTCAAGCTCCAGCCTTGCCTTGACCGCCGCGGCGTCGCCTGTTCCCTGCAACTTCGATCCCTTGTAGGTGACCTTGGGTACGCCATCAACAACACGGACCCGCAGGGCCTCGGTGGTCTCGGCAAAATCACGACACGGGTGGTTGAAATAGGTGTCCACGTGATTCTGTTGCTTCGTCTCGATCGCGCCGACCTCGCTTAACCGAGCTTGTACCTTGACATGGTTCTCAACGGCAAACTTCAGCTCAATTTCGTGCATCAATCTCGACCTTCTGTGTCTGCGGCATCGCTGCCAAGGCCCCCGAATCAACGAGCATGAGAGGAGGTTGCTGACCTTCGCTGGTCACCCACATACGAGACTGGGCGTCGACGCCAACGGCTTCGATTTGCTTCAGCCGCGGCAGGGCGATGGATTCAGGAATGACGGTCAACTGCGATTCAAGGGGTTGAGAATCCTGCAACCGGAAGCGAAAAGCTTGCCAATAGCTGATGACCCACAAATCACCCGTACGGGCATCATGATCGGCTCCCGTGATCCAGGGAATCGCGAGCGACGCCTCTCGTCGCAGCGTGGCGTGTGCAAGCGAGGCGGGCTCGGGCGCATCCCACGAAATGGAATAGACGCCGGCCCAGGGTAACGTTGCCTTTTCCGCCAAGTAGATTCGTTTCCTTCTTGGATCCACCCAGACCGCCTCGCAGTTGCGGGGGCCATCTGGATAGCGAATGTTGATCCGCTTGATTGCCGCCACTGGGATCCTTGCATCTTGGTGAGGATCGGGCTCGTCAAAGAGATGGAGTGTGACAGACTCACGCTCACTCAGATTGTCGCCGACGTCAGCAATCAGCATTTTGGGTTGACCGTCGACGGAGAAGA
Source organism: Planctomycetota bacterium (assembly GCA_039189905.1). Classification (GTDB taxonomy): domain Bacteria; phylum Planctomycetota; class Planctomycetia; order Pirellulales; family Pirellulaceae; genus Rhodopirellula. The sequence continues at coordinate 30,623 of JBCCYK010000016.1, forward strand.
TGGCCATGTCTTCCCAGTCGACCGCTTGAAGACCCACCAGTTGCACGCGAGCCGTCGACTCTCCCGTAGCGCGATCGATCGCATAGACAAACGCGTCGTCACCAGAATCATTGTGGACCCATACGCAAGTCGGATCGCGATGTGAGAAGGAGATCCCGCTTGCTTCCACCACCGCGGTCGACTGGATGATTGTCGATTTCGAGGCGTCCGGTTCCGGTTTGTCGGCGAAACCAACCGAGGCGAACGCGACCAATCCGACTAAGGAAGCGGTCAGCAGGGTTGCGGAGTCCTCGATGCGAGGGGACCGACTTTCAGTTCGCATGAAGCGAGCCGCTAAACCACCACCAACCATCGGACGGGCCAGACCGGAACCCAAACGCATCTGGTGTCTAACCCCGCTGCCCAATCGCACTTTCAGGTTCAAGCAGATGAAAGAATCTCAAGGGGTTGTCTTGCAGGGGTGCCAGTAGCGATGCACCGATTTCCTCCGCATTCGATTCCGTCAAGGTGGGTGGGGCAAGAGCCGCCGTGGTCGCGACGCGCCCGATACCGGTTTCGGCAACTTGCCGGGCGTTCTTCGGTGTGATGCCGCCAATCGCGAACACGGGGAGGGTTCTCGCGCGACTTCCGGTATCTTGCTCGGCCTGCCATCGCGTCACTTCACGCAAGAAAGCGGCGCCAGGATACTGGTCGAATGATTTGGTTTGGCTTGGGAACGTGGGTCCGCAGCCAATGTAGTCGCAGCTGGTACTGGATGCTTCCTCGACTTGCTCCAGCGTATGAGTCGACAAACCGACGATCCGATCTCGGCCAACGATGCTGCGAGCCGCTTCCACGGGAAGTTCGTCTTGCCCGACATGAACACCATCAGCATCCGACGCGTGAGCGATGTCCGCCCGATCGTTGACGATGATGAGAACCTGGCTTGGGCTGCAGTGTTCCACGGCAAGCTGACAGGATTCCAGCAATTGGCGGTCGGTCACAGATTTATCTCGAATCTGGATTGCGCCGGCGCCAGCTTCAATCAAATGATCGAGGCGTTTTCGCCATACGTCGGCGTTCTCTTCGGTCTCGGTGATCGCGTAGAGACGGGTTTGTGTGAGACGCTCGACCCGGTTTGACACGGGCATGATGGCCTGCTGCGTTTCGGCCAGGACGGTGTAGGCCCGATAACGCATTTGTTCGAGCTGGTGCCCCACGGATGCGTCAACGGTTTTCCCGAACTCTTCCAGGCATCGCAAGGCCTGCTGGGTGCGCCGGGCAGCGGCGGCCACGACATCGACCCCATCTCGTCGGCTGACCTCACTCGGTGTGCTGATCGTTGTGCCGACATCCCCACGGGTGTCGCGTGATTGAAGAAGGGCGCCTGCATCGAAGCGATCCACGACATTGCCCAGGTCGTGCCGCAACCCCTTGAGCGACTGTGTCAGGTTAGACTGGTCCAACGCAAAGCGTGTGTACTCTTCGATCGTGCGAAGGCCCTCCATCGCGCGATTGATATTGGCGTCCAAGATGCGAAAAATCGCATCGTCTTGATTTCTGGGATTCATCAGGAGAAGTAACTGTGCCTTCGCGTTTCCTTCCTCGCCCTGTCCGGGCGGGTCGACCTCAGTCTCTGTTCTTGTTTAGCCCCGCCCTAATGTGCCTCGTGTTGACGCCCATGAGCGTACATTCGCAGGAAAGAAAGGTGAATCCGGCATTTTTGGATCCGGAGATCGATCCGGATTTACCGAATGTGTTGCTCATCGGGGATTCCATTTCGATCGGATACACGCTTCACGTGCGAAAAGCGTTGTCCGGTCGGGCAAATGTGTTTCGGCCCAAAACGAACTGCGGGCCCACAACGCGTGGACTGGAACAGATGGAGTCGTGGCTGACAGGCCGCGACTGGGCCGCGATCCATTTCAACTTTGGGTTGCACGACCTGAAATACCTCGGGCCCCAAGGCCAAAACTTGGCAAACCCCGCGGATCCAAACAGCCGTCAACAAGTGCCACCGGATGCCTACCGCGAGAACCTTGCCCGCATAGCAAAACAGGTCAAGGCAACCGGCGCGGTGGTGATCTGGCGAGAAACCTCGCCGGTGCCGGTTGGTGCCAAGGGACGCGTACCAGGAGACGCCGCCAAGTACAACGCGATCGCGCGGGATGTGATGTTGGAGCTGGGGGGTATCGAAATCGATCCGTTCTTCGACTTCGCGACCAAGCACGCCAAGCTCCAGCGTGACGCCAACGTGCACTACCTCCCGGAAGGTCAGCAAACCTTGGGTTCGCATGTGGCGGAGGTGATTGAGTCAGCTTTGCTGGGAAAACCATCGGTGTCACCGTGAACGGGTGAGGATCCAACGCGGGCGTCGTTCGCGTCGCCGGTCGCCATGCGCGCCCCGAAGGGCGGCCAATCACGCCTGATTTCCTTGGACGCCAGGCGTCGGGTCGAAGCGAAACCGATGCCAGCGTCGCTTCACTGATGAATCGCGCTAAGCGCAACCGAGAAACCCTTTAGGAACCCCGCTTCGCGCATGACATTCGAAACGGCTGAGTCAACTTCGAATTACCGCGAGATTTCTTGTCAGTCGTGTGGCTCGAAGCTTCTTTTCGAATCGCACATGCTGACTGCGATTTGCCCCTACTGTGCATCACCTTCGGTCATACAACGACCGCCATCGAAAAACATTCCGAGGCCCTCTTTCGCCATCGGATTTGTGATTGAGCAGGACCGAGCGATTGAGTTGGTGCGTCAGTGGATTGGCCGCACCAGCCTTTTCGCGCGATCGTCATTTCGACGTGCGGCGCCGGAGTTGACGCGCGGGGTTTACCTGCCCGCCTACCTGTATGGGGCCGTCGCTGACACATCCTACCAAGTGGAAATTGGCGAGAACTATACCGAGACGGAGACCTACACCACGACCGACTCCAAAGGTCGGACCGTGACACGCACGCGCACGGTCGTGAAGACGGAATGGCGATCACTGCGGGGCGAGCACTGCTGCTATGTGCTTGACGTGGTGGTCACGGCATCGAAAGGGGTGGCCAATGACGCGCTGGAAGCGATTGAGCCTTTCGATCTGCGTGCTTTGCGTCGCTTCGCACCGTCATTGATCTCAGGATGGTTGGCCGAGGAGCCTTCCCGAACGCAAGACGCGTGTTTTCGCCTGGCACACGATGAATCCGTGGCCAAGGTTGGGCAAATGCTTGGCGACTTCATGCCGGGCGACTCACACCAGAATCTGCAATACCAGACGAATGTTTCGCAGGAGGTGATCGATTTGGTCCTGTTTCCGATTTGGTCGTTCGCAGTCCGCTATGACGAGTCGAAACCGCCGATTCAGATCCTGGTCAACGGACAGACGGGGCGCGTCGGGGGCAGGGTACCGATTTCAGCAACCAAGGTCTCGCTGGCGGTCGTTGCTGGGCTGCTTCTCATCGGCGGGATCATCCTGCTGTTTGTCTTGGCCCAAGGATGATGTCGCGATGAAAGAACTGGAAAAAGCGACCGAAAGCACACGCTGCGAGGCATGTGGAACGCCACTGGAGAAAGGCGATCTGCGATGTTCCATTTGCGGGAAGGCCGCACCTCTGCAAAGTGGCCACCAGAAGAAGACCGTTGTTGAGATCCTTCGTTGTACGGGTTGCGGAGCGGCCGTCGCGTACGACCCCAAACGGCAAGCTCCGGCCTGTTCCTTCTGCGGCAGCGTCTACAAAGTCGAGACGATCGAAGATCCCATGGAGCAGACGAGCGGCTACCTGCCGTTCACAGTCACGCCTGAACAGGCCAAACAGGAGCTGCGCCGATGGCTCGGGTCACTCGGATGGTTTCGACCCTCGGATCTTCGCTCGGCCGCGAGGCTGCAGGAGTTACAACCTCTTTGGTGGGTTGCCTGGGTCTTCGATGCAAGTGCGCGGATCAGTTGGACGGCCGACTCGAACCATGGGGCCCGGCGTTCTGCTTGGGCGCCACACGCCGGGCAGACGACGGTGAGTTTCAACAATATCCTAGCCTCGGCCTCGCGTGGACTGGCTTCCAAAGAGGTCGATGCGATTTCGAATGGCTTTGACCTCACTTCTGCCCAACCGGATCCGCAGGGTGCCACGAACGCGACGCTTGAGCAATTCGACGTCCAACGCTCGCAGGCGCGCCAACAAGTCACCCAGGTGCTGCAACACATGGCCGGCCAGCACGTTCAACACTCCGAGATTCCGGGCAGCAAGTTTCGAAACATGCACGTCTCGGTCGTCGTGCGTGACTTGATCACGCGTCGCTTGTCCTTCCCGGCGTACGTGATGGCCTATCGATACAAGAACCAGCTCTACCGTGTGGTGATTTGCGGTCAGGATCCGAGGCTGGTCTTTGGCGACGCACCGCTTTCAGCAGGCAAGATCGCCCTCGTGGTTTTCGGCGTGGCCACGATCATTCTGCTATTCCTCGCAATCCTGGCGTAAACGCTTTATCTGCCCTGGTCGCGTTTGGTCTTAAGTTCAGCTGCTTCAGGCGACAACTTGAATTCGTGCCCATCGGGAAAATACTGGATGTGATCCGCTTTCTCAATGGTTTGGAAGGGCACACTTCGGCGGAACTCCATTTGTTCGTCGCAGTCTTGTGATCGTCCACACTGGTCGCCTGGGAAAGGCGGACATGACGAGTCAAGGAAGGTCGACTATCCATTGCGAAGAACGCTACAGGCCGTCCTCCCGTGGTTGTCATGGTCCTGTCATCTTATTTGCGTTTTAGGCTTCGGCTTGGTGGTTCCCATTTGCCTGCCTTGATCGTGATTGATTTCACGAAGGCTTCAGCGGAGTTCATATCGAAAGCTGCAGCGAGTCCCGTAACGCGAAGGCGATGAAACCATTCGTCGTGATGAACAATCGCGATCAACTGTTTGACATCCGTGTTCAACGTTTCAATGATCCAGATGTCGTGTTTCCCACTCTTGCGACTCGGTCGCCGCGTGACCGTTGTGTCTTTGGTGGAGTAAGCACGTTCGATTTGCTTGAGCGATGGCGTCCCCTCGGGCAAAGGGGGCACAAGTTCAACCGCAAACTCCATGGAACCATTTGGCGACCGCCAACGAGCGAGTTGCGGCGGCGAAATGGGCCTCGCCGGTTCGTAGCTGTCCTCGTTGGGTTTCTCGACAGAGAGGAAGCCGCTGGCTGTCTGCCAACGCTCTGCACCTTCCGAAGAGGAAACAGTCAGAATTGAAACAGCGGCAACACAGACTGCAGAAACATGCGGACAAACGCGGTTCAAGCGGACCATCGAGAATAACCTTTGGGTTCGAATCACATAGCTGGGGAGTGTGAACCCAACGTCGTTTGGGATCAATTCAGGTGTTCGGACAGGAAAGAGATGACGTGGTTGATGGCCTGGTCAGAGACACTCTGAATATCCGTTTTGGTTCCTTCGCGGAAGAAGTCGGTAAGGGTTGGGTGGCTGACTTTGTCTTTCAGCTTGTCTTCGAGGGGGTCCGGAGGTCCATTGGCGGTCGGGATCTGGCGGCTAATGCTAGGCAGTCTTTCGGCGGGACAAATGCGGTCGTTACCATAACGAAGCGTCAACACGGGGGTTCCTGAATGGGCGGCGGCCTGAATATCGTCTGCGTTCATGCCAATGTCTTCCTTCCGTCGTTGCGAGCCGAAAGGGACCATCAACGGGAGACTCGGCTGAGCCGCCACGCCCACGGCAACAGACGCATGCGAAATTGTTGCCAGAACGATGCCGCCGGTCATGCACATCCCCACCACGCCCACTCCTTTGACACTGGGGGCCTGATCATGAACGTCGGCTGCGAGGTCGCGAATCCAGCCAGCAATCGGGCTGGTTCTTCCCAGCCGGAAAACTTCGAACTCGCTCCGCATGCAAAAGTAGGCTCGTACAAACCCTGTCCGCCCACTAAACGCTTCACCCACTTGTCCATAGAACACGGGTGCATGTACCGTGAAGCGCTCGCTCAGCCGTATCGCGAGATGCATGAAAGGCCGCGTGAATCCGTCCAGTTCATGCATCAGGATGATGGGCAGCCCATTTCCGCCGGACCATACCGGATGGGTGATATCCCCAAATGACTTGTCCGCCTCGCTAAACTTCTGCCGAAAGTCACTGATTACGTGCGACATCGATGATTCATGAGGGTTCTGCCAGGTCATCGCGTACTATAGTTGTATGACGTAGCGTATCACCGGGCCGGCGGTGAAAGTTCTGCATTGAAAACCAGCCCGACCGCCAGTTCCATTTGAATCACGCCCAACATGCACGTGATCTTGTGGTGTGCCACTTCCTTCGTGAAGTCAGTCTCCGGTACTTAGTTCCGGCTTTGTTTGCTACGAGGCATTATACCAAATGGAGATCCTTTGAAAGACCATGTGAGGCTGATGCACTCCAGGTGACCTGGCTGCTGACAGTGAATCCAAACCGGAGGGCGGCGCTGAGGTAGATGCGGCCCAACAAGCATTCCGCGATCGAAGTCGTCAGCAGAAGGCATCGTAGTGACCCTTTTCCTTGTGGGAGGAGTTCGTGTCGAAATCGCAAGACATCCCGCGTGATGATTCGGATGGGGAGTGCATCAAGAAGTCGGCCCGCACGCCGATTTTTGATCCAGACTTCTCGGAATCAAGCTTCGGCTACCGACCTTACCGCTCCGCTTAAGATGCAGTGGACCGTACCTGTTACCAAGACTTACTGAGCGCACCCGCATGCTAGGTGGCGTGGGGAGGGCGTCCAGAACGGGACGTCCTTACCCGATTTAGCCACCAGCTTGTGTCGCACATGTTTATGCCGCTGGGATCAATCCGTTTTCCGCGCTTTGCCTCTGGCGTCTCAGCCCTGTGCCAGGCGATTTTCTAGAAGCGATATTACTTTGGCTCGCTCGTTCGACTGTTTCTCCTTATTCAGGTTCCTTGAGTTTTGGAGTAGTCGCTTTAGCAGTGACCGAGACGGCGATGGGGCATGCTCAAAATACAAACGCAATACAGCCAACCCACCTAGGGACGCCGCACCCTGCCAGTCATATTGCGTTGGTTTGTAGTCTCCGCGTGTGAGAAGCAACTTGAGTACTTTTGTATGACGACGAACGTTTACGGTACCCAGCCCGACTATTTCGTGTGCTCCATGGTTGATTAGGAATCTGGCGACTTTTGCCGCATTAGCGTTCGCGGCTCGCTGAAGAAGAGAGTGGCCCGTAGACTGATCTTCATTGTCCAACTCACTCGATGGGCGTGAACAAGCGTATTGCCGTACGGCATCCACATCGTCTCGCTCTATCGCCTTCCGAAGTGCAGCACTTTCTTCGGATTCCACTTCTTGAAGCAGCAACGACGTGAATGCATCAAACCCTCGCGCGATCTTCCGCCACCGTTCGTTTCCCAATTGATCATCCCAATACCAAATCGACCCTGCATCCTTTCCGGAGAATTTCAAGAGGATTTCGTTTCCTCCCAGTTCGCTTGCGATAGGAAGCGAATTGGAAGGAAACAACCCCGTTCCTGGTTCTTGTTGCAAAACTCGATCGACACGGTAGGCGAGGTCATGAAAGTCTCGACACAAACCGTAGAATGTGTCAATTGCGAGGCCGTGCTTCGTTAGCTCCCATCCAGCTCCGGGACGGCGACCGCCATTAATTGTGATAAGAAAACGCCTGTATTCCTTCGGAAGTTTCACACCAATCCGCTTTTCAAGCATCGCGATTTGCCTTTCGGTCGCCGGCTTTACGCGAGGATCGGTAACGGCAAACGGGTTTTTCGGTCCTACCTTCCTCATTTCAAAATGTGATTTGGACAACGACTTGATCACTCGCAACGTGTTTGGCAAAGACTTGGGTGGCTAACGACGGCGATCACCCGGCCGGCGGAGAAGACTCTCCATTTGAAACCGCGCTGTCGGTGGCTCGGTGTTCATCGCATTGTTCAAGTAAGCCGCTACTGCGACGGGTTGGTGGCGTTGGTGCTGAGGCACCATACGCGGAATTGCCACCAACCATGACACAGCTTAGCAGCTTGCCACGGCACGGCTCAAACGCGCGGCCATCTTTCCTTGGTTTCGATTCTTTTCCCAAACCAAGGAATCTCACCGTGGTCTAGCAACGAGGTCCACCGGACGCCACAGACACAAGAACTCCACCAACCACGGAAGAAACCGGCATGATCGACGCAAACCTCCTGACTTGCAACGAGACCTGTCGCGATCACGCTCCCCGTATGCGCGTAGTGCCAAATCTCGATCCAAATTACACGCTCTATCCGGAGTCCCAACACTTCCAAGCGTGCTGGTATCAACACCGAAGCGATAAGCAACCCTTCCTGCGCTCCTTCGCCTACTTGCAAGCACCTTCGGCACCGGAGAATGTGCCAGCAAATCCCTCTCCTTCTAACGCGATCGCACCGCCTCAACCGGCCTTCTTGAACCAAAGCCTTGACACGCAGTCGTGCTACCGCCCGACTCCGGTCAAAGCCTTGTTTGCTATCCGCCTCCTCAATCTGGAGAGCGAACTCGGTCACTGCACGGTTCTGCATCGCCGACATTGGGTCGAGCTTTGGCCAATGCCCGAATTGCGGAGAACGAACCAATGAAGCATGCGGTGAAGCCGACAAACTGCGCTGCCAGGCCAATGAAACGCAGGGTTGGTTCGTACCGCGTGATGACCCCACCGTCATCCGTGAGGCTTTGTGTGCCAAACCAGCTGAATGCGAGATGGTTGGCGACAATCCCTACAACTAGAAGACAAGCCGTGAAGCAGTATGCGATGGACCAAACGGCAGGCCGCTTGCGCGCAGCAATCATTGCCGTCACGGCCAAAGCCAAGACAGCCGCCGGCCCGAGCATCTGTATCGCATTGAACATCAAGTACTGAGGTGTCATTGGCAGTCCGTCTGTTTCCTCGCTTTCCGTAGTTGAGATCACATTGGGGTTCAGCGGGGCCGCGGCGAACGACATTGGTTCTACCAATCCGCGCGGCCAGCGGCTCCCTTTGCAACGGTTGATTCTGCTTCGCCCCGAAAAAGGACGCACCATCGGGAAAAGCTGTTACCGGAAGTTGTTCTTCGTCGACCTTCGCCAACTGGGTTCAGTCCCGGCGCTATGTTACTGCGTCCGATCGTGGCGTTGAATTGCGTGTAACCAATGTCAACGATCGATGATATCAGTTCGCAGTCCGCATAGCCGCCAATTGCAAGCCAAAGCGATGCGGCATCATTTTCGGCGGGACCTGACAGTACGACAATGAGCTCCTGATATTTCTGTGGTACGACGATGTTCCTTCGAGCAATAACGCGGGCGAGCGAGCGCTTCGCCCGGCGGTGATGATTCGCAAGAACAGCTACGCCAACGGAAGCGATCGTGGAGCCCTGACCCGGTCTGTCCTGATGAGCGTCTTTCGAACGCTCCGCCTGAGAGGCCTGGATCCAATCTCCGAAATCCTGCAGGCACTCGCAACGCACACTCAAACAGGAATCATGCCACCACTGCCCAACGTGTCAGCTCCAGAAGGCTGAATGGTTACCTTTAAGTTAGTCTCGCCGCGTGCACCGATGTTGACGTCAAGTGACTGAATGATGATGGGGTCGGTCAAGTCGATGGTGATATCTTCGCTGGCAACACCACCAACGATATTCAACGAGGCGATTTGATCAATGGGACCGCGGAATGCCGGTGCTGGGTAAGAAAGCACGATCAACTCATCCGTATCGACCGCGATTTCCAGCGACGTTAGGGTCAGTTCAACATCAATATTTGTGGCGGTGGCCTCACCCTGTTCGACGATCGCAACTTGATAGTCTTCGACTTCCCCGTCGTCTGCCGCACCGGTTGGTAACAAGCCTCCACCAGAACTGATAAAGATCTGTTCACCGACATCCAGCCAGTCGCCATCGGCGTTGAAATCAATCCATGCGTCGAGCCGCGCGGAAGCGGCTCCTGAAACGGTGGCCAACAGGCTTGATTGCGTTTCGGAACTCGGTGAACTCAGCAAAGTCGTGAGCATCCGAATTCCATCTTCATCGCTCTGGTCTTGCAGGTCGTCGCCGCTCGCTTCTCGGTTGGGCTGCCCGTCCAATTCTGCGTCAATGATGGATCCCAAGCGAAGCGGCCCCACCGCATGCCGTGCTCCATTGTCGGCCAATGACGTGGGATAGTCTGCTTCCAGACCAGACTGTTGTGCGGTCGGCGCGTCGCCAAAATCGTCGTTGGGACTTTCATCCACGTCCAGGATCGAAATCGTGAAATCAGCTTGCAAGCTGTTTACACCGTCGTCAACCTGAATTCGAACTTGATAGTTTTCCCGCGTTTCGAAGTCCAAGCTCGTTTCTGCGCGCAGTTTTAGCGGATCGCCATCGACCTGGAACAATGCGCCGTCAAAGAGGCTATCGACGATCTGAAAGACATGGCCACTGGTTTGGTCGTCAGCAACGGTGAGTTGTCCGATCGTGACGGGGCTCGACGTGTCAGCATCCTCAGAGATCGTCGAGTTGGTCAGTGAGAAGCTTGTCGGCGGTTCGTTGACATCCAATACCTCGATCGTGAACAGCTCGGATGCCGCTAAACCGGCAGCATCGGTCGCGGTGACTGTCAAAGCGATCGTTGGTTCGGATTCGTGGTCCAGAGGATTGCTGCCGACGTGGCCCGGCTGTCCATCGGTGATGCCAAATCGATTATAAGAGAATGTGAACGAATGGGTATTGTCGGAATCTGGGCTGACACTCTGTATGCGTCTTCTGCCTCGAAGCACGGCGCCAGTATCCCGTTACTGCTGGGATACCGCACTGGACCGTTTGAACAGTTTGTCCACTTGCTTCGCCAAGGGAGGCACGGAGGCTTGGAATGCTTGCAAACCCTTCGACATTGCGTTGTATTTGAGCCTTTGCTCCTCATGAGACCGCGAAGACCGTGCGGATGCGAGCGATTCAATCACATTTTTCTGCTCTTTCAAATAGAGGCTCCAACTCGCAAGCTGCTCGTTGACTCGATAGAGGTAAAGAACATCCCCGCGATCAATCAGGCAATTGACCGACGTCTCGACGGAACTCCAAAGTTCATACACATCGCTGGCCGGTTGGCCAAGAATGCCATTTAGAAAGTCTCTGGACAGGGCATGTTGTTTATCCTGAATCGTCATCTGCTTCTCAATTCTGGGTAGCAATTTTGCCTCCGTGTGATCTGGAAACTGCCTTGCAAACTCGCGAAGGCGTTCAAGGAAGAGTTCCCACTGAGCGCCTTCCCAAAGTTCTTGAAGTTCCGTCAGTTGTTTCTCGGCGGCTGCAAACCTGTTTGCGTTTGCCAACGCAGCATCTTGCTGCTGAATCATCTCTCTCAATTGGAGATGTGCTCCTCGACAGATATTCAGTTCCCCGGCCACATCCAGGTTTTCTCGTGCGGCACTGTCAGCCAAGGCATCGATCTGCTCCTGCCAACGCTGCAAGATCTTCGGATCCGTGATCTCATCGGAAAGCGCGCGAACCGCATCAACATCGCCACTGCGAGCAATCGCATTGATCTGTCTGACCAGCTGCGTAACTCGCTTGCCTCGATCGCGAATCGCATCATGAATGGCGATGAGTCGCTGCTTGTAGGGACTCTTGCCCCTCTGATCTGCAAATAAAAACATCAGTCTTTCATTGTCCACGCCCGGAATCGCAAGCTTCGTGAGTTCCTTATCTTCATATCGAAGTGTGATTTGCAAAGGCATGCCGTCCTTCGACTCGATCGTAGCCATCCCCTCCGCATCGGTTAACGCGACCAGTTCTCGCGGCTTGGCAGACTGAGCAAGAGCGCCGGCAGTGATCAACACGTCACATCCTGGCAGCCGCGTTTGTAGTGACATCCGATCCTTGGTCGATTCTGACCTCCATGCTTGGACATGGAGCGTTCCGGGACGCGAACGAACCAGTCGTGCGGTGAATCGGGCGTTGGCAGCTCCAAGATTTGCGAAGTAAGCGTCGTCGCCTTGTCCTAAGACCGGGCGTGCCCATTCCGGTTGCTCGCTGCCGGCCGACGACCTTGACGATCGTGGCCAAACTGGGCGCAAGACCAACCCCTTGTGACGCTCACGAGACCAAATGCCTCCGACAGAGCGATCTCTCCATACCTGCATGAGCCGCTGGTTCCGGTCGCCTGCATCACTCGATGGAATGGCATGGCGAAAGAGAATCCGAAACCCTTGGGATTCAACGGAGAGGATCTGCGCGACAGGCGTGTAGAGAATCGCGGCCATGCGAAGGACAGTGTCATCCAGCATCCCTCTCTGCACCACTGCGACCTCCTCGTGGGGACCAAGAGTGTTGTACGGAGCGTCAAACTCACATCCCTCAAATCGAACGATGCCTGCCCGTCGTGCAACCTTCATCACAATCGTCTTCGCTCTCGGGTCACACCCCAATCGCCGACACTCGTTACTCGTAAGCTCAGACAACCTATGAGTTTCAATCCAGTCCTCGAGGGCTGGGATTGGTTTCGTCGAGATGTCCGCTTGTTGTCCGAGTGCTTCTCGAAGCGTGTTCGAGGCGATTTGTCGAAAACGCAGGGCTTCGGCAGATGAAACTAGCGACGTAGGCCCGGCATGCAAACAGAGGTGAATGGATTCACCTTGCAGCGCACTGACCTGTGTGAGTCCCATAAACCAGGCAAGAGACACGATGGTTCTGCAGGCCCAGGATGAGGTGTAGGCAACCAACGAGGAGTTCGTCATTCGGAAGCGTTCCATGAACCGAAGCCACCTTTCTGCGTTTGAAGTATGAGCTGCCCCCGAAACGGTGTCTCGGAAGGGTTAGGATCAGCGTTTCGGATGGAGATACCAACGCTGAACATTAAGAAAGGGGTTTTCGGGATCCAGGGCGATTTTGCGTTCCAAGCCGGATTCTTCGACCCGAACCAGTCGCTTCGTATGCACGATGTGTCGATCAAGCTGCCACAGTGGCACGAAAACCACTTCACTACGAAGCAGGCCGTCAATCTGCTGCTGCGTTTTCCAAACGTCCTCGCCACGCGTTGCACGGCGAAGCTCCTCCAGCAGTTGCGTAAGCGACTGCTTTCGATAGCCCATGAAGTTGCGAGGCCTCGGGTCGGATGACGAGATGGGAGTCGGATCCAAGAACCAACTCAAGTCCATGAGCACGTCCCGGTGCGACACCGGGTAGTAAGCCAAGTCGAAGGAACCAGCTTGCAGTTCGTTGTAGAAGTCCTGTGGATTCCGTTTGACCAAGTCCACGGTGACTCCAAGACCTTCGATGGATGCATGCAGCCGTGCCATCACTTCGTCAAGAAAATCCGACTCACCGACATACTTCAGTTTGAGGCTGGGGCCATTTCTGATCGACTCAGGTTGTCGCTTCACAATCTCCTTGGCCGTCGGTGGATCCGGTTGCCGCGGTTCGCTACGCGAGTCTTGCGCCTTGGAGCCAAAGGGAAACGGTCCGGTGGCGAGCGCGCGCTTGATATCGAGCGGCGACGTGACCTGAAACAGTTGTCGCAAAATCTTTTCGCGATCGATCGCAAGTGCGATGGCCCGCCGCATGTCCCGAGCCGCCTGTTCACCACCCGGATGAAGCCGGTCCGAGAACGGGAGTGATCGATGACTAATTGCGAGGATCCATACCGTTCGCGATGGTAAGGTGTGGATCACAAAGCGATTCGAAAACTGGCTCAGTGTTTGAAGCTGCAATGGGGTCGGATCTGCTAACCAATGTACTCGCTGCGACCGTAAGTCTTCGATAGCGCTGTCCACATCATTGTTCGGATAGTATCGAAACTGAATCTTTCCCAGCCTCGGCTTCACCGGAGCATGGGGATTTGAAAGGAGTTCAACGCCACCCTCTGGATCAACCCGCCGCACCCGAAATGGCCCAGAGACCGCATTCGGTACCTTCCTACGATAATCACGCAGGGGGAACTCCTGAAAGTCGGATCGGCTCAAGACAGGGATGCTGAATAAGGACAGTGGTTCAGGGTGAGGCAAGGCCGAAACGACCAGTTGCTGCGGACCATCAACACGGCTTGCTTTGACGTAACGCATCCAGGAAGGATTGAAAGCTTCCCCTCGATGATCGCGCAGGAGATCGATGCTACGTGCAAGGTCGGAGGTTGTTATCGGGGATCCATCCGAAAATCGCAGTCCAGCCTTAAGCTGAAGTTTGTACTCTTGGCCAAATCGCTCCACTTTCAAATTGTCCAAGATCTCGGTCGGCTCAAAACCCGGGTCATCAGACTTGCGACGTGTCAGCGTTTGGTAAGTGAGACTTGCGATATGTCGCTCAACTGGTCGAACCGCGTTGAGCGGTTCAAACACGGTCGGCTTGTCGAATGTCGACACGATCAAGCCCTCGGCATTCCGGAGGACAACGCGAGCACGTTGTCTCAGGTTGTCCTGCCGCGTCAACTGCACCGCCCGCTGTGCGGCGTCAATCGCGGCACCGCTGTCAAGAACTTGCAGCCTCTCGGCTTCGACCGTTAGCGACTCGGCTTCCGCGGCCCAGTCTTGTGCGAGCCCCCGGACCAGTGCATTTTGGGGATACGCTTTTTCGAGCTGTTTCAGATAGCTTGTTGGCAAATCATCGTCGGGTCCGCCCACAGAGTTCTTTGCCAAACTCAACATGATTTGGACATACGATGCCTCCAGTCGCTTGTCGAGTGGCAATCGACGTCGCAATTGATCGAGTCGCCTCAATCCACCTTCTACGTCCCCATTCCGAATCTGCGTATCGATCTCACGAACGTCGAGTCGGGCGCGAACTCCCTCCAGGCCCGGCCATTGTGGATTGAAAGCGACCAATTCCTTGATAATCAGTGCCGCGACCCAGTCTTTGCCTTGGTCCAGATATCGTTCCGATTCAGAAGTTGCGAGCGCCTCCCAGTATGTGAATTTGCGGATGTTGGAGATCGGGATGCCGATCACCCCGCGTTGCTGCCCGTACGCAATGAAGGGGACGGATGTCATTCCTGTGACATCGATCGGACGCGGTCGTTTGCCAGACCAGCTGGGATTTGCATACATGATTCGACCGTCTTTGAGTTCGAAGACGTCGAAACGATGAACAACCGGCGATCCATCATCTGGATCCCGGTCGATGACCCGAGGACGCAGCTCTTGGGCATGGGACGGGTTGATCAGGATGATGCCGAGGACGAAAACACCCCAAGCGAAAGGAAAGTTCATAGTTGCAACGCCAGGCGGTTGTAAAAGTCGGCTTCAGCTAATTCGCCTTGATTCGCTGCATCGGCTAGGTTGGAGACGATCACTTTCAGCAATTCGCGTCTTTCTCGCGTCGAACTGGGGTCCGTGTTTAGCAGGCATAGATGCGCTCTGGAGAGATAGCTCGCCGCGAATTTCGGCTTGCCCGATTGATGCAAAAGATACACGCCCAAGTTGTTCCAGCACGCAGCAGCATCCTGGGGTGTCCCAAGAAGGATTGCAATCGCTTCATAGACCCCCGCCATGTCCAGGTCCTGCCCTGTGAGGGAAGGCAGCTCTTCATAGTCGTCGATCTTGAACGAAGCGGGGGCCGTCAGAGATTCTCCCAAGGGTGGCGGAGCATCGTCCGGCCGCATAGCAATGAGTTCGCCAGCCAACCATTCCAGCTCACGACTCATCTGATAGCAGTCCTGAACATTCCAGGCATTTGCGAGTTGCCACTGATGAACCGCGCGATCCCATTTTAAAGCAACATGGAAAGCCAGTGCTAAATTGAGGTGTGCGGGGGCAAAGGAGGGTTGCACAAGGACTGCCGCGTTCCAAAATCGAACTGCTGCCTCGGCTTCATCGAGATCCCAA
>JBCCYK010000017.1:0-45748 GCA_039189905.1 Planctomycetota bacterium
CGGCGTCAACCAGAGACTTCACTTGAGCGAAATAGCTATCCTTCATCTCATTAAAGGTGGTGTCGCGGTGCGCCGGATCGTCCACCTTGGTGCTGATGGCAGTCTGCTTCGTCGTGGGTCCAATGGAACCGGCCACGAAACGAGGCTTGTCAGGTGTTCGTTCCGAATACTCGTCAGCCGCCTTCCTGGCGCAGGCGACCGCGGCGTGGTTGATCTCGTCCACCAGTTCGAGCGGAAGATCGAACTCCACCATGCCAACCGGACTGGCCCCAAACGAGTTGGTTTCCACAATGTCGCTGCCCGCGTCGTAATAGGCGCGATGAATGTCCGTGATTTTCTCCGGATGAGTCAGGCAAAGGATGTCGGAGAAATTCTTGAGATCCTTGTGGTGGTCCGCAAAGCGATCACCTCGAACACCCGCCTCGTCGAGATTGAGACGCTGAATCATGGTGCCCATCGCCCCATCGAGCAAAAGAATTCGCTCGCGAATGAGTTCAGACAGTTGGTCTTCGACGGACGATGCTTGAAGCATGGTTGCAGTGCCGTTGGAGAACGGTGATCGGAATACCGCGACAGGGAAGCAAAAACGCGCTCCCGCCGCCAGTTTTTCTTAGGGTACGGTGCATTCAATATCTTCGTTGTGGCTTAACTTATCGGCAACCCGAATCGGCTCACGGATGCCGTTTTCACCCTCGCACCTCGTTCTGTGACGCTTGTAATGCTCGTAGATGCTCATCACCACCTCTGGAAGTACGATCCGAAGCAATACGCCTGGATTAACGAGGCCATGGCGGTGTTGAAGGTGGATTACCTGCAGGAGCAACTGCGAGCCGTGGCGGCCGCGAACCAGATAGACGGCTTTGTCACCGTCCAGGCTCGCCAAAGTCTGCTGGAAACGGAGACTTTATTGTCGATCGCGGATGCCGAACCGCTGATTCGAGGGGTCGTCGGCTGGGTCGACTTGGCCGCGGGCAATGCGGCGGACTCCCTACGACAATTCGCGGGTCATTCTCGTTTTCGCGGCGTCCGACACGTCGTGCAGGACGAACCGGATGACCGGTTCCTGGACGGCGGAAGCTTCAATCGGGGCGTCGCCTTGCTGGGCGATTCGGAGTTTGCGGCCCACAACTGGGTCTACGACGTGCTGATCTTTTCACGACAATTGCCAGCTGCCATTGATTTTGCGGATCGTCACCCGAACATCCCCCTGGTGATCGATCACATCGCCAAGCCGACCATTGACGGGAACCCGCCGGATGAGACTTGGGCGCGACAGATGCGGCAAATGGCAGAACGTCCGAACGTGACCTGCAAGTTTTCCGGAATTGCAACCGAGGTCACGGGGGATCACTGGGACATCAGTACCGTTCGCCCTTACTGGGACGTTGTGTTGGGCGCGTTCGGTCCCACGCGTTTGCTCTTTGGGAGTGACTGGCCCGTGTGTCTGTTGCGTACCGAGTACTGGCGATGGCTCAAAACAGTCCAAACCTTGACACAAGAATTGTCACCCGATGAGCGACAGCTCGTGATGGGCGGCAATGCGGTTCGCGTTTATGGCTTGTCTCTCTAGTGCTTAGCTTGTCAGCCAACGAATCAAGGTTCGTACCATCACGCCACTGGCACCCGCATCGCGTTGCGGGACGGCTGAATCGGTGAAAGCGGGACCCGCAATGTCGAGGTGCACCCATGGCACCTCGTCGACAAAGTTCTCAAGGAACTTTGCTGCTGTGATCGCCCCGCCCCAGCGTCCTTCCCCGATGTTGCGAATGTCTGCCACTTTGCTTTTGACCTTGTCGTCATAGAGCGCGTACATCGGCAATTGCCAAACGGGTTCTCCCTCTTGATTCGCCGCCACTCGTATTTCGTCGCAGAGGCCCTCGTCATTGGCCATCATGCCGACAACCTCGTTCCCCAAGGCCACCATGCACGCGCCCGTCAGTGTGGCCAGGTCAATGATCGATGCCGGCTGATGCTCGACCGCCACGTTCAACGTGTCTGCCAAGACAACACGTCCCTCGGCATCGGTGTTTAGGATCTCGATTGTCTTCCCCGACCGTGTTTCGATGACATCGCCGAGTTTGTAGCTCGTCCCACTGACCATGTTCTCTGCCAAACCACAGAGACCAATGACGTTCTTCTTGAGACCCATCTGGGCAATGGCTTGCATGACACCAAACACCGTGGCGGCACCGGCCATGTCACACTTCATGTCCACCATGCCCTCGCTTGGCTTGAGCGAAAGGCCTCCGGAGTCAAACGTGACGCCTTTGCCAACAATGGCAAGCGGCGCTTCGTCTCCACCTCCATCGTGTTTGAGAATCACCAAGCGGGGTGGGCTGGCGGAACCAGCCCCCACGGCCAGGATCGCGCGACAGCGCTCGTCGGCCAGACGTTTTTCGTCCCAGACCTCGCACCCCAAGCCGACGTCCTTTGCCATGGACGCGGCCCGCCTTGCAAACTCCGTCGGATTCATGATCGTTGGCGGCTCGTTGACGAGGCGCCGAGTTTGATTCACCGAGGTGCCGATGATTTCCCCTCGTTGGACAGCTTCGCGAGAGACCCCGACGAAACAAAGGGACTCGGGCACATGCTTGCCTGAATCGCGTTGGTAAAGGTGCTGCCCCTCGCAACCCGACAAAGCACCCGCCACGACCGCATCATGCCATGCGGGGTCGAAGGCATCGCCGATGAGAAAGGTGACTCGTTTCCGCGGACGCGTCAGCAGTTTCCGAATCGCGCTCGCTGCCCAATCAAATACCGCGACGCGATCCACTCGTTCGGCATCACCCAGCCAGCCGGCGACAATCAGGGGGGAAACTTCATCCGCCGTGGCAACCAAGATCGCGTCACTCGCCTTTCCCCTTAGGTCACCACTCTCGATCAGCGTGCCGAATGCGGCCCGCGTGTTGGGCCCCAGAGCATCCTCGGGAGACAAAAGCACGATCGCATCGTCTTTCGCGGCGACCGCGACGACCACCGCGTCGCTGGAACTGGGTAGTGAGGATGCCACGTCCAGCTTGGGACGGGGGAGAGGTATCGGACTGGTCATGGTGGCGCAACCCCGGAGATGATGGGGGGTGATGGCAAAGAGGATGATACGTCAACGGTTTCAGCGTAGCAGACGCCTGAGGCTTTCAGAAGCAACCCGTTCGTCTACCGCAACGTCTCCAAGTCGCGTGCCTGGCTCGGTGAATTCTTCGCAGCGTCGTTTGCGAGAATCGGTCGAGCAAACTGCGTTGGCATCGCGGCGGACAGTCGCCTTTGAGCGGCAGCGATGCGTTCGTCTTGGCGATCCGCGAGGTTATCCCATTCCATGGGATCCGACTGAAGGTCATACAGCTCGCGAGTGCCTCGATCCGTTTCGATCCAGTGCCACTTCCCATCGGTGATCGAGACGTTTTGTGGGCCGAAGATCGTGGTGGAAAACTCACGGTCGAAGAGACCGTTCTCCTGCGACGAGGGATCCTGGAGCAACCGAGCCATCGAATATCCATCGAGCTCTGGCTTGGATGGCAGGTCACAGAGGTCGATCAAGGTCGGGAAGAGATCGATCAGATTGACGGGCCGATGACAGTCCACTGGCTGCGTCATCCCTGGCAAACGAATGATCAGTGGGACCCGCGTGGATTCGATCCAACCGGTGGCTTTCCGATAGCGTAGCTTCTCGCCGAGGTGCCATCCGTGGTCGCCCCATAGAACAACGATCGTGTTTTCAAGACGACCGCTCGTTTCCAATGCGTTCAGGATGATCCCCAGGTTGCTGTCAGCATAGGAGACCATTGCGAGATAAGCCTGAGTGACTTCTCGAAAGAGATTCTGTGCGTTAAGCCACCGATAGTCAGCGCTGGGTGCGTGGGCCGGCTTTCCACTGGGAAGCAAGATATCATCTAAATCATCGGCGCGGACCTCGGGGACTTGAATCGAATCGATCGGATAGAGGTCGAAGAACTCCTGGGGGGCGAAGAAGGGAAGGTGAGGGCGAAAGAGGCCCACGGCCAGAAACAGGGGTTGGTCATGCGACTGATTCAGTTGCTCCACCGCCCATCTGGCAACGATACGATCGGATGTTTCCTCCACGTCCCCGCGCGTCGGTCCCCACTCAAAGGGGCTGCCCGTGCGCGCTGTAAATTCGGATGGTGGCGCGGGTTTTCCTCGGATCAGATTCTTGTTGCGCGAGGTCAAACGCGTTCGATCCACCCCCACACCCCCGTTGCGAGACCAATCCTGGAAGGCCCACGCACCCTTATCGCTATCGTGTCCATGGAAAATCTTGCCGCGCGAAACGGTCTTGTACCCCTGCTTTGCAAAGTATTCCGGCAGTGTCGCGTGCTGTTGCACCAAGGGGCTGCGCAACATGTTGTGTTTGTTGCCATAGATACCCGTCGTGTGGGGCATGAAACCGGATAGCAATGCGGAACGTGAGGGGCCACAGACGGGACCAGCACAGTAAGCATTCTGGAAGACGACCGCGCCCTGCTCCACAAAGCGATCGATGCTGGGTGTTTTGGCTTGCTGATTGCCGTTCGTTGCCGCGACCCAATCATTCAGGTCATCGATCGCGATGAAGAGGACATCGGGTTGCTTCCCATAGGCGGCGGGATTGTGGTCCCACAGAAGCAAACCGATGAAGGCCGTGATCCAAATTGTTCTCGACATGGGTGTCACCGAACGAATGAGTGGCGTCGGAGTGTCTGACGGAGTTCGCAGATCGCCTCGAAGCGGCTGCATCCGACCAGATGGTCATTGACCATGCCCATGGCTTGCATGAGCGAGTAACAGGTTGTTGGGCCGACAAATTTCCAGCCCCGCGATTTCAATGCCCGGCTCATCTCGGTCGACTCGGGCGACTTCGACATCATATCTGCCTTGGTCGCGATGGTGGGTGGATTCGCAGGTTCAAATTGCCATAGGAAGGCAGCCATGGAACCAAATTCGGACTGGGTTTTCAACGCCATCCGAGCGTTATGCAGGGTGGCCTCAATCTTGCCGCGATGGCGAATGATCGAATCATCCTGGAGCAAACGCTCGGTGTCCTCCTCGTTCATCTTGGCGACGCGTTCGATCTGAAAATCATGGAACGCCCGACGGAACGCATCACGGCGTTTCAGAATGGTGATCCATGACAGGCCGCATTGAAATGCCTCCAAACACAGTTTCTCGAACAGACGCTGGTCATCCGTGACAGGGACTCCCCACTCGTCGTCATGATATGCTTGGTAGACAGGATCGTTGCCACACCACCAGCAACGCGTCACGCCTTCTTCGTTTTGAATCAGGTCTTGCGTGTTTGGCATCCGCGAGGTCCCCCGTCGCACGTGTTTGTCCTTTCGCCGTGTCGTTGACCAGAAGAGTTTATTTTCATGTCCGTCGCAACCAATCGCCACCGTGTCCCAGCCCGAGTCGTGGATGTTGTCATTCTGATGGTGGTTGTGCTCGCCGGCCTCGGATGCGACCGACCGTCGGGTGTTTCCTGGGTTCAGGCCGACGGACCGAACGCGGCGGTCACGGCAGCGGCCATGACCAAGCATCAAGCGGCCAATCAGATGCTGGTTCGCGAGCAGACGGACACACGAACACGCCCGGATTGGCCGCGATTCCTGAATAAGTCCTATGATGGCGTGGCGGGAATCCAGCGCCCCCAGTGGCAGCCATCCGTGGACGTTGACTGGCAACAGACTCCCGTTTGTTTATGGTCCATGGCGTTGGGTGAGGGCTATGGTCTGGGGGTGGTGCGCGACGGACGGTACTACCACTTTGACGCTCATGAAGGCACAGAACGGCTGCGTTGTCTCGATGCCGGAACCGGACAGGAGATATGGTCGCAGGCCGATCGGCTGCTTTATCGCGACATGTACGGTTATGAACCGGGGCCGCGTTGCAGTCCCACGCTGGCAGGCGATCGGATTGTCACGTTCGGGGTTGCGGGACGACTGAGTGTTCGCTCCGTGGTGGACGGCACGCCCCAATGGTCGGTCGATACCAATGCCGACTTTGGTGTGGTGCAGAACTTCTTTGGTGTTGGTTCTTCTCCGCTGGTGATCGGAAATACCGTGATCGTCATGGTGGGTGGAAGCCCGGCCGAGGATCAAGACATCGCTCCCGGCCGTCTGGATCGCGTCGCTTCCAACGGGACTCTGTTAGTCGGCTTTGATCTCAACTCAGGAGAGCGATTGTGGGCCACGGGAGATGACCTGGCCAGTTACTCCAGTCCAAGGCCGATGGTCATCGACGGAAGAGTCTGCGTGCTGATGTTTGCGCGCGACCAATTGCATGTGATCGACGCGGAAAGTGGTCAACACCTGGGGCAGGTGTATCACCGCGCCGAGATCCTAGAAAGCGTCAACGCGATGGTGCCCGTGGTGGATGGGAATCGAGTGTTGGTCAGTGATTGCTACGAGCGCGGCTCGGTGGTCTTTGAACTCTCACTGCGCGAGGACGCCATTCAGTTTGATGAGGTTTGGCGCGACCCGGAGGGTCGGCGACGCGAACAGTCACTCCGATCGCACCTGTCGACGCCCGTCCTCATCGATGGCTTCCTCTACGCCTGCAGTGGACGCAACGCTCCTGACAGTGATTTCCGCTGCTTGGAGCTCGCGACAGGCAAAGTTCGTTGGACCGATCTGTCGCGCCGACGCAGCACAGCAACGCGGCTGGGAGACGTGTTGTTGGTCTTGAAAGAGACCGGAACATTGCACATCGTCGCGGCAGATCCGAAGGAGTATCGGGAGTTGGCTCAATGGGACCTGAGCCAGTCATCCCAAGATCGACCTGCCCTTCGCTTTCCCTGCTGGTCGGCACCGGTCGTGGCCGGCGACCAAATCTATGTGCGTGGAGATCGCAACCTGGTCGTACTGGCCCTTCCTTGAGGCAGCCTTGAACGCTCCTTGTGGAGTCACTTTTCGGCAATCACCTGCCTCAAAACCTCGACCTTCCGGAAGTCAACTTTGAGATCCTGGTTGCCATGCAACTGCAAGGCGATCTGACCCTTGGCTTCCAGATCCGCCACGACATGATCGCTTGCCAGGCAATCGTTCAAGTGCGTGACGATTCGATTGCCATGAAGACTGATCACCAGGGTGTTCCAATCATCGCCTTTGGAGCGTGCCTTCTGCCAATGCTTCTCGACGCCCGCGCGACGGTCAGGTGGAAACGCGGTCTCCAAATAATCCAGGGGATGCACGAGCCAACCAGCGCCGCCGGTTTGATAGAGACCCGCCACGTCATCCGTGTTGTCGATCTCACATTGGACACCCTTGATGAAGGGCTTGGCGTCCAAGATCGTGCTGCGGACGAAGAACCCGCTGTCACCGTTTTCGCAACGGTATTCGATTCGGAACGTCGCGTTTGCAAACGGTTGATCAAAAACCAAGAGACCGTTGGGCGCTTTGTCCGCCGCATCGGATCTGCCTTGAATCACGCCATCGACAAGCGTCCAGGTACCACCCCCGACAGCGGTCCATCGATCCAAGCTCTGGCCGTCAAACAACGGTTGCCATTCGTGGCGACCCAAATCACGAACCTTCAGGTTCCGAAATCGGTACGTCTGTCCCTTCTCCCCATGGTGTTGTAGCCCAATGTGACCCTTTAAATCCATCGAGTCGAAGTAGTCGGTTGTCAGGACATCATTGACGTAGAACTGCAAACGATTGCCGACGCATCGAATCCGGTAACGGTTCCAACGCTCGCGATCAAAGGACTTCTGGGCATCCGGCTGATCCCACAGGGGGTTCAGCCACTGGCGTCGCCGCTCGTCATAAAGCCCTCCTGACCAACGCCGACTCGTGGGATCGGCTTCGGCCTGATAGCCAAAAACCTTATTCGGTTCCACTTGGCCGCGCGCCATGAAACCACTGTTGGCCTTCCCCGGCGGCAACTTGATTTCGCCTTCAAACTCGTAGTCATGGTAGACCGCCTCCGTGGTTAGGAAGAACTTGCGTTCCGCCGTCAACTGAATCTCACCGTTGACGACGTCCACGGTGCCCCAGTCGTACGGATTCCGCCATCCATCCAAGTTTTTGCCATCGAACAGACTGACCATGCTGGCAGCGTCGGCATCGGAAGCCTGTGCCAGCGCTTCCGGACCGGACGCGGCAAAAAGGAGAGCCATCCAAGCCGAACAGACTACGGACGTAACCAGACACCGAGTAGGCTTGGCGGGGATGGACATGATCGGAGGCGACTGAAGAACGGGGCCGTAACGCGAAATCGAAGCCCGTAGTATACTTGCCGCAAGGCGGACTCGACCGGCTGCCCGATGCTCGATCTGCCGCCAAGATGGCTCCCGAGCTTTCTCGAGAAGCACAACGATCCCACCTCGAGCGACTTGTTCCCGATGAGCAGTGCATGGCGACGTCGATTGTTTGGCCTGCTCTCTGCCGCCTTGCTCGGCGGAGCAACGATGATCACGCTAACGGGGACGGGAACCACGATCTTCGGCTCCGGTGCCGCTTCCGCATTCGGCACGGCGGCAATGGTTCGAATCGGCCTTGTTTTGGGGTCGATTTGGTTGGCATGGGATTCACTACAACGTCCGGCCCGCTGGTTCCCGCCCGGGATCGCGGTCGCTGGCATGGTTGGGATCGTGATCATCGCAGCGCAGCCCCGTCTGGCACTTGCGGTCGTCCCCTTGATCGGCGTGCTCGTCTTTGCCGGGAGCATTGCTCGGGCATTTCGACGATGAACGGTTGAAAATCCCGGCTGGTTGGAGAAGCAACGGTTCAATACCCGCGTTGCAGGCCCGCTGTGATGTCCAAGTCGAGTGAAGCTGTTTCGCCACGATCCAAATGGTGCCAGGCCAAAGCCCCCATGACCGCGTTGTCGGTGCACAGTTCCGGCGGCGCGATCAAGAGTTGAAACCCGTCGGTTTCAGCGGCCTGCTGAAGCGATCGCCGCAAAGCGGGGTTTGCGGCAACGCCTCCTCCGATCAGGAGAACCTGGCAATCGGTGGTAAGGATTGCCCGACGGCATTTGGCCGTCAGCACATCCACGATCGCGGCTTCGAAGGACGCACACACGTTTGCCTTCGTTTCCGCGGAGAGTTGATCCGGCTCAAGTGGGTGTCGCCCTGGGCCCGTCAGCGAGTAGCGGACCGCCGTTTTCAATCCACTGAATGAGAAGTCAAAATCGTCGTCACGGAGCTTTGGCCGCGGGTAGCCGAAGGTCTGCGGGTCACCCTGGGCGGCCAATCGTGAAACCGCCACACCGCCTGGGAAACCCAGTCCCAGCATCGCGCCGACCTTGTCAAACGCTTCGCCCGCGGCGTCGTCGATCGTGCCACCCAAGTACTGCAGATCGATGGGGCTGTTGCAACGATAAAGCGAGGTATGACCACCGCTCACAATGAGGCCCACGGCGGGATACATCTCATCCGGTGCATCGGTGCACCAGCGGCAGGCATGCAAGTGGGCCTGCAGGTGGTTGATCGCGACAAGCGGCTTCTGCCACACGAGGGCCAGCATCTTGGCCGCCACCACGCCGACCAACAGTGAACCGGCCAACCCTGGTCGGTCAGCGACTGCGATCGCCGCCAAACGCTCGGCCGCAACCCGGGAATCGGTGAGTGTCTGATCGATGACCGGCAACACCCGCTCCAGATGCGCACGCGCGGCGATTTCGGGCACAACGCCTCCAAAGCGTTCGTGAAGCTTGTCTTGGGTTGCCACGCATTGCCCCAGTACCTCGCCTGAACGTGTGACGACTGCCGCCGCCGTTTCGTCGCAGGTCGACTCGATTGCAAGCAAGACGTCGTGATCGGAGGTCGCTTCGGAATCGCTCAAAGGTCAACCGTGTGCATGATTTGGTAGCTCGGCCCCCGTTTCTCCAGGAAACTCCCCACGACCTCGACTCGCCGCGCAATCATGTCCCCGATGGTTTCATCTTCGTGTTCACGCCAGCGTTCGATCACCTCATCGGAGGCGCGTCGCGAACCGCCCCGTGTGCGGCCCAGCGTGAGATGCGGCTGATAATCCCGTGCTTCGGGTTTGAATCCGAGTTCGGCAAACGCGCGTTCGATCTGCCCCACCATGGCGATCAATTGGGACTCAGGGTCCTCGACAGTGACACAGAGAACGCGCGCACGGTCGATCGACGGCAAACCACTGTTCCCACCAATATGCAAGGGAAACGGATCAAAACCCTCGCAGATGCGTTGCAAGCAATCGCAAACGCGGGGAACATCCGTGTTGTCAACTTCGCCCAGAAACTTGAGCGTCAAGTGCAGGTTCTCCGCCGGCACCCACTTGATGGCGTCCCCGGCTTGTTTGCATTTGGAGATGCGACGTGCCGCGGCGGACGCAATCTCCCTTGGCAGCGCGATCGCCAAGAATGTTCGAATTGTTTTCATGCCGGGAAGTCTATCGACGTTTTGCCAGTGTCCTCAACCAGCCACCCCAGTCTTGACACCACGATCATGGATTGGCCGCATTGCCTCGCATTGCCACCGTTTCGTCCGCACCGGCTGTGGCGCGGCGGGCATCTGCAGACGCTTGTTGGTGTTGGTGCAAAGGATGCGACCCATTCGCTCGCTCAAACCTGTCGTCATCACGTCACCGTCAGTGAGGGTGACCGGTTGGTCCTGCACGAGGATTGCCCACCGAATTGGGATGCCGCCCACGGGTCCGTCTTACTGCTACACGGCCTCTGCGGCTGTCATGCGGCGAACTACATGCTGCGATTCGCGGTCCGCCTGTTTGAGCAAGGCGTTCGCGTTTTTCGATTGGACATGCGAGGGTGCGGGGCCTCGGAATCAACTTGCCAAACGATCACGCATGCCGGTCGCAGTGAGGATGTCGTGGCCGCGATCGAACACATCGCCGCGAAAATCGTCGTGGAACCTTCGCCGATCGGTATCGTGGGCGTGTCTCTTGGTGGCAATCAGATTCTACGCGCCGCAGGACGCATCGGTGCGGGATTCCAAATGAGCTCGCAAGGGTGGTCGCGTGTGGATCGGATTGTGGCGTTTGCACCACCGATCGATTTGCAGTCGTGCAGCGACGCCATGGAACGATGGTCCTGCCGTATCTATAGCCACTACTTCATTCGTAATCTGCTTCGTCGAGCGCGTCCTGAACTGTTGAACCAAATTGGAATGAATCCACGATTGAGACGTTCCATCAAGACCTTGCGACTCTTGGATCGACACGTGACGGCGCCCCTGGCTGGGTACCGCGATGAACGTGCCTACTATGCGGACGCGAGTGCGGTGGGCACCCTTGAGCACATTGCCGTGCCCACGCTGATCGTCGCCGCCCAGAACGACCCTCTGGTTCCGGTGAAGATGTTTCAGCAAGCCGAACCCTCGACTTGTGTTCGAATCCACCTCATGAAGGAAGGCGGTCATCACGGCTTCGTCCAAGCGGGTGGCCACGCTTGGACCGATGACGTCGTCGCAGCGGCGTTCGCCCGCTAGGCACTGTTGAACGCATGGAAAGCCTGCCAATCCGCGTCATCAACGTCGGGTCTGCCGGTCACGTACTTCCAAGAGGCGTGCGGCGATGCTGACGGCAATTTCGCCGGGATGGTTGCTGCCGATGGGGAGCCCGACGGGACATTCAAACGGGACCTGGTTTTCGTCAAAGCCCTGTTCCTGCAGTCCACGCCGGAGAACAACGGCTTTCGATTTGCTTCCGATCACGCCGACGTAAACAAATTCTTTTCGACTGCGCGCGATGGATGACAGGACCTCCAGATCGCTTGCGTGGCCCTTGGTGAGTGACACGACTTGAGAGCGGTCGTCCAAGCGTTGGATCAACTCGTCCGACACAGCTTCGTTGAGCGAGACGACATCGGGGGGCAATCGCTCGATCCAGTCCGAACGTGAATCGATCACCGTGAGCTGACAGGGCAAGGTTCTTAGCAGACGGACCAGGGCTTGAGAGACATGACCGGCTCCGAAGACGACGATGGGCCAGTTGGCGATCTTGGGGACGTCAAAGAACAGGCGCAAACGGCCGCCGCAGGTCATGCCCAGGTCGGTGTTGAGATTCCATTGAAGCAACTCGCCAGGATGCTGTTGTGACAAGAGCGCCCTGGCGTGTTCGATCGCACGTGCCTCAACGCGCCCGCCGCCGACGGTTCCCCAAACGCGACCCGTTTCCGTCACGACCATGAAAGATCCCACATCGCAGGGAACCGAGCCCTCGCGTTCGACCAGCGTCACGACCACATGCGGCTTCGCCGAATCGTGAAGCGATTGTCGGATCGACAACCCTTCTTCCGTCACGGGACCGCCGGTGTCTCGGCGGTCGAAAGGCTTTCCATGCACATCAACAGTTCTTCCGATGTTGCTGGCAGCTTGAGCTTCCCGCCTGAAACATCGCCCAGCGACGCGAGCGCGCGTTTGGCGGCCAACCACGGGGCGATGCCAAGCATCAACGGCGGTTCGCCAACGGCTTTGCTCAAACGGACGTTGCGGTCGTGCTTCGGGTTGTTGATGAAATTCACGTTCATCACCGGCGGAAGATCGGTGATGTTGGGAATCTTGTAGGTGGTGGGACCAGTAGACAGAAGACTGCCGCTAGCGTCATAGACCAGTTCCTCGTTGGTACACCATCCCATGCCCTGGATGTAACCACCAATCACTTGACCGCGATCGATGCCGGGATTGATCATCTGACCGATGTCCATGAGCAGATCGAGTCGGTCGACAACCATCTCACCGGTCAATCGGTCGATCGTGACTTCGGCGACGGAAGCCCCGTTGGTGTAGTAGAAGAACGGGGCGCCTTTGCCGGTATCGCGGTCAAACTCCACCACGGGCGTCGCGTAGAACGCGCGCTGTCCCAGATCCACCCGCGCGCGACGGGCCAAATCGCAAAACGCTGTGAAGGCCATCGGTTCCGATTGGGAATCCGCGCGGGAATCGAACACCATGGCATCTTGGAACTGAATGTCCGATTCGGTGGGTGACGATTGACCCGGACACTGTTGCGCGAACCACTGGACCGCGAATTTGGCCATGCGTGCTTTGATCTGCTCGCAAGCCATCACGGCCGCGGTACCGTTCAGGTCCGTTCCAGCGCTGGCAGCCGTGGGGGAGGTGTTGTTGTTCTTCTCTGTCGAGGTGGTCATCAAACGAACAGACTCAAACGCGATCCCGAATTCGTCCGCGACCAGCTGTTGAATCTTGGTGTTCAAGCCCTGGCCCATTTCCGTGCCACCGGTGGAGACCTGAACACTTCCATCCAGATAAACATTGACCAAGGCGTTGCCCTGATTTAAGAACTTACTGGTGAACGAGATCCCAAACTTGATGCCGGACAGCGCGATGCCTTTGACCAAGAGATCTTGGCTCTGGTTGAACGCGTCGATCTCGGTCGCCCGTCGTCGGTAGTCACTCGATTGTTCCAGTTCGTCGAACGTCTCTTCCAGGACATGGTTTTCGACAATCTGACCATACGGCGTCTGGTTCCGATCCGGGTCACCGTCGCGGTAGAGATTCGCTTTCCGAACGTCAAGCGAATCCAATCCGAGGTGGTTTGCGATTTCTTCGATGGCGTTTTCCATGGTGACAACGCCTTGCGGTCCGCCAAAACCCCGGAACGCGGTGTTAGGCGGAATGTTGGTTCGACAGACGCGGCCTTGGATTTCCACGTTTGGTAGATGAAACGTGTTATCCGCATGCATCATGGACCGCTCCAAGACCGCCGTGGAAAGGTCTGCGAAGGCTCCTCCATTGCTGAAGAGCTTGAACTTCGCGGCGTGGATGCGTCCAGAATCATCAAACCCCACTTCATACTGGTTGACATAGGGGTGCCGTTTGCCCGTGACGCACATGTCGGTGTGTTTGTCATAGACAACGCGTGCCGGGCGACCTGTCTTCTGTGCGACGAGCGCGGTCATCAAGGCCGGGATCGCCGACTGGGACTCTTTACCGCCGAACGCGCCACCCATGCGTTTGCATTCACAAACCACCTGATGCATCTGCAGCCCCAGGACTTCGGCCACGAACGCTTGAATCTCTGTGGGGTGCTGCGTGGATGAGGTCAGTCGCAGCGTCCCAAACTCATCGGGCACCGCCTGACAAGCTTGTGACTCGAAATAGAACTGCTCCTGCCCGTTGTTGCGGAAAGTCCCCTGAATGACGTGCGGGCACGTGGCCATCGCCGCATCTGGATCACCCGCCTTGATGGTTCGCAGCGGCCCGATGAACGCGTCGGCGCGGATCGCCTCCTCGATCTCCAAGACCGGTGTGAGCTCTTCGACGTCGATGACGACCGACTCGGCGGCACGGCGGGCCGCGTCACGGTCGGTTGCCGCCACAACGACCACGGGCTGGCCGACGTAGTGAACCGTTCCCTCGGCCAAAAACGGTTCGTCGTGGATGATCGAGCCGAACACATTGAGGCCGCCCAGATCTTCGTGCGTGTAGACGCCAACGACCGCCGGCATCTGGAGCGCCGCGCCCGCGTCGACGGATCGGATCACACCATGGGCAACGGGTGAACCGGCGAAGTGAACCCAGAGCTCGTTCGCTAACGGCAGCAAGTCTTCGACGTAGGTAGCGCTGCCCGTCACATGGCCTTTCGCAGAATCATGCGGCATCGCTTTGCCGACAGACCGACTGCCACTTTGAGCAAGTTCTTGTTTCGATCTCTCATCCCGCCGCAACATCACACCATCTCCTTCGTCATCGCCGGCGTGAGATCATGAAAGCACTTCATGAAGACATTGCGTGCCAACACACGGCGGTAGTCGGCGGCCCCACGAACATCGCTGAGCGGCTGAATCGAATCCGCCGCGATGTTCCCCGCCGCCTGAAATGTTGCCGCGTCAAATGACTTGCCGACCAAGGCTTGCTCCGCGCCCCGCATTCGCAGGACGGTTGCAGCAACCCCTCCCAGGGCGACCCGGGCATCTTCGATCCGATCCCCAATCACCCGCAGTCGAAAAGCCGCGGTCAGCGTGCTGATGTCCATGTCGCGACGTTTCGAAAATTTGTAGAGTTTGAACTGCTCGTCACTTCTTGGTAGGGGGATGGTGACAGCCGTCACGATTTCATCGGGTTCGAGGTCAACGTCTTTGTAGCCACGGTAAAAGCCCACAATCGGAACCGAGCGGGGACCTCGCTCCGCCGATTCGATTCGAAGGATCGCCTCGGCAACAAACAGAAACGGAATCGAGTCGGCGATGGGCGACGCGTTCACCAGATTCCCGCCGATGGACCCGATGTTGCGTATCTGGGGTGAGCCAAAACGCTTCAGGATCGGATCGAACTCGATGAAGCAATCGTCAAGTGTGTTGAGCACATCGGTCCACGTGGTCGCGGATCCAAACGTGAGGGAACGGTCGCCCGAGTCGTCGGACTCCGCTTTCGTTTGCTGTAACGAATCGATGGAATTGATCACCAACCACTTGGTGTCGTGAAATCGACCGTGAGTTCGTTGGACGCCGACATCGGTGCAACCGCTCAGGATCCGGGCTTCGGGATGATCGCGTTTGAACTGCAATGCCGACGGCAGATCCTTGGCGACCATCACCTGAAATCGGTCGTGCTTGACCAACGCGGGTGAACGGGTTGTTTCATACAGTTCTTGAGCGATCGCGCGGTCGTCGTAGCGATCCGATAGGCGTTGCACCTGAGTCGCTTCGATCGAGTCACAGGCCTCGAGAATCTGTTCGTAGCCAGTGCAGCGGCAAAGGTTCCCCGATAACCCAAGCGAAGCGGTGTCACGGTCAAGGCGTGATCCCCCCTCTGGCAACTCTTCCACCAGGCCATGGATCGTCGTGACGAAACCGGGCGTGCAGAACCCGCATTGACTGCCGTGGCAATCGACCATCGCTTGCTGGACCGGGCTCAAACGACCATCCGCTTGTGCAAGTCCCTCCACCGTGACGACGTGGGTGCCATCCACTTGAGGTAACATGACAATGCAGGAGTCGACGCTCCGGTATCGAAACCCATTCCCCGCTGGATCGGGGCGACCCAACAAGACACTGCAAGCGCCGCAATCGCCCTCCGCACAAACGATTTTGGTGCCGACGAGCTGAAGCCGTTCACGGAGGAATTGCGAAAGGGACGTGAACGCGTGGGCGTCATCGACCTGATAGGCTTGCCCATTGACGAAAAAGTTGATGGCTTGTCGACTCACCGGTTCCTCACATCATCTCACTCTCACGCCTCAGCTGCACCGTAAGTTTAACCGTTCAACGTGTCAATGTTTTCACCATCCCCCTCCAATGCGCATGCTACGGATCCGGCATCCTCGGGTGCGCCCGCGTTTGAGGACTTGGCACAGCGGTGCTTGGACAAGTGTGAGATTCTGTCACGCCAAAGCGAATGGAAAGACGGGATCCTGCGTCAGTACTTGTCGTTGCCGATGAAGGCAGTGCATGACCTGGCGTCCGGATGGATGAAAGAACTTGGTTTGGATGTGCGAGTCGACGACGCTGGCAATTTGATCGGGCGAAGGCCCGCGATGGCTCGCGATCGAACATCAGGAGCCGATAAGGCGCCGGTATTGATCCTTGGTTCGCACTTGGACACGGTTCCCGGGGCGGGGCGGTATGACGGTATCTTGGGATTCGTCATGGGCGTGGAGTTAATGCATGCGTTGCACGATCATCCCCTCCCGTTTCACGTGGACGTCGTTGGATTCAGCGAAGAGGAGGGCGTTCGCTTCACGCAACCGTATCTGGGTTCTCACGCGTTGACGGGAACCTTCGATGAGAAGTGGTTGGAGCGCCGCGACGCGAGTGGCTTTGCGATGGCGTCCGTGATCGAGGGGTTCGGTCTCACGCCCGCCCGCATTGCGGCAGCCGCTTATCCCAGTGAAGAGGTGCTCGGCTTTGTGGAGCCCCATATCGAACAGGGAACGGTTTTGGCTGGGAACGAGGCACCGCTGGGTGTCGTGCAAGCGATCGCCGGTCAAACCCGATCGCTGGTGCAGTTCCGCGGTGCCAGCGCGCACGCGGGGACGACACCGATGATGCCACGATCGGATAGCCTGGTGGCCGCCGCGGCTTGGATCGGCGAGGTTTCCAAGCAGGGTCAAGCGATCGCGGGTTGCCGTGCCACGGTCGGCTACGCGGACGTGACTCCGAATGTGCGTAACGTGATCCCCGAACGCGTCACTCTCTCATTGGATCTAAGGCACATCGATGACGCGACCCGTCGCCAAGCGGTCGCCAAGCTTTACTCCATTGCGGAAGGCATCGCCAAACGTGATCGCGTGTCCTTTCATGTCATGGAACAGCAAGAACAGTCGGGCGTGGCGATGGACGATTGCTTGCGAAGTCAGTTGCTGCAATCCATGCAAGCGTGTGGGTTGCCATCACAAGAGTTGATCAGCGGGGCCGGGCATGATGCCGGCATCATGGCGACGCGATTCCCGGCAGCGGTGCTGTTTCTTCGGCAGCCGCGTGGGATCAGTCATCATCCCGATGAAGACGTGGAAGCAGTAGACGTGGCACATGCCCTTCGCGTTCTCCACCATTTTCTCATGCATGTGGACCGCGAAACAGGAAACAGGCAACCATGAGTCAAACTCCGTTGGGAAGCACACGCACCCATGTGAGGGCCGATCATGCCGTGATCGGACCTGACGGTCACGTCTCGGCATCGCTCCACGGATGGAGAAACACGGAAGGTGTGATGCTGGTCAGTCCGGCGATGGGCGCAGCGGGCGGGATCGCGTCGCGTGGTCCCGGATTCGCAATGTACTTGGCGCAACTAAGCAAGGAATCAAGTTTGCAGCCGACGGATTCCGACGTGGAACGCCTGATCTATGTACTCGCGGGTGAGCTGGAGGCTGGCGGAAAAACGCTTGGTCCCGAGTCCTATTTGTTCCTGCCACCGGGCGATGATTGCGATCTGAGTATTCGAAGCGAGAGTCGTGCACTGGTGTTTGAGAAACGCTATGTCCCTTTGCTGGGCACCGAACCGCCCGGGCGTTTGATCGGGCACCTGGCGGACTGCGATGCCGCCCCGTTCATGGGGGATGAGAACGCGCGGCTGGCTTGTCTCCTACCCGATCAAGTTTCCTTTGACATGGCGGTCAACGTCTTCACCTTTGATCCGGGAACGCCGCTGCCGTTCGTCGAGACGCATGTCATGGAACACGGCCTGTTCATGTCCAAGGGTCAGGGGATCTATCGCTTGTCGGACCAGTGGTACCCGGTGACCAAGGGGGATGCCATTTGGATGGCAGCCTACTGTCCCCAGTGGTTTGTCGCGATGGGAAAATCACCGGCGCAGTACATCTATTACAAGGACATGCACCGGAGTCATTTGGCATCATGAACCTCACGGTCGATACAGAACGATTGGCTTACGATCTTCGGCGACTTGCTCGGCACGGTGATCAGGTCAATGAGGCGTTCGAGGATGCGGAAGTCACGCGGGTGGTCTTTTCACCGGAGGATGTTGCCGCACGGCAGTTTCTGATCCAGCGAATGCGGGACGCGGATCTGGAGGTGACCGTCGATGCTATTGGAAACACGTTTGGCCGTTGGGTGGGAACCGAGGAGAGTGATTCCGGTCGTCGCAAGGGTGCCGTGGCAACCGGATCCCATATCGATGCGATTCCCCACGCGGGCATGTACGACGGGACTGTGGGCGTGATGGGCGGTCTGGAAGCGATCCGCGTGCTCCAAGCCTCCGGATTTCGGCCGCGTCGAAGCATCGAGGTGGTGATGATCACGAGTGAAGAACCAACTCGGTTTGGAATAGGCTGTCTCGGCTCGCGCGCGATGTCCGCGAACCTGTCCGTGGCGGAGCTGCGAAGCTTGCAAGACGGCGATGGTGCGGGTTTGGAGGCGGCGAGAGCGCAGGCGGGCATGACGGGCTCGCTGGATGATGTGGCGGTTTCGTCGGATCGTTTTGCAGCCTGGGTTGAGTTGCACATCGAGCAAGGCCCGGTCTTGGAGGCGAAGGGGATTGATATTGGGACGGTGACGGCAATCGCCGCCCCGTCGACCTACCGAGTGACGGTGCTGGGTGAGGGAGGGCATGCGGGCGGTGTGCTGATGCCAAGTCGGAGAGACGCGCTGGCGGCGGCCTGTGAGTTGATTCTCGAGATCGAGTCGGCCGCTGTCAGCTGCGACAGCGACGACATGGTCGCAACCGTGGGCACCTTGCGTGTGCATCCGGGAGCCGTCAATTCGATCCCCGCCAAGGTTGACTTCTCGATCGATGCCCGCGACGTCGATCCTGTGTCGCGAGACTCCGTTATTGCGCAGGTCCGGGAATCGGCGAAAGAGATTGCCGAGCGACGCCGTGTGCAGATTGAGATTGAGACGCTCAACTCCGATCCGCCCGCAACGTGCGATCCAACGGTTGTTTCCGCGATCAACTTGGCGGCCGATCAATCAGGTTACACCCGGACCTCCATGGTGAGCCGGGCGTATCACGATTCCCTCTTTATGTCGCTGGTGGCGCCCATGGGAATGATTTTCATTCCTTGTCGCGGCGGTGTTTCTCATCGGCCGGACGAGTACAGCTCACCGGAGCAGATATCCAAAGGGGTGGCCGTGTTAGCGCGGACCCTGGCGGAGCTTGCCAGCTGACCAGGTGGCTCCGGATGGGGCGTGTTCGCCCCGATTTTGAGAGGAGGAAACCCCGTCAGAATGGATTAATGTGGTGCAAGCGTTACGACCAGTCCAGTCGTTCGTTTGGAACGCTTGACCGGCCGAACCGGAATCCAAACACTGACCTAGATTTGCAGTGGTCGCTTCCCGGAAAACGCCGCATGCACCTGCGCACTTGATGACACCGATGAGGCTCGACGCTCAAATCAACGACTCCACGCAACGCGATTTTCCGCCGTGTTCCTTGCACGAGCTGATCGATCGGATGTGTGAGTCTGCGCCGGATCGGTTGGCCATTGTTTCGAGCAATGGGACCCAGACATACGTTGAGCTACAGAAGCAGAGCAGCGAGCTCGCGAGCCACCTTCAGAGTTCGGGAATCGGCCGTGGTGACTTTGTCGGACTTTGCTGCGATCGGCTCGTTGAGACACCCGCGCTGCTGCTTGGGATTCTGAAGTCCGGTGCCGGTTACGTGCCGCTGGATCCCGAGTATCCCGTCGATCGCTTGCGATACATGGCGGAGGATTGTGGTCTGAAGCACGTGGTCGCCCACAAGAGCCAGCAAGACCTGACCGAACAGTTTGATCAACCGACGACATTCGTTGACGACTGGGACGAGATCGCCAGCTCGGGCCCTGGCCTGTGTCCCGTTGTGGGTGATCCGGTTCAAGACGTGGCTTACGTGATCTATACCTCCGGTTCGACGGGAAAGCCGAAAGGAGTCACGATCCCTCACTCCGCGGCCGTGAATCTCCTCCGGAGCATGAAGGATCGTCCCGGCTTCACCAGTGACGACCGCATCTTGGCCACGACCACCCTGTCATTTGATATCAGCGTTGTCGAGATGTTTCTGCCGCTGATCAGCGGTGGTTCCGTCGCTGTCGTCCCGCGACAAACGGCGCGCGACGCATCGACCTTGATTTCGGCAGCAGAGAGGTACGCCGTTAGCGTCCTGCAAGCAACGCCAGCGATGTGGCGCATGGTCTTGGAGGCGGGTTTTGCTGGTGGCCCTGGCATGAAGTTGATCACGGGAGGTGAACCCTTGCCTCGGGATCTGATACGCCCGCTACTGGATCGGTGCGATGAACTCTGGAACGGTTATGGTCCCACCGAGACCACGGTCTACGCCACGTTTGCGCGCATTGAATCGGACGAGGGTCGCATCCCGATTGGGACGCCCGTGGCCAACACCCAGACCTATGTCATCGATGATGCGGGCAGTCTGTGTGAACCAGGGCGTCCTGGAGAACTGTTGATCGGTGGTCATGGATTGGCGACGGGCTATCTCGGACTTCCAGCACTGTCATCCGAGAAGTTTGGCGACTGGCGCGGTGAGCGTGTCTATCGAACCGGGGATTTGGCTCGCTTGACCGACGACGGGCAGCTAGAGCACCTCGGAAGGATTGATAACCAGATCAAATTCCATGGTCATCGCATTGAGCTGGAAGAGATCGATGCGGTTCTCGCGAAGCAGACGGGCGTACGTCAAGCGGCGACCGTGTTGCGTGAGGATCAACCCGGCCATCAGCGACTCGTCGGCTACTTATTGGCGTCGCCCGAGCCGAAGCCGGATGTCTCCCGGATACGCGATGTTCTCAAGGAGTCATTGCCCGATTACATGGTCCCAGGCGTCATCGTGACCGTGGACGAGTTCCCTTACACACCGTCCGGCAAGCTTGATCGAAAGGCCTTCCCACCGCCGTCGAGGGAGCGTCCAGATCTTCCGGTCGCGTTTATCGAGCCTACTACAGAGACCGAGCAACGACTGGCAGCGATTTGGAGCGACGTGTTGCAGATTGAGCGCGTTGGTCTCCGAGACAACTTCTTGCATCTGGGTGGCAACTCTCTGCGTGCTGCTGAGCTCGTGGTCCAGATGAGACAAACGTTGTCGTTCGAAGTCACGCTAGCGGAACTTTTTGATCACCCGACGATCGAGTCCCTCCTCAACAGACCAGGGCAGGCATCTGACTTGGCTGTCAGTCCGGTCACCCCGCGTTCCAGAACTTCCGTGGACAGGAAGGGCTACGCCATCATCGGCATGGCAGCACGCATGCCGGGTGCGACGGACTTGAGCGAGTTCTGGGATAATTTGGTTCACGGGCGTGAATCCATCCAGAGCTTTCCACCCGATGAACTGGACCCAAGCCTCCATCCCGATGACACAACGTCAAAGAGCTACGTGGCTTCTCGCGGGGTGGTCGATGACGCGGATCAGTTTGATGCGGGCTTCTTCGGGATGCCGCGTCGCCTCGCCGAATTGACGGATCCCCAACAACGCGTCCTGCTCGAATTGGCCTGGTCCGCACTGGAAGACGCGGGTGTCATCCCATCGCAAAGCGATTCCAGGATCGGTGTGTGGGCGGGTTCCTATTCGACAACCTACTTCACGAAGAACCTTCTCACACATCCGGATCTGCTACGAGAAACCGGGGAATTCAATGCTGGGATTCACAACGAAAAGGACTTCCTGGCCACGCGTATCGCACACGCATTCAATTTGAACGGACCGGCTGTCAACGTGAACACAGCCTGTTCGACGTCTTTGGTGGCCGTGATTGAAGCTTGCAAGGCACTTCAATCGGGCGACTGCGACGTTGCTTTGGCCGGTGGTGTTTCCATTCATTTTCCGCAACGAAGTGGCCATCTCCACCAGGACGGCAGCATCTTCGCCCCCGAGGGTCACTGCCGACCCTTTGATGCCAAAGCAGCCGGCACTTTGTTCAGCGATGGTGCCGGGTTGGTTGTGTTGAAGCGCGTGTCGGATGCGATTGAAAAGGGGGATCGCATCTACGCGGTCGTGAAGGGATACGGGGTCAACAATGACGGCGGCAACAAAGCCAGTTTCTCAGCTCCCAGTGTTCGGGGACAAGCCGACGTTGTGGCCATGGCCCAACGCATGGCTGGTTTCCACCCTGAGAGCATCTCGTACGTGGAAGCACACGGAACAGCGACGCCGATCGGGGACCCCATCGAAGTCACCGCGCTGCGAAAAGTGTTTGAAGCCGAGACGGAGCGCAAGCAGTACTGTGCGATTGGCAGCGTCAAGTCGAACATTGGCCATACGGTTTCCGCGGCGGGCGCGGCGGGGCTGATCAAAGTGGCGATGGCGATGCACTACGAGCAGATTCCCGCGACGCTTCACTTTGAATCGCCCAACCCGCAGATCGATTTCGATTCGAGCCCCTTCTTCGTCTGTGATGCCCCGACGGAGTGGAGATCCGGTGACGCGCCACGACGCGCCGGCGTCAGCTCGTTTGGCGTTGGTGGGACCAATGCTCACCTGTTACTGGAAGAAGCACCGGAGATCCGGGAAGCGGAGAACGTCTCGGAGTGTCAATCTTCAAAGAGGGGAAATCGGCTGCCCCTGTCGATCCTCCCTGTTTCCGGAAAGACGCCCGAAGCGTTGGAGGAGAATCTCCAGCGCCTGACCTCGGCATTGCAAGATCGAACGCACACCATCGCGTCGGTTGCCTCCACGCTCCAGTTCGGTCGCGACGCTTTCGATCACCGCGCGGCCGTTGTTGCCGATTCGCTGGAAGACACCATCGGAGTCTTGGAGTCCCGCAAACCGCCGCAGTTTCATCGACGAAAAGCATCGATGGCACCACGCGACGTCGTTTTCATGTTCCCAGGACAGGGCGCGCAGTATCTCCGGATGGGGAGCAATCTCTATGAGCGTTCTGAAGTGTTTCGTGGCAGCTTTGATCTTTGCTCCGACCTGTTGAAGCCTTGGTTGGAGCGTGACCTTCGCGATGTCGTCTTCGGCACGAATGCCGACCAAGTTGACGACGAAGAGATCCTAGGGAACACGCGGTATACGCAGCCTGCCCTGTTCGCACTGGGCTACTCGCTGTCGCAGATGTGGTTGGCTTGGGACGTTCGGCCGGCCGCCTTGTTGGGACATTCGATCGGCGAGTTTGTCGCGGCATGTGTCGCCGGTGTCTTCCCGTTGGAAGACGGGATTCGCATGATTGCCGAACGCGGGCGAGCGATTCAGGAGCTGCCCGGGGGATCCATGATGAGTGTCCGGCTTCCGGGATTGGAGGTTGAGGATTGGCTTCAGGGCGAAACCGCGGTGGCGTCGTACAACGGTCCGAGTCTTTGTGTGGTTGCCGGACCGGTGGATCAGATCCAAGAGTTGCGTGTGCGTTTGGAAGCACGCGATGTGGTGTGCCGGTCCCTGCACACCTCACACGCGTTTCATTCGCCGATGATGGATTCGGTGGTGGATCCCTTCGCGACGTTTGTGTCGCAGTTTGAATTGCAGGCACCCGTGACACCGATCATGTCGACGGTGACGGGACGGTGGCTGTCGGACGCGGAGGCGATGAACCCTCACTACTGGGCAAAGCATCTCCGGGAGCCCGTGCGGTTTTCGGATGCCGTGAGAAGCCTCTGGGATCCTGAACTTGGTGATCCCAGCCGGATCCTCTTGGAGCTGGGCCCACGAAAGACGCTTGCCACCCTTGCAAAGCAACACGCCGTTGAGCCAAAGACACAGCTTGCAATGTCAACGCTGTCGGACCATGCCAACGAGCACGCGGAATGGCATGGAACGCTGCAGGCGGTCGCTCAACTGTGGACGGCTGGTGTTTCCATCGATTGGTCCAAGCTATCCACCGACGGAGAGCCGGTTTCAAGGGCCACTCATCTGTCGCTGCCAACGTACGCTTTTCAACGTGAACGTTACTTCATCGAACCTGCGACAGTGCCCAGTCGGAATCCTGATTCTCTTGACGACCCAACGCCATCGGAGGGCCATGCCGAACGGGTTCGCGAAGAGACTGAACCCGAACGCGCACCCGGGTCCGAACCCATGAGTGGGAATCGCCTCCCAGCGATCGTTGAGCGCATCCACGCTGTTTTTGAGGACTCGTCGGGCGTCGACCTCGGCGAGTTTGATTCAGACACCACTTTCTTTGAGATCGGCTTGGACTCACTGGTGCTAACGCAGACAGCGAAGGCACTCGATGTAGAGATGGGCATCAAAGTGACGTTCCGCCAACTTCTCGAGGAGACCACATCCGTTGACTTGCTATCCCGATGGTTGGATCAACGTCTTCCAAGCGAACGGTTTCGGGATCAAGACCACCGCAACGAAGGACAAACGGTCGTTTCTGAACCGACTGCAACGGTCGTGGCTTCCAACCAGACTGCGTCTGAAGCGGCCTGTGCGATTGCACTCGACAACGCGCAGTCCACGATGGCTTCCGGCCCATCGAGCGCCGTCGAGAACATCATTCAGCTGCAGCTTCAGGCACAACTGCAACTCATGCAGCAACAGTTACAGGCTCTTGGGCAGACATCGATCGTTCCAGAGCGGCAGATCAATCCAACCGCAGAGCCGACATCGGAGACGGTCGCCCCATCGACCGTGCCTTCAACAATCGCGAAAACGCGTGACGAAGGCACCCGCAGTGAGAACGATGCGAACACGACCCCCGCGGCAAAGCGGTTCAAGACCGTCAAGTTGAACGAGTCCGAGTTGGATGAGAAGCAAGCGAAGGCGCTGGAGGACATGATCCGCATGAACAATGCGATGATGGCCCGGAGCAAGGCATTCGCGCAGGAGCACCGTCGACACTTGGCCGATCCGCGTACCGTCGCGGGCTTTCGCCCCAACATGAAGGAGATGACCCATCCGATTGTGGTGGCACGATCGAAGGGAGTTGAGCTTTGGGACATCGACGGAAACGAGTACATCGATTTCACCTGCGGTTTTGGTTCCAACTTGCTGGGTCACACGCATCCGCTGACGGTGGACGCGATCAAGGATCAAGTCGACAAGGACTACGCGATTGGCCCGCAGACCCCCCTTGCCGGCGAAGTTGCCAAGCTGTTTTGCGAAATCACCGATAGCGAGCGAATGGCGTTCTCAAGCACCGGTTCCGAAGCCGTGCTGGGCTGCACCCGTTTGGCACGCAACTACACGGGTCGTGACCTGATCGTGACGTTCAGCGGTGACTACCACGGCATTCTGGATGAAGTCGTTGCTCGTGGAAGCAACAAACGAAAGAGTTTCCCGGCTGCGACCGGGATCCCCAAGCAACATGTTCAAAACACGTTGATCTTGGAATATGGCACCGATGAGTCCCTGCAGCTTATCCGCGAGCGGATGGATGAGATCGCGGGGATCTTGGTTGAACCGGTTCAGAGTCGTCGACCCGAGCTCCAGCCAAGAGCGTTCTTGCAAGAACTCGGTCGAATGACGGCGAACGAACCAACGGCCCTGATATTTGATGAGGTCATTACCGGCTTAAGGATCGGGCTGGGCGGCGCCCAAGAACACTTTGGTGTCAAAGCGGATCTGGCGTCCTATGGAAAAGTGGTGGGCGGCGGGATGCCGGTGGGCGTTTTGGCAGGGAAAGCCCAATACATGGATGGCCTGGATGGTGGGTTCTGGAACTATGGCGATGACAGCCTGCCGGAAGCGGGGATGACCTATTACGCAGGAACATTTGTTCGCCATCCGCTCGTGCTAGCGGCTTCCAAAGCCATCTTGCAGCACCTGAAGGCAGGTGGACGGCCCCTGTATGCACGCTTGAACCGTTTGGGTGACTACCTGGCGGATGAGATGAACCGGGTCTTCCAGGAGTTGGAGGCCCCACTGGAACTCGCGCATTTCGGTTCGCTTTTCAAGGTGCAGTTTCAGCAAGAGCTGGTATACAGCGAGGTGTTTTTCGCGAGCCTGCGAAGGCGGGGCATGCACATCTGGGATCAGCGTCCGTGTCTGCTCACGCTGGCGCATGAAAAAGAACATGTCGATGAACTGGTCGCGGCCACCTTTGATGCCATTGTGGAGTGCCAGCGACACGGCTTCATGCCTGGCAAGGGGTTTGAAACCGTGGACCCAAGCGCCGAGTTACAAAGACCTCCTCAAAAGGGCGCGCGTCTGGGAACGGACGAGAACGGCCGGCCCGGGTGGTTCATTCCAGACGCACTCAATCCAGGGCAATACGTTCAAGTTGGATTGGAAGCTTGATCATGGACATCACGAAACTTCCTACCGCTCCAACTTCGTCGGTTGCTGGAACGCCCGCGGCAACCC
This sequence comes from Planctomycetota bacterium, assembly GCA_039189905.1. GTDB lineage: Bacteria > Planctomycetota > Planctomycetia > Pirellulales > Pirellulaceae > Rhodopirellula. The sequence continues at coordinate 26,573 of JBCCYK010000017.1, forward strand.
GTGCGACCTATGCGAGTACAGAAGCGCAGCTGGAAATTTGGTTGTCAAGCCAGCAGAGCCGTGAATCCAATTGTGGATACAACGAAATCACTTCGCTGGAACTGCGAGGGGAACTGGATGCCAAAGCACTGGAAAGCGCGATCGGCATGGTGATGGCGCGACATGAGTCGCTCCGTTCCACTTTCCTGGAAGACGGACGCTCCGTCGTCGTCCACGAATCCGTCAAGCCGGACGTCCGGTGCGTCGATTGGTGCGGGTGTGTTGATGTGGACCTGGATCGGGAGCACGCCGAGCTGATCCGTCGCGAGGGTTGCGAACCCTTCGATTTGAATCGTGGGCCTTTGATCCGGTTTGTTCTGCAAATTTTTGGGAAGGATCACCATCGTCTCACGATGACATCGCATCACATCGTCTTGGATGGTTGGTCCCTTGCCGTCTTGTGTCGCGACCTCGGCCATTTCTACGATGAGCTGACCGGGCGATCGCCGCCGGAGTTGCCAGCTGCGGATTTGTATCGCGACTACGCGTTGGCGATGGCGGACTACGAGCGATCAGAGCAGCACGCGACTGACCTGGCTTTCTGGGGTGACCAGTTCCGCGATGGCTTCCCCACACTGGATACCCCCTGTGAGTCGCGTCGTCCTTCCCTAAAGACCTTTTGCAGTGACAGGCACGATCACGTACTGGACCGCGAACTTGTGGAACAGCTTCGGCAACTGGGGACGCAACAAGGCTGCAGCCTATTTAACACCATGTTGGCCGCGTTCACGGTGTATGTCAGTCGACTGATCGGCAGCGGTGACGTTTGCATCGGGATTCCGACGGCGGGTCAAGCCGCGCTGGATCAACGGGACCTCGTCGGCTATTGCGTCAACACGCTGCCTTTCCGCACGACCGTCGATGGTTCGGCGTCTTTTGCGGATTATCTCAGGTTGACTCGAACGAGACTGTTGAATGCCTTGGAGCATCAACGCGTGTCCTTCGGCGAACTCTTGCGTGTGCTGTCACCACCGCGGGATCCGAGCAGGTCGCCCGTTATCGACATCTCGTTCAATGTCGACCCATTCATCGATGCAAACGAACTGGGTTTCGAGGCGCTGGATGTCGACGTGAGGGTGGAACCACGCTGCTATGAGAAGTTTGAGTGGTTCATCAATGGTGTGATCCACCGTAACCAGGCGATCGAGCTGCAGGTTCAGTACAACACAGACCTGTATTCACGAAACGCAGTTGAGTTCTACTTCGAGGGATTTGAGGCGTTCTTGAGGGGTCTGACGACCGATTCAGGCAGGTGTATCCGTGATCACCACGTGATGAGCATCCCACAACGTCAACGCGTGATCGCGGACTGGAATCAAACCGAATTGGACTATCCAGATCAAGCGACACTTCATCAGGAGTTCATTCGACAATCGCTTGAGACCCCGGATCGCATTGCGGTCGAATTCGAAGGGAGATCGCTGACCTATGCTGAAGTCGATTCGCGTTCCAACCAACTCGCACGCGGGCTTCAGAACCGGGGTGTCGCAAGCGGTGATCTCGTCGGCGTTTGTGTGGAGCGAAGCGAGCAACTGCTGGAGATCCTCTTGGCGGTCTTGAAAACGGGAGCGGGCTATGTGCCGCTCGATCCGGCCTATCCAAGTGATCGCCTTCGACACATGTGTGAACACTCCGGGCTTTCGTTGGTCGTCACCCAAAGCAACCTCGCTGCCGTACTAGGGGATTTCGGCGGAGACCAACTTCCGTACGACCTTGGTACCTCCGAGTTCGACGCGTTGGATTCCAGCCCGATTCGCGTCGACGTTCAGCCCAACGACGTTTGCTACGTCATTTACACTTCGGGATCCACCGGCAAACCCAAGGGCGTTCAAGTGCCGCATGGTGCGGTCGTGAACTTCCTGTACTCGATGCGTTCGGAGCCAGGCTTTGCACTCGAGGACTCCATCCTCGCCGTCACGACGCTCTCGTTTGACATCTCGGTGCTTGAGCTCTTTCTACCGATCATCTCGGGTGGAAGGGTCATCGTCCTTGACAGCGTGACAGCAGCGAACGGCGAGCAGTTAGCAGATCACATTGACCGACATGACGTTTCCCACCTGCAGGCAACGCCTGCGACATGGCGGCTGCTGATTCAATCCGGCTGGCAGGGGAAGTCGGATCTCAAGGTGCTGTGCGGCGGCGAGCCGATGCCAAGAGAATTGGTGGCGCCTTTGCTTGATCGCTGCGGCGAACTCTGGAACATGTATGGACCGACGGAGACAACGGTCTGGTCGGCAATCCACCGTGTCACGGACCCGGAAGCTCCGATTCTGATCGGTCGGCCCATTGGCAACACGCAAATCTATCTCCTGGACGAAAATGGAAACGAAGTCGCGTGTGGTTGCGAGGGTGAAATCCACATTGGCGGAGCAGGTGTCACGCTTGGGTATCGGAATCAACCCGACGTAACCCATGAACGCTTCGTTCGAAATCGCTATCGAAATCCATTTGCCTCATACGCAAATGATCGACTCTACCGAACGGGCGACATTGCCCGATGCCGTTTCGATGGCAATGTCGAGTTCCTTAGACGCAATGATAAACAAGTCAAGGTTCGAGGGCATCGCATCGAGTTGGGGGAGATCGAACAAGCACTCTTGACCCATCCCGCAGTTCAGGAAGCGGTCGTGGTGGTCCGCGAGGATTCCCCCGGGGATGCGCGTCTGGTTGCCTATTGGGTTGCCAACTTGGTTCAACCATCACCGGAATCAGACCACCGGGATCATCTACGGCGCACACTGCCGGGATACATGATCCCGCAGCATTTCATTCAGCTGGCGACGATCCCGCAGACGAACAATGGGAAAGTGGACTTCCAACAACTTCCAACGCCACGTTCGGCGGGCGCGCGAACTCCTCAGGCGTCCCAAGCCCAGGACTTCACGCCGTCGGAAGCGTACCTGGTCGGCATCTGTCGAGTGGCACTTGAGCACGAAGACGTCGTTCTTGACGACACCTTCTTCGATGCGGGTGGGCATTCGCTCCTGGTGATGGGGTTGATCTCGCGAATCGACGACGAGCTGGGATTCCGATTTGGCCCGCAAGACTTCTTGGTCAACACGATTCGTCAGCTGGCCGAGAGACTGCCGCACAAGGATCACTCCGCGCAGGAGATGAACACAGATACCCAATCGGTCGCTGCGAACGTTCCGCTGCCCGTTCCAGCGGAATCTAAAGAGCCTGTGGATGCCGAAACATCAGATGAATCGAAGCGGGAACGATTCCTTGCGACGCTGCAGGGCTTCTGGGAATGACGACGAACTCGGAGTACTTCCCGACGGAGTCACCACGGTTGTTTGGCATCCATCATCCGCCGGTGGAGCGTCGCGATGGGGAGGCAGCGTCTTGCGTGAAGAGTGTTCTTGTCTGCCCGCCCATTGGCCATGAGTACCTCCGGACCCATTGGTCACTGAGGGTGATTGCGAAACGGCTGGCACGACAGGGTTGTCACGTCTTCCGCTTCGACTATCGAGGAATCGGCGATTCCATCGGGGAGCCACAGGATGTCGTCTCGATCGAGGAATGGGCCTCTGACGTCAGCATGGCCGTGGACAAGCTCAAATCGGTTTCTGGAGCTGAGACCGTGATGCTTATGGGGCTGCGAACCGGCGCGATGATCGCGGCCGAAGCCGCTCGCTCGAGGCGGGACATCAGCTCAATCGTGGCCTGGGAACCCGTCTTGGATGGGCGCGTCTATCTACGCGCGCTTCGCAGCATGCATCAAAAGATGATCGACTATTGGTATCGAGTCGTTCCGACGGATCGGTTGGCAACATCCGAAGAGTTGCTCGGCACTTGCTATCGGCGTGAGCTGCTGGTGGAGATCGAGGCCTGGGAGTTTGATCTGGGTACATTGGAGATCCCGCAACTGGTGGTTCTCCCCGCGCAGTCGGAGTCGAGCATGCCGACAGCCGCTCCGACGTGGCAGAAACGTCTCCTGGTTGACGACGACCCTTCATGGGACCGACTGGGCGAAATGGAGTTGTCGTGGCGACGTCCTCGAACCAGCCAGAAGATCGTGGAACTGATCGACGACATGTTCGTGCGTTTGCAACAGAGGCATATGCTGTCCGGGGAAGCGTTATCGGGAGGGGGAGAATGATCGAACAAGGATTCCGTTTCGGAACTGACGACACCTTGATGGGCGTGCTGAGCCGTCCGGCCCATACGAACCAAGAAGTGCCCGTTGCACTGATTCTCAACGCGGGGATCGTTCATCGCGTCGGACCGTTTCGCTTGCACGTTGACCTGGCGCGCGCGCTTGCCGAGAGAGGTTATCCGAGTCTTCGCATCGATCTTTCCGGCATCGGCGACAGCGAAATCCGAAACGAGTTACCCGAGGGAAGCGACCGCGTCGAGCTTGACGTTGCCGACGCGATGGCTTCCTTGAATGCTGACTTGGGAACACAGACGTTTGTCCCGATCGGTCTTTGCAGCGGTGCCTACAAGTCTCACCAGGTTGCGTTCCGTAACGAGCATGCCGTGGGAGGGGTCTTCTTGGATGGGATTGTCTATGAAACCTGGGGGCATGCGCGCCGCAAGTTGCTGGGCAAAATGCGTTACCGCCGCGTCCGCAATGCCATCAAGCAGCGATTGGTGAAAGAGGAACCGCTTTGGGCAGCCCCAAGCGACTTCGATACCGCCGAGTTCTTCTCAACTGACCAGCCGGCCCGCGAAGTCGCCGACGAGATCAAAGCCATGCTTCAGCGTCAAATGCAGCTTCTGTTTCTTTATACGGAGGGCTATGAAGACATCTCCAGCGCACGACAATTCAAGGAGATGTTTGACATTGATCCCGACGGTGAGCAATTGCAAGTCGACTACAACGTCAACTTTGAACACACACTCCGACTGACATCGCATCGCCGGACAGTTATCGAGCGGATTGCAGGTTGGTTTGAGAGCCGGTTCCCGATTCCGGAACGGGTCTTGGACTAGACGCCATCGCGAACAATCTCGGCCTCGATGTAACCAAACGGTTCGGGTGAAACGACAAACAGGTCGTTCCGGTTCTGCTTGCCAAACGGACTCATGTCGATGGGAATGTGATGCTTGTTGGGCATGATCAAGTGGATCGACCCAATGGCCGGGCACGCCTCCAACGCGGCGGCTCCCATTCGCATCAAGGTCTGCTGGACGCTCTTGCTGTAGTGGTCCAAGAACGATGTCATCAACGCATCCATGATTGCCTCTCTGGACTCGTTGTAGCAGGCGGGTTCGCCAGCATAGGTCCAGTTCGCCTGCATGGACGTGGCTAGGATTCGGTCGTCGGTGTCTTCCAGGGTGCGATAAGCGTCCCGGTGGAAGTCTTCAAAACCTGACGCGGTCGTCTTGGCGATCACCACGTCGCGGACTCCCGAAACGATTTGCAAGGCTGACCCACGTTTGCCCACTGCCTGTGCGGTCGGCATCGCTCGGTTCGATGCGATGAAACCATGCGGACAATCATTCAAACGATCCCAGATCGTTTCGGTGAGTGACGTCGTCACTTGATCGACATGGCGGTAGTTCTGCAGGAAAACCTCGACCAACGAACGTCCAAAAGACTCGATGCTTTCGATCGTGTGTTCAAGGGCGACGTTGTGAACGAGGTTCTTGCAGGTGTCCGTGGCAACCACCAGCGAGTTGTCACCCTCGGTGTAGGCCGCTTCGAAGTTCCCCTCCAACTCGACATCCACTGCGACTTGTGAGAAACGGTGCGTCGAGTCTTCCAAGCGAATGACACGGCTGATATGAACTTGGTGTTTGCCGTACGATTGTCGGGCGAGTCGTGCGTTCATGGGATTGAGTTGGCGGAAGGAGTGAGAATGAAATGAGAGCGATTCGCTCCCGCAAAGTTTTGATCGACGCAAGTTGGTCACCGGCCGACATCATCATGGATGAACAGGGCCGGATTGCCGAGGTGGTGAGCTACATGAGTGCGGATGTTGACGCGACGGTTGGCGAAAAACCCGCTGCGGTGATTGATCACGGGGAACTCTGTGTTATGCCGGGTCTCGTCGACACCCACGTGCACCTTAACGAACCAGGACGCACCGAGTGGGAAGGCGCCACGACGGGGACCGCCGCGGCCAAGGCAGGGGGAATCACCACCCTTATCGACATGCCGCTCAATAGCTCGCCCGTCACAACAAGCCTGACCGCGATTCGCGAGAAAGCCGCGGCCGTGTCCGGCAAGTTGTCGGTGGACATGGGTTTTCATGGTGGCTTGATCCCGGACAACGCCAGGGACATCGGCGCGTTGTGCCAATCCGGTGTGTGGGCCATCAAGGCCTTTCTATGCCCGAGCGGACTCGATGAGTTCCCGCACGTCACACGTGGCGATTTGGAGGTCGCGATGCCGATCATCGCGGACGCGGGGCATGTGTTGATGGTGCATGCGGAGGTTCAGCAGCCAGCGCCATCCGCGGAGGGTTCGCGCCGCTACGTCGACCACATGAAATCCCGCCCGCCCGCGTTTGAACGAGTCGCGATCGAGATGATGATCGATTTGGTTCGTCAGACCCGTTGTCCCGTGCACATCGTTCACTTGGCGGATGCGGGTTGTTTGGACATCCTCGCATCGGCTCGGGAAGAAGGGCTTCCGATCACGGTGGAGACCTGCCCACACTATCTCATCTTTGATGCGGATTCGGTCGCCGATGGCGACACACGCTTCAAGTGTGCCCCGCCCATCCGCGATCGCGCGAATCGAGAGGGGTTGTGGCAGGGTTTACGCGATGGCGTGATCGATTTCATCGTGAGTGATCATTCGCCCTGTCCACCCGAGGACAAGGATCTGTCGGAAGGCCGCTTTGATCACGCTTGGGGTGGGATCTCATCCTTACAGATCGGATTGCCTGCCGTTTGGACGGAAGCCTGCAAACGTGGTCATTCCTTGGTCGATGTTTGGCGCTGGATGTCGGCGGCACCTGGCGAATTGATTGGGATGGAGGCCCCGTTCCAGCCCGGACGACCTGCCCACATCTGTGTCTTCGATCCTGGGGCCATCTGGAAGTGTGATGCTCGCGACCTGCATCACCGCCATGCGATCACTCCGTATGACGGGCGCACGTTTCAGGGTAAGGTCGTGACGACTTATGTCTGGGGTGATGCTTCGCAGAAACGATCGGGAAGACTCGTCCATCCCACCGCCGGAGAAGCCTTGTGAACGTCGACGACCTCAACGGTCTCAGTGTCAGGGATGCCGCATTTCTCCTAAGCGGATGGTGCGGTGCACAAGCGTTCGTGACAGGAATGGAAAAACAACGCCCCTTTTTCAGTTGCGATGGCATTCATACCGTTGCAGACCAAGTCCTTGATAAACTGACCGATGAGGACTGGTTAGAGGCTTTTGCGGCACACCCTCGCTTAGGCGATTTGGAATCGCTGAAGATGAAGTACGCTGGGAACCGTGAATGGTCGGCGGGCGAACAATCGGGTGTGCGGAGCGCGGACGATCGGGTTCTGACAGAACTGGCAGAACGGAATGAAGCGTACTTCCAACGATTCGGATTCATCTTCATTCTGAAGGCGACGGGAAAGAGTGCCCGCGAGATGCTGGAGGCCATTCGAAGTCGCATCAACAACCAACGAGAGCGGGAAATCAAGATCGCGGCGGAGCAGCAACGCTTGATCACGCATCTACGCATCGACAAACAGCTGGCCTAGAAGGAGACATCATGTTGTCACCGATCACCACCCACATCCTGGACACCTCGCTGGGTCAACCAGCGGCGGGCGTTTCTGTTTCGCTGTTTCGCGTCGTCAACCACGAAACGACGGCCGTTGGTGAAGGGGTGACGGACCAAGACGGTCGCATCGGCAATGGCTTGATCGGCCAAGACGACTATATCGACGGAACCTACCGGCTCGTCTTCGACGTCCATGACTATTTTGAGAGGCTGAACAAGACAAGCTTCTACCCTCAAGTCACCATTGATTTCCAAGTGGTTGCCTCTCAACCCCACTATCACGTCCCACTGCTGCTGAGCCCTTTCGGCTACACAACTTATCGTGGCAGCTGAAGGCAAGAATCGCTACCCATGAACTCACGATCGAACCCGATTCACTTCTTTCCGCTTCTCGTGACGCTGCACCACGCAAAGAGTTTGGTTCTGTCTGTGGCTTTGATGCTGTTTGTCCATGCTCCTCCGGTAGCGGGTTATTGTTGCTACCGACATACGCATGAAACGGACTATGTCCGGGGACTGGGCTTGCTGTTTTCGGGGTGTCTGACAGGTGGTATCCTCGCTTGGGCGAATGTTCGCCAACAACGGCTGTGACGTTTGAATCAGCTGGCCTGACCAATGCAGATGAGCTGCTTGAGGGTGCGGGTGTCAGGCTGGCCGTCGCTGCAGACCACGCCAGACAGACTGTCACAAGAGGAATGCGGTCGAAAACCACCAACATCACTTCCTTTGACCGTGTTCTGCCGGTCTTCGCCTTTCATCGCCGACCATCTTGTCGTCTGCCAAGAAGGCACAGAAGAACGCCGACACAAACAAAGGCCAGGCCGGATGGTTCTGGAACCGTCGTGATGGTCACGGAGAAATCTTGAATCTCTTGATCACGCGTCTGCGATATGCCTCCCGTACCAAAGTCAGAGGCCAGCCCGATCTCAATCAACCCTCCCGCCACCGAAAAGTCGGGGCGATCTGTCGTGGTGGTCGCCGTGGCGTTATCCCAGCGTCCAAAACTGTTTGCGGTCAGACCCAGCTGTGAAAAGTCGGTGAATACGCCGTCGTCAACAACATCTCTTGCATTCATGGATCGATAGAAGTTTCCGTTCTGACGGATCATCAACTGAATCTTGGCCGCACTTCCGCTTCGATCTTGCTCAATCAAATAGTCGATGCTGCTAATCGCCCCGAGAGAACTCGGGTCCAACACAGTCGTTAGAAAGAATGCTGAGCCCCCACCATTGCTTGGTGTGCCAAGCGCGCTCGCAGACAGCGACGTTTCGAAACGGAAATCACCTTGGAGGGGCGAATCGTCAATGAGCCCGGTCATCGACACGGTGTTACCCGTTGTCGCCCACGTGACATGGCTTCCAAAATCCGCACTACCGCTCGCACCCAAGGTAAGAACGGTCGCGTTTGCTTGCGAGGCGAAGCTGATGGGGCATGCGCATAGAAACGCAATGCGGATGATTCTGTTCATATTGCACCTAAAAAATCGTTCACCCTTCCCCGTGCGAACGTTATCCGAGATGTTGGTGCGCGCCAATCCGCTCGCCTGTCGAGCGGCAGTCGCAAGTTGACAAGGGTTCTGCGTGCAGGATCAGTCTTCTCGACGACGACGCTTCCAGAGACACGCACTGAGACCAAGACTGAGCAACCCAGCCATCGTTGATGGTTCCGGGACCGCCTGGATGTTCATGATGATGTTGTCGAGGCCCCCAACGACCCGGTACGTCGGCGTGTCGGTGCCTCCGGAGGCATCAAAGGCGGCGATGTCAAGACTGTGGAACACTTCAATGAATGCCGTGCCGGCAACGGGAGTGACAGTGTCCGTTGCGCTGAGGATCTGTGCCGTCGAATTGGTGATATTGGTGTTCGGGGTCGCAAAAACATCGTCTCCAAGAAACCCATTGGCAGCATCGCGGTAACGCAAGACGGACACCTGCCTCATCAGCAAGACGCCTTGTCCACTGAGAATTTCTCCCATCGCGAAAGAATCGCCGCCGTATTCAATGGACAGTAGAGTTCCCAGTCCTTGAACATCAACCGTTTGCGATGCTTCCAAAACGCCCCCGAAGAAGGAGCCAAAGCTGGATGCCGTCGTGTCGACGGCAAACCAATTGGTTCCCTCGGTCGCTTGCACGGTCCCGACTCCGGCAATCGAAACCGGTCCTGACTGAACAGAAAGTGTTGATCCAGTAAAGAAATCATCCAGAACCCAAGGAGCCAGCCCGCTCTCGGCACCGGGATTGACCAGTGGCGAGATCGTCGCTGCGGAAGCGCGGTCGGAAGCGTTTGCGATGAAAGTCAACAGAACGAGAATGCACGAAAACCAAAGTTGGTTTGCGAGTTGCGCTACGATACTCATGGGCCTCAAGTTCCTTCCAGTTGTGGTGCGATCAACATGGGCAAAGTATATCGTGTGGGACTTCGTGAGCGAGGTGCGACAATGCATCCAAGGAACGACTTTGGTTCGAGGTCAGGATGGCAAGCTTCTTTGGTGTCTCACCGTTACTGTGGGTTGGTTCTAGTGTCGATCGTTGGTGGATCCGTCCGGCTGACCAATGCAGATGAGCTGCTTGAGGGTGCGGGCGTAGAGCCGGCCATCGCTGTGGGCCATGCTTGAGAGACTCCAGGTTTTTCCGGCTGGGCCGAGATCGCTGACCGAAATCAAGGCCGATGAATCGAGTCGTTTGGCGTCCCAGCGTAGGACGTAGACTGTTCCCAGCATGGTTGGCATGTAGAGGTGCGGCCCAACGATGATCGGGCTTGCGGCGGAGACGTGCCCCCAACCATCTCGCGTTGCCCGGGCATCTTGGTAGACCACAAACCCATCGTTGTTGCGAACCTGATTCGCAGGGGCATCATCCCAGAGCAAGGTTCGATCGCTCGAAGCATCGGTCACCACTTGAACCGGCATTTGCAGGTATTCAACGTGACCGCTCTGAAGATCCACGCGTCCGATCTGATGCCCCACATGCGTGCGAAAGTAGTGAAAATCGCCAACCAGGATGTTGGTGTGGTAGGTCAGTGCTTTCTTCTTCGTGGTCTCGAGATCCACCTGATCCGACGTGAGATAAGCACCGGATTCGAAACGCGTTTGTCGCACGCCTTGCGTCAGCGACACGGGAGGTCCGACGCTTCCCCGTTTCATGTCAATCCGATGATGATTCAAGCCCACAAAGAGAGCTCCTCGTTCGCCTTTCCAGACCGCATTTTGATGGGCGGCATAGCCTTTGATCGAGGTGTTCCAGATGGTTTTCCCCGTCATCGCATCCAAGAGTGAAATCCCGTACGGCTCTTCGGGCGGTTGGTGACCGCCGCCCCGACCCGTCAGAATCGCCTGCTTTCCGTCTAAGGTTGCATTCAGTAGGGAAGCGGAGTGCACGGACGTGCCCGGTTCAGCGACCCAGTGCAACTTTCCAGTTGCCAAGTCGAAGGCATGCAAACGGGTCCAGTACTTGGGATCCCTGCCGAGCGGCTTGGCACCGGTCTTGGTGGTTGCTGACACGGGTAGATCTTCGGCAACGGTCTTCAGCACGATGACCTGACCATCGTGAAGGATGGGTTCCTGTTGCCGGGCGTGATGCCGACCGAAGGGGACCCACTCATGCTTCCAGATCAGCGTCCCATCAAAATCGTAGGTGTGAATGGAGCCACCCACATTGACGAAACAAACGTGATCCCCATCGGAGACCGGCGATGCCGCGGTGTTATCACTGAACCCGCTGGCCATATCGGTCACGCGCGTCGCGGGCAGCGTGCGTCGCCAAAGTTCTTGACCGGTTCCGGCATCGAAACACATGGCCAAGATATCGCGCCCAGATTCCGCGTCGGCGGTCATCGGCGTGTGACAAGTCAGGAAGACCCTGCCACCAGAAACGATTGGGGTGCTTTCACCCGTGTTCGGTAAGGATGTCGTCCAAAGGACATGTTGGCCTTGGGCAACGCTGAACTCCGTGCTCGCATGGCCCTGGGTTTGGTAGTCGTGGTTCGGCCCGGATGCTTGTGGCCAATCCGCGCATGTGACGGAGGCACTGGAAAGAGACAACCAAGCCATGATGGCAATCGGCGAGATCATCGTCGCAAAAGTACAGCGACTTAGATGGCACATCTTCATACGGATTCGTTCTCGATCGAAAGGTTGGGGGACGCCGCCGCTTTGCCGTACGTGGTCCACTCCGTTGACACGCAAAGGACGGATTGGCTCGACGTATCAGGGTGAGACGGTGCCTTGCGGGTCGCATTTGGCACGGATGAAGGAAGCAGCGGGCGATGGGCTACGCGCGTTGTACCTGTGACCCGAGCACGGCGTGCTCGGCGACGTGCGTTGTGTCGGGGAAACGAGCACGGCGTGCTCGGCGACTGTCTTAGTGTCCCGCCATGCGTGACTGGCAACGCGTACGCGTCCTGTTAGGGCGTCGGGCTTACTTGCGCTACCTTCTTCGTATCGGTTGTCTCGGGAGTGACAACGTGACGATAGAGAAACGCATCCGACGTCAGCAGGGAGACCAGCAAGGCCTTCATGCTGCCCCCGCTTTCGTTGTAAGCGCGATGTGCTTCCTGCAACACGGGAGCGTCATTCAAGGTTTCATTGCGTCCCATCCAAAAGCGAAACGCGTGCCGAACAAAGACTTGCTCTGCCCGCTTGCTGGATGCGATTCGCTGGATCATCTCGATCGCATTGGACACGGGGCCATCCAGCGTGGCGTCACCCGAATCAATGATTTCACCCGTCGTATCGACGGGTTCATCCAGCTCGGTACGGCGAAACACACCCGCGTGGTTGTACATCTCGAATGGAAGTCCCAAGGGGTCCATCTTCTGGTGGCAAGTCCAGCAGTAGTCCTCTCGAGTAACACGCATGCGTTCTCGTAAAGTCGACTTGGGCTCATCGGGCAGCATGGCGTCCACGGTGATCGGGACGTCAGGAATCCCGCCACCCAGCAAACGTTCACGTACCCATCGACCGCGCAGAATCGCGTGGTTGTCCATCGCATCCGAATGAGAGACCAACCAACTGGGATGGGTCAAGATTCCGAGTCGCTGTCCTTCCGGCGCGGTCGCGAGGGTGCGTTCGGGCTTCATCGAGCCATTCCCAAAACTCCGCCTGCTCACGCGAGCCAAGATTCGGTCCCCAGAGAGGTTCGCCGACGTGATCGCATGATTCACGTTCTCCCGTTTCTTTTTCTTTGCTTTGGGAGGTTTTTCCCCGGGGTGAGCTTCCTTCCACGCCTTCAGCTCCTCCGCTTCGCGGCGGGCCTCTTCCTCCGTGAGGCGTTTGGCTTCCGCCACAGACGCGGCCACTTCTTCTTTGGTCCGAAGTGTGCCGTAGTAGGCGTCATCCGCCTTTGTCACGATGACTTGGTCGGTCGTAAGCAAACGTTTCAAGACATCCTTATCGTCTGCCAACACCAACTCGATCAGGCGGTCAGTGCTTGCCGTCGCGTCGAACATGGCGCGGTAGTGAGACTGACCGCGATTGCTGACGCCAGTCGCAGCCAAGGCGTTGGCATCTTTGCAGATGTAGCCGCCCAAATCGTAATCGAAGTAATCGCGGAAGAAGCGAAGTAAGCGTGGTTTGCGGATGGTCTCATCATCCATCATCCGCGTGACCTCGCGGGCCACGTCGTCGCGCGTCCGCATGCGACCGTCGAGGATCGCGGTCCGCAGGATCTCATCGGGTTGGATGTATCGCAGCGCGTGATTGACCGCCAACCCGAGCTCCCAATCCTGAAGCATCACCCGTCCGTTCGAATCAGGATCTCCCTCCTCCGCCAACTCAGGACGAAACAAGGCGTCGCGATCGAGGAAAATGGATGACAGACCCAGGATGGCACCCTCTTCTTTCCCGAGCTTTTCGATCGCCTCCAGTGTGATGGCAACGTAGGCCTGGGCTTCTTGTTCCATCGGCGGTCGAAACGTCAACGCTTCAAACAAGTAGTCCACCGCTTCACGAAGCCGCTCGCCCGTGACGCCTTCTTCATGCATCAAGTCATGAATTGGCGTGATCGGACGCATCGTTTTGGTGCTGTAAACCAGACTGGTTGGCAGACCTCGCAGGTCACCCTGCATCTTGTCAGCAATCGATTTGGGATCGTCCGTGATCTGATAGGGTTCCGCAATGCTGAGCGGACCGTGGGCCATGTAAGCCAGGATGTCATCGGCCGCATCGAGGATCTGCGTCGCCTCGGCGCTGTTGACGGTGTAGAAGTCGGGGTAGTTTTCCAAGCCATGACTGCGACCTGAGGAGAGGATCGCAGGCAGGCTCTTAACGGACGTCGCGTAGGCAACGGTCCCACCCTGCCACTGGATGATGCGATCCGTGCCGAAATAGAGCTTGAGTTCGCCACCATGGTTCGTCGGCACCGCGTCGCCGCGAGTCCGCTGACCCGGACGTTTGGGATCGTAGTCCGGTTCGCGATTGATCAGTTCATTGAGCCGCGTCACATGTTCATCGGGCGTGAGACGCCAAAGCCGCGCGGGTGACGCGGTGGGTGCTAGCTGGATGTCGTCGGGAAGACCCTCGAACAACAAGTCGTGATCAACGAAATTGCCTTTGTTGGGATCCAGATTCGCTTGGAAACCGCCCTTGTCTTTCAGGGCCGCTCTCAACTGCCCCACAATCCAATCCGAAAACCGAAGTCGCTCAACGACCTCGGGAGGGTCCATGTCGCGCGGTGGCATCTCCTTGAGACTGACTTGCGCCCAGACACTCCGCCAGACAGCGGCGTTGACTTCATCAATGGGTCCAAGATCATCGAGCGCGAGATTTCCCTCGGGATCGGAACCGCTGTGACAATCCCAACAATGTTGTTCGAGGAAGGGCTCCGCGAGCTGGTCATAGTCGGCGCTCACTGGTTGGCCGGGAAAATAGGCTTCGGCAAACAGTGTCTGAGTGTGGAATGTCACCACCGCGCCCGACACAAGCATGGCCAGTACAGCGGAGAACCTGCGAATCATGCCAGGACCTCTCCCAAAGGACCGTTGGCGGAATCAAATTTCTTCGCGGCCTTTTCACTCATATTGAATCGGTCGCAGTTGTGGCCGGCGGCGCGAAGCAGTGATGTGTAAAGCGCGTTGATGGGTCGCTTTCCATCCAGCTGCGTGAAGCAACCCGTCTTGAACGCCCCATCCAGGTTGCCCAACAACATGACCGGCCAGTTTGCGCCGTTGGTATGTTGTTTGTCGGCGTTGTTGCTGGTGTAAACGATCAGGGTGTTGTCCATCATGGTCCCGTTGCCCTCGGGAACGCTCTCGAGCCCCTGCATGATTCGCACCAACATCTCAGAGTTGTATTGACGAATCTTGATCCAAATCGGATTGTCGGGCTGATCCATGTGGCCAAGGTTGTGGCCCTGTTGTTCGATGCCCAGCCCCTTCCAAGCCCCAAAGATTTCGCCCCTGCCTGATCCAATCGTCAGCGTGTTGGTGATGCCCGCCTTGAGAGCGGAAATCCCCAACTCCAACAGACGGTCGTGCCAATCGGTCTCGAACTCAGGGTTGGCGTAACGTTCATCCACCTCGGGGGCAAACTCGCGGAGGTGATCCGACACACCATCCAAACGTTCACGCAATCCATTGACGTCGCGGAAGCCTTGGACGAACTGCCCGTAGCGAGCCTGCTCACCCGAGGGGAGCGACCGACCTTTCGCGGCGCTCAACGCTTCAATCTGCGTCATCACGCTGGACCGCGCTTCGTGCTGTAGACGAATGTCACCCGTTGAGATCCCACCGTACAACATCTGGTAAAGATGGTTCGGATTCGAGTGCATGAAAATCGGTTGCCCAGCACCGCTCGCAGACAGGGTCGCGATGGTGGGTTTGGACCGCATGTTCTCAATGGAGTCCATGCCGATGCAGAGGTGTGGCAAAAGGGTCTGGGGCAACACACGGCTGAGTTCGTAGTCGATCGTTGCGGCGCTAGGTGGCACGCCGTCACTGCCGCGGTAGCCGCCCAGAGCACCAAAAAAGGCGCTGTGCGAGGGACTCGTGTGCTTCCCGTGTAGGCCGTTGATGATGTGCAAGCGTTCCTTGTAAGGCTCCAGCGCGGCGATGGGTTCCGGCAGTGTCGCGTTGGCCAAGGATCCGCTGTTCTTCATTCCCAGCGGAACGCAGGTCGCAGGATGGAAACCCTGATTCTGCATGAAGAAAATGATCCGCTTGGGCGTCGACGACACGCCAGTCGCGGCTTGGCGGGACGCCGCGGCCATCACGTCTTCGGGAGCCAAGGCCATGGACCCCAGTCCGGCCGTCACTGAATGGAGCAGTTGCCTACGGTTGAGCATGATCGATCTCTTCCATTTCGTGTGATGACAGCAGCCATAGATTATGGTGCGATCTTGGCTGTGTCGGTTGGCATGTCGAACGTCAGTCGATTCGTGCGTCGACTGGGTCAGCGCCGCCGTGGTGGCGATTCACTGGAACGGCAATGCGTGGGCGGGCGGGGCAGGCGGGATGCTCGCGGCGACGCGAAGCACGGGAGACGAGTTTATCCCCGTCAAGGGAACGTCGCAACAGAATTGCTGTACTCGGGGATCCCGTGCACTTCGGGTAATCGGATGTGATATATGTACAAACGATCACCATTCAGGCGAGCATGGTGGCGTGTACGAGCGGGCATCTGACACGGATTCGTTGACAGTTATCGGGTTTCCTGCCGTGACCCGAGTGTTCGTGGCCTAGGCTTCGGTGGACGACTGCGCGCGAGCGAGTACCGCTATTGCACCCGTCCATAACGAACAAACTCAATTTTCCCACTCCTGTTGCCGATCTCCCAACAGCGGATCTGCATTCTCCGCTCAAAGTGGAGGGCGCAGGATCGAGAGCCGTCCAAGCTGCAGCAAGAACCAACTCTCTCGATGTATCCAGCTCCCGAGCCTGACCTATGGGACGAATCCAGACGTCTATCGGATTGATCACGGGTACCGACATTGTCGGGACGGTGGATCAATTGATTTCGATCAGCGCGCGACCGAGAGACCTTCTACTCGGTCGCACACAGCAATTGCAGGCGGAACAGCAGGAGATCACGGCACTGACGGCCTCCGTGATCGGGGTTCAGTTGGCGGGGGACGCGCTGGCCAGCGAGGCGATCTTCAATGCGAAGAGTGCCACGAGCAGTGACGAGTCTTCGCTTTCGGTGTCAACGAGTGAAACGGCCAAGAAGGGCACTTACACGGTTCAAACGCTACAAACGGCCGCGACGCACTCCGTTCTGTCCGCGCAGAGTTTTTCGGCGACCGATACCGCATTGGGTCTCGAGGGCACCCTGACGTTTCAACCCGACGGGTTCGTCGATTCCTCAACGTCACTGCGCGAACTCAATGGCGGACTTGGCATCCAAGCGGGGACGATCCGGATCACGGATCGCAGCGGGGCATCCGCCGACATCGATCTGAGTACGGCGAGGACCGTCGAGGATGTCCTGACCGCGATCAACGATGCACCGATCGGGGTGCGCGCGACGACACAAGGCGACTCCTTTCGACTGATCGATCAAACGGGCAGCACCACGTCCAACCTTCGCGTCGAACAACTCGGAGACGCGGAAACCGCAGCCGACCTTGGGCTCTGGGGCGTCGATGTTGCCGCGTCCGAAGTGGTTGGCGATGCGATTGAGCTGCCCGATGGCGTGTCGGCGCTCAACGGCGCGGCCTTGTCACAGCTGGGTGGCGGTGCCGGTCTTGGTGCCCTGACCGACTTGGACATCGGGTTGCGCGACGGTTCGAGTGGCACGGTGGACCTGTCCTCCGCAACCACCTTGACCGAGGTGATCGACGCGATCAACGCATCAGGATTAGAAGTGTTTGCTCGGGTTTCCGATGCGGGCAACGGAATCCGGTTGCGGGATGTGTCGGGTGGTTCCGGCTCCTTCACCGCCAGTTCAACGGACGCAACCGCCAGTGGCCTGGGCATCGACCAATCGGTGGACGGTAACATTCTGGTCGGCGACAACTTGAATCTGGCGACGGTCACCGTCGACACCACGCTCGCTGAATTGAATCAGGGTCGCGGCATCAACAGCGGTAGCTTCACGATCACCGATAGCGATGGTGCGGTTGCCGCGGTCAACACCACCGTGGACGAGATTGACACCGTGGGCGATTTGATCGATCGGATCAATGATCTGGGCATCGGAGTGACCGCCGCCATCAACGAGGACGGGGATGGCGTGGTGGTGACCGACACTGCGGGTGGATCAGGTTCGCTCACCATCGCCGACACGGGAACGGGCACCACAGCCGCCGAGCTCGGATTGGCGGGAACGGCCGCGGCGAGCACGTTGGCGGGAACCCAAGCGACCAGCATCACGGTGGAAGCCGGGGACACGCTGCAGGGGATCGTTGACAAAATCAACGCGTCGGCACGCTACGCGGATGCTTCGATCGTCGCCAACGGGGATGGAACGTTTCAGTTGGAACTGCGGGCCAACCGAGGCGGCGAAAGCGGACGCTTCGGGGTGAACACCGATGGCCTCGATCTGAACCTGCGCACGAGTGCTCAGGGCCAGGATGCCGTGATCAGCGTTGCGGAAGACGGTGGCGTGCAGCGATTTCTGACCTCGACCGATGGCGTCTTTAGCGACGCCACCAGCGGGTTGGACTTCACAGCCTTGGCGGTATCCGATGGGCCCGTCACGGTGACGGTGGATGACAATCCCGATGCGCTGGTCTCCCGGGTCAACACCTTCGCGGATCAATTCAATCGCTTGGTTGACAAGCTTGATGAGCTGACGTTCTTCAACGCCGATGCCAACGAGGTTGGATTGCTGTTCGGTTCCAGCGAAGCGTTAAGGATTGAATCGGGTTACTCACGATTGTTATCCGGCCGGCTGCAAGGTGAATCCACGTTCGGCTCTTTGGGCCAGCTTGGGATCCGCTTGGATGAAAACGGGAAGCTGCAAGTCGACGAAACGAAACTCAAAGATGCGCTTGCGAGCAATTCCGACCAGGTCAAGTTGGCGTTTCGCGGTTCGGACCCCGACACGGTCGGCAACGATGGCTTGGTGGGCCAACTGAGCCGACTCGCGGATCGTTTCGCGGGCGATTCCAACAGCATGCTTCTGAACAAGTCGACGACCCTGTCGACTCAAATCGAACGCAACAATGACCGTGTGACCCAGTTGAACACGCGCCTGGATGCTGAACGAGAACGATTGTTGCGGCAATACTTTGCAATGGAAGAAGCAATCGCAGACATCACATCCAATCAGTCCGTGATCAGTCAGATTCAACCCATCAGCGTCTGAGCAGCGTCTCGTTCGGAGAACTTCTAGCGCGTTGCCATCGCCGAAACCTAGCCGAACCGGTGCAACCCTCTCGCGGCTTCGCCGTGGGAGCGACCGTATGTTTTCCGGGAAAGGGGAAAAGTCGAAAATTTGAATTTTCGACTCCTTGTTTCTCGAGCGACGCGCAGCGCTGAGGCGGACGCAACTTTCGAGAAGCGCGCCAGGTGCTATCTTGTTGTTTGGTGC
>JBCCYK010000018.1:0-45302 GCA_039189905.1 Planctomycetota bacterium
CGGAAAAGCACTACCTCACCGTGTCGAATGCTCAGTGGGTCGAAGCTGCAAAGCTCCGAACTGTCCAACTGTCAGTGAACGGAACCGGCGGTGTCACATGCGGTGACATCAGTGCCGATCAGGACCAATCTGGCGACACCGCTGATGACACCGCGGAGCCGGAAAGCCACGAAAAAAGCCCTGCCAGACATGAACTGACAGGGCTTTCAGCTACCCCGCTAGGACTCGAACCTAGAATGGCTGGACCAAAACCAGCTGTGTTGCCGATTACACCACGGGGCATTGGGTGAGAGTTTAACAAATGGTGCGACCTTGCCAAAAGGGGATTCCTGGGCAATTCGCAGCGTGGATAGGTGTGCCTCGCAGACTTGAGCGTGTTAGAAGCGGAGGGCGCCGCGAACGAACACCCCATCGTCCAAGTCGCGACGGAGTTCGTCGCTGGTGTACTCGGCGGATCGACCAAAGCTGTAGCCGCCCTCCAATTCCATGCCTCGATTGCCGGCGAGGATGAGCTCGTAGCCGAGCAGCAGCCGGAACTCGCGGAGCGTGATTTGGTCCTTGTCGCCCGTGACGCGTTCCACCGCCCAGGTGTTGCCACCAATCCCCAGACCGAGATAGGTCCACGCTTCGCCGTTGCTCCCGTCTTTCCAGACTCGCTTGGCAACCCGCGGGCGCGGGAAAACGCCGTCCACCTTCCAATCCGGACGAGGTTTCCATTGGAATCCCACGGCGGGCAAGAGCGACAGGTCTTCTCGGTCGAGGTACACGGCCCCCGCAGAAAACGTCCAACGCTCATTCGGGCTCCAGTTGACCAATCCGAGACCGAAAACACGGAAAGCGTCTTCGCTGGTTTGAAAGTCGCTCCGGATCGATGGCGTGATCAACAGCGTGGTCGAGAATCGTTCCGATAGCTCCGTTCGATTGAAGAAACGCACTCCGGTGTCGTACAGCGTGTTCGGAATGT
This sequence comes from Planctomycetota bacterium, assembly GCA_039189905.1. Lineage (GTDB taxonomy): Bacteria > Planctomycetota > Planctomycetia > Pirellulales > Pirellulaceae > Rhodopirellula. The sequence goes on from JBCCYK010000018.1 coordinate 965, forward strand.
CGATCGCGGTTGGTCCGTCCAGGTGATCCGCGCGGAAGTACGGCTGCACCGCGAGGATGTGACGGAGGCTGAACAGTGGGACGCCAAAACTCGCGCTGACTTCCTGGTGGCTGATATTCAGGCCGCCGAGTCGATCGCCAAGGTCGAAAAGGGTTCCTCCCTCGAAGCCAAAGCCCTGGAAAAAGCTTCGACGGAAGCGTTCCACTTTGGCTTCATCCTGCGCCAACGACGCGAGCACGTCGGGCGGTGAGGTTGGTGGCAATGGGCTCGGCTGTTGGCCACCCGCTGTTTGGAGCGGTCCCAAGCACGCGATCATGCAAGCGACGAGGAGTCCGTTTCGGGGCGCGGGCGGCTGGCGGAGCATGACCACTGACAGCGTGAGATGCCGAATGTCGAAACCCAGGCAGTAACAGATTGGCTGCCAAAAGGGGAAGGGCATCGATGGATTGGACCATGCACAAGCGTGACCGACATGAGAACAGGCCGCTCATCCCGAGTGGGGATGAACGGCCTGTTGGCTTTGGAACAAACAGATCGATCTCGCACTAGCGTGCGCCGGCGAGTTCTTCCTTCTTGCGGTCGGCGATGATCTCTTCCTGAATGTTCGATGGGACTTGCGTGTAGCGAGCCAGTTCCATCGTGAACGTGCCTTGTCCTTGGGTCATGCTGCGTAGATCGGTTGCATAACCAAAGGTTTCTGCCAAAGGCACCTCCGCCTTGATGATGGTGATGCCTTCGACGATGTCGTTGCTGGTCATGATGCCTCGACGCCGAATCACATCCCCGGTCACGGTTCCTTGGAAGTCTTCGGGGCATTCGATCTCGACATTCATGATCGGTTCCAAGAGCTTGGGGCCAGCCTGCTTGAAGTATTCACGGAAGCAACCTTGAGCTGCCGTGTAGAACGCCTTCTCGCTACTGTCCACCTCGTGGAAGCTGCCGTCGTCAAGCTGGATTCGAGTGCCAACGACGGGATATTCCGCCAAAGGACCCTTCCCCAGGATGTCACGGAATCCCTTTTCGATGGCGGGGATGTACTGCTTCGGGATGCGCCCACCCACGATCTTCTCGTCGAACTCGAAGCTGTCCTCGCTGTCGCTGTCGATCGGACACAGCTGGCCAACGATGTGCGCGTACTGTCCGGAACCACCCGTTTGCTTCTTGTGCTTGTAGTTGAAATCGACGGCCTTGGTCGGGCTTTCACGGTAGGAGACCTTGGGAGCCCCGACTTCGATGTCAACGCCGTATTCACGGCGAATCCGTTCGATGTAGACCTCCAAGTGCAACTCGCCCATACCGGAGATCAAGATCTCGTTGGTTTCCTCGTCGGTGAAGACGCGGAAGGTGGGGTCTTCTTTGCGGAATCGCTGAAGGGCTTTGCCCATCTTGTCGCCATCGGACCGGGCCGCCGGTGTGACGGCGATCTTGATGACGGGTTCCGGAACGAACATCGATTCCAGGGTGCATTGATCACGCTCGTCGGCGTACGTGTCACCCGAGGCGCAATCGATCCCCATGACGGCGATGATGTCACCGGCTTCCGCCGTGTCGATCTCTTCCCGTTTCTCACTGTGCATCCGGACGATGCGACTGAAGCGTTCTTTCTTGCCCGTCCTTTGGTTGACGTACGTTCCACCTTTTTCAATGGTGCCCTGGTAGATCCGCATGAACGTGAGTTGACCGAATGGGTCGTCCACGATCTTGAACGCCATGCCAACAAACTTTGCCGAGGAATCGGGCTTGAGCTCGATCTTCTTCTCTTCGTCCTTTGGATCACGACCAAAAATCTCGCGATCCAAGGGGCTGGGAAGATATTGCTCGATCGCATCCAACAGGGGTTGGACCCCTTTGTTCTTGAACGCACTGCCGACGTAAACGGGTGTCGCTCCGCCGAGGACGGCGTCACGCGTGACCTTGTAGATCAGCTCCTTGGACACTTCTTCTTCGCTAAGCAGGAGCTCCATGACTTCATCGGAGTAGTTGGAAAGCGAATCCAGCATGCCGACACGGAGTTCTTCGGCTTCGTCTTGAAGGTCAGCCGGGATCTCTTCGGTGCGGACGACTTCGCCGTCACTTCCATCGAAGTAGTATGCCTTCATCTCGATCAGATCGATGACGCCCTCGAAGTTTTCTTCGGCGCCAATGTTCAATTGCATCAGAAACGCATCGGCGCCGAGCTTCTCACGCAATTGTTCGACGACGCGTTTGGGGTTCGCACCGGTGCGGTCCATCTTGTTGATGAACGCGAGGCGCGGGACCTGATAACGTTTCATTTGGCGATCGACGGTGATCGATTGACTTTGCACACCGCCAACGCTGCAGAGTACCAGCACGGCGCCGTCGAGGACGCGGAGCGAACGCTCCACTTCGACGGTGAAGTCGACGTGACCCGGTGTGTCGATCAAGTTGATGTGCGAGTTCTTCCACTCGACGCTCGTGGCGGCCGACGTGATGGTGATGCCGCGTTCTTTTTCCAGTTCCATGTGGTCCATGGTCGCGCCGTCACCGCCACCCCGAACGTCTTCGATCTTGTGGATACGGCCGGTGTAGAAAAGGATGCGCTCGCTGAGCGTGGTTTTGCCCGAGTCGATGTGGGCGCTGATACCGATGTTGCGGACGTTCTCCAATTTCATGCTACTGCTACCTAAGCTGACGCATACGACAAATGTTCCCTGCCGGGATCATGGCTCACGTGCCATGATGAGAGAGTGAAACCGACCGGGTTCAAGGCTTTGCCGCCTTACTGTGTTGGGGGAAATCTAGGAATCGACGGATGGCAAGTTGCGCTGTCGATCGCGTGCCAACCACTCCGCCCCCTCTTCCTCTATCGAGAGCAGGACAGGTTCCTCGGTTCGCGGAAGCCGATGGCGTCATCGGAAGGACCGGCCAGGGAACGCGTAAATTCATGTGAGACACGGGATTTACGCAATTCAGAATGGTTGCAGCGGAGGCGGAATATCGCAAAGGTCCGCCTAATCGGAAAGCCCAATCGGGGATTCTTCCAACGTTCGGGTGCCCGATCGGGTGTGTGGGCCATCGGGAATCGCTCGGCGTGCCGGCCAAAGCCCGCGAGGGGTATCGCTAGGTTAGCCGCTTCTCTCGGGCATGCGGTCGCGCGTCCCACTTTCTTGGGCTCGACGGGTCGCGCAGCCTGTCTCCACGTCCACATGCTTGGCGCCGCTGCTCGCACGCATGGACTCGTGCGTGTTGGATGGGGCAGCGGCGCGGGCCCGGGGCTGGGCAAAGGCTGCCAAGGGGCCAATCGTTCACATTAGATTGCTTGCGGTGGTGCGATGCGCCACCAAAAGCGTTTGGTCATGAGACGTTTGATCATAAAGAATCGTTGACCCGCAGCCGCGTTGCCGAGATGATCGCCACGGCAGGCTACCGTTTGTCAACAGAAATCCGTGGCGGTCGTTGTGAGGAGAATCGGAGCGCTATCAAATGAGGAGTCGTCCGCTGTCCAATCGCGTGTCGGAATCGGAGCAAGCCGATTCGATCATCTCTGGGACCTCCGTCGAATCCGCAGCGTCATGCTTGGGCGTGGTGATGGGAAGCGGTCTGGGAGGTCTGGCTGAGCGTATCCAGGTTGAGAGGATCGTTCCGTATACCGAGATCGATGGTATGGGCGAGTCGACCACGTCGGGTCATCGAGGCGAGTTTCTCGTCGGAACACTGGCAGGTCGTCCCGTGCTGGCAATGGCGGGTCGTCTTCACGCTTATGAGGGACATCCACGCGACGCGACGACGCTGGGTGTGCGGTTGATGGCTGCCGCTGGAGTGGACCGGTTGCTAGTCAGCTGCGCCGCTGGTGGCCTGAACCCGCTTTACGAGGTGGGTGATTTGGCTGTACTGACGGATCACATGTCATGGCAGCACGGCCGCGTTGGGGACGCCCCCTCCGCACCCTTGGGATCGACGATCGAGCCGATTTCAGTGCCCCCGTGGAATCCGTTGCAGCGCACGATGGCCACATGCGATCCGGACATGCAGCGTTCGTTCATGAGCTTGGCACGCGCTCTGGGTGCAACGGCCCACACCTCCATGTACCTGTCGGTCTCAGGGCCCAATTACGAGACGCGAGCCGAATGCCGCATGATGCGTCGGCTGGGTGTTGATTTAGTTGGGATGAGCACGGTCCCTGAACTGGTTGGTGCCGCACGACTTGGTTTGCGTGTTCTGGGAATCGCCGTTGTCACCAATGTGGCGCTTCCTGACGCACCCGCAATCGCGGATCACGCTGATGTATTGGAAGCGTCTGAACACGCATCCGAGTCGATGCAGGAGATCGTCATGCGGATGGCGATGGCTGGCGATTAACGACGCGGGTGGAAGATCTGTTTGCCGAAAGTCTTGGCGACTTTCGCTACAGCACCAAACCCTATGATCAACGATCGATGAAGCGGAAGACGCTTCACTTTCAACCCACTAGGCGGCGGGCCGCGTGCAGAAATTCTCGACGATGCCAACGCCGGTGCAGCCCTTGCGACGCAACTGCGACGCGTAGGTTTCGACTTCGGTTTCAGTTGTGTTCGTGACATCACGCACGATCATCGCGGTGTCGCACAAGGATGCCAGCGCCGACTGATCCGCGGGCAGGTCCACAACGATGACATCGTATTCGTCGACCAGTTGGCTCAACAGACTTTCCAATCGAATGACGTCGACGGTGGTCGCATCCGCTTCGTTGCTGATAGGAAAGAGGGTGACGTTGTCACCGCTGGAGTAGACGGCGGCTTCCGGCAACGGCATGGCTTCATCAAAGAAGAAGTCCCAGCCGTTTTCGATGTCCAAGCCGAGTTGGTCTGCCAACCCGACATGTTCATGATCCGCGTCGACCAGTGCGACTCGCTTTCCAGCGGACGCGATGGAGAGGGCCATTCCGATCGCCAGTGTCGATCGGCCTTCGCCCGCACGCGAGCTGGTCACGGCGATGGTGCTGAGTCCGCGTGCGACGGCTTCGCCGAGGCGGTTTGCCAGCGGGCCCATCACGTCGGTTTCGAAGAACAGCCGTTCGATCGTTTCGGACAGCTGAAACAGTTCCACTTCCCATGCGGGGACCAGACTCGGCAGGGCCCGGCGCACCGTTTCGCGTAGTTGTTCTGTATCCGGGTTGGGCTTGGAATCAGGTTCGTCCGAGGTTTCCGACGTGATCGATGCCTCAGTGAGTGCGCGGGGCACGCTTGGCTCGACAAGCGTTTCAGGGGACGCGGTTTCTTCCAAATGAGGAGCCGGTTCATCGACCGTCGCATCCTCTTCCGATTCGCTTTCGGATGGCATCGGCACACGAGCATGACCCGAGACGATCATGACATCGATGGGGCCTGCGTCCCAGGCTCCCAACGGTGACACATCGAAATCGCAGACCGGTGAGGTGTCGGACTGCATCTTCGCGGTCAAAGAAGCGGCGTCGTCCTGCGTCGTATCCGAGATGGCCGCTTCGGCTGGGGAAGCCTGAGTGTCGTTTGGAGAATCAATCCGCAGCTGTTGCGTTTCCTTCTCGTCTTCCATCTCCAGCCACAACGAGGTCGTGTCGGCGACGCTGTCATCGAGTTGCATATCCGCAATCGTTTGCGACAAGTCTCGGATGGCGCCTCGACTTCTCGCCGCCCGACTCATTGTGCTCGCCATGTGTGTGGAATCTGGCGCATGGGTCCCGCTGGTGGCTGTTTTGGCTGTGGAACGGAGCCGCGTGTGGGTACCGATGAAGTCGTGCGAATCGCGTTCGAGCTCCGTTGCCACGTTGTCGGCGCGTGGACTGGGTTGAGAAGTCATGGGACCGATGTCGCTAGTCGAGGATTTCGATCAGGGGATTTCGTGGGGCGAATCGCCGCCGCGTCAGCGAGGCTGCGTCGCGACGCGCGCTTGCGGGCCGTCAAACACGGCTGGATTGACGGCTTCGTTGGGCAAGGCGTACTGGAAGTTTGGCGCGGTGGGCGCCGCGGTCGTCGGGAAACCCGCCATCGGCGTTGCCGGGGGCAAGTACTGTGACCAGTCGACCACCGCGTTTGGCGTCCGGGTGCGGAGCGGAACAAAGCCGCTCGTTTCTTCGCCCAGGCTGACAGAGGTTTCGACAGTGCCATCCGCGGCGGGCGGCAGCGAATCCATCAACTGGGACGTGGCGGGGGATGGGTTCACCAAATCTGACTCTTCCGAAGCCATGGCGACCGCATTCTGAGAAGCCAGATCGGGGAGATTGGATTGATCTAAGAAGGCGTCCATGCTTGCCGTTGCGTTTGCCTCCGACATGGCCAGGTCATTCATGTCGTTTGCCGCCCTCGTTTCGGGTCGGAAGCGATTGGCATCCGTGGGGGCAAACAAGTCCATCTCTCCGGCCTCATTCAATGCGAGTTCGGCAGTCTCGATGGGGTCCGATGGCTTGGCAACGTAGGCGTCCGGTGGCGCGATCGTCCCGAGGCTGCTGTCGACCAACGCGCCCTCATCCACAACCACGCCGCTGCTTCCGAGCGCTTCCATCGAGGCTTCCTCAGTCAAAGCATTCTCCAGGTTCTTGATGTCTGGTTCCGTAACAACAAGCTGGTCGGCACTCGGGAGGTTCGATTCACTCTGTTGACCCCGAGGGCCAAAGATGGCCCAGGCCGCGATCACGGCCAAGGCTGCTGCCAGCACTTTGCGTGAGGCCAGGATGGTCAGCCAGAAACCGGGTTCCTCAGTAGCAAGGACTTCGTGTGACGCTTTCTCCCGCTTTCGCTCCTCGATCACATCAAGATGGGTGCCCGTCAGATCGGCCTCCGCCTGATCAAGCCGGACAAACGCATCCGGTTCGTTTGCCGGGGGCTGCTGTCTCGCTGCCTGATCGAGTTCTGACTTGATTGCGGCCGCGGAGTGGTTGGAACTTTGCTCCGGGAGCTGTTCTGCTACCGCCTGCGTTGATCCTGTAGGAGGACCCTCTGAGACCTGCTTGTGGGGCATCGACGTGGCATGTTCGCCGTGGACCGTCGTGATCGCTTCATCGACGGGATGGGACTGTGGACCCACCACCTGGGACTCATTGAGGTTCGGCAGTCGCAGTAGCGTTGGGGTTTTGGACGCAGGCGTCATGCGAGCTTCCCTGCAGCATGTTTGTTTGGGGGTGGATCATCGACGTGTATATCGGCGCCGGTTATCCCGGATCTTGAGGATCGTTTCGGATAGCGAAACTTTGCGGGTCAGTTCAAGGTCTGTTGTCCATTTGGGTAGGGTGCGACCCACGTATAGGCAGTCACGGGCGTGATAGATCAACCTTGACCGTCAGGTTTCCTCGGGGTTAGACACCTCGTGATTAGAGGACGCGATCCCAATCGACTCGTGAGATCACGCAGGAAGCGACGTGAAACCCCCTTCGTTGCCCCCGGGCCCGAACGACGCTCCGGTGATCGCGGTGCGGCGTCCCGAACGTTGGGATGAGCCAATGGATCCGACGATGTCCCATTCGGATATCGATTGGCTCCTGAAACAACCCCCGTTCTCCACGTTGGACCCGAGCTCGTTTCCGCGAACCATCCCACTCGACGGCATTCTGCTGAACGATTGTCGTTTGCTGAGGGTAAAACCCTGTCAGGTGATTTGCCGACAGGGCGATTATGCAAACAGTGCTTTTCTGGTCATCGATGGTTCCGTTCGTCTGCTAACGGAGGGACTGCCAGAAGAAGATCTGGGGCGCGTGCGCGAGCGATCGCTTTCTTGGACACAGGCGCTGCGGAAGCTCTTCTTCCCCAGCCGAGTTCCCGAAACAAGACGACCGGAGGAGATCACGCCCCTCGGCAATTGGAACAACGACGTGAATGACTTCGCGCCGACCGATGCTCCCGCATCGAATGCGCCCACGTCGGATGCGCCTGTCTTGTTCCTTCAAGACATGGATGGCGTGCTGCGTCGCGGTCAGGCCGTCACGTTGCTTGCCGGCGAGCTGTTTGGCGAGGTGGCAGCGATGTATCGCTCCCCCCGCACAGCCACCGTTGTCGCGGACGAGTTGGCGACACTGTTGGAGATCCGCTGGCAGGGCCTCAAGATCCTTCGGCGTGACCGTGGCTTTGCGGATCGCATGGAGCAGCACTATCGCGACACTTGGCTGCCGTTGCATCTGCGCGAACTTCCACTGCTGCGTCATTTGCCCGAGAGCAACTTGAAGCGAGTGGTGGCCAACACGCAAATGCGAAGTTTTGGTCGCATGCAGTGGAACGCGGACTACAAAAAGAATCGCACGCTGACGCCAGCCGAACAGATCGCGAGCGAACCCGTGGTTGCACCTGAGGGGCGACCGGCGACCGAGTTGATCGTGGTGCGAAGTGGTTTTGGTCGCGTGTGCCAGAGCTATGGCGCTGGGATGCGCACAACGGCCTACCTGGGCAAGGGACATCTGTTCGGACTCGAGGATTTGGTGCTCAGCATCGTTTCACCCCCCAACCATCCACCGGGCGTGTTGCAACACACGCTGACGGCGGTGGGTTTTTTGGACACCCTGCACATCCCGTTGGAAACGTTTGCGACCGAGATACTGCCACACATTCGCCGCAGCGAGTTGCCCACCCGGGCCGCCGAAGCGCTGGTTTCTGTCCCCTCCGATGCCCTGCCACGGTCGGACCACGAACGGCGACGGAACAGGCGCGAAGACTCACGAACTCTTGTTGGGGAAGGAAACCGAGATCAAGAAACCGCGCCAACGGGCACCCGGTTTGAGTCGACGGCCTTGCAGGAGTTCATCGTTCAGCATCGATTCAACAATGGCCGGGAAGCGATGGTGATTGATCTCCACCGTTGCACGCGTTGCGACGATTGCTTGAACGCATGTGCCTCGGTGCATGATGGCAACGCGCGGTTCGCGCGTGTCGGTGAAACGCACGGCCGCGTGCATTTCGTTCAAGCTTGCATGCATTGCACGGATCCCGTGTGCATGATTGGTTGCCCGACGGGCGCGATCCACCGCGATGAAGCCTCGGGGCACGTCCGCATTTCGGAACCGATCTGCATTGGTTGTGCGGTCTGTTCGAATTCGTGTCCCTACGATGCGATTCACATGGCCGAGATTCGTGACCCCCAGGGTGTTCTCTACACCGACGCAAAGTCTGGCAAACCCATCAACAAACCGACCAAGTGTGACATGTGCGCCGGTCTCCCCACGGGTCCTGCTTGTGCCTCGGCGTGTCCCCATGACGCGCTCGTGCGCATCGACTTGAGCGAGTCGCCTCCGCTGGAAGACTGGCTTCGGAGGCGAGCGTCCTGATGAGGATTCGCAAGCCAGGTTCCCGTATGAAAGGGTTGCCGCGTGGTGATCAGCGGCCGACCGTTGGGACGGACACCCGCGCACGTTGGCGTTGGCTGACGGATCTCTGGTCGGAGCTTTTGACAAGCACCTCGTTTGCACGGCGGCGCGTGATTGCGACGGGTGCGGTGTTGGTCGCGCTCTTGTTCAGCCTTGCGATTTTGCGCGTCGCAGACGCCCATTTGATGCGCACTTCCATCATGTCGGGCGGCATTTTGATGGCTTGTTTGGTGATCCTGATTGCCATTGGTTTACGTAGGCGACTACCGATCTTGCCGCTTGGCTCCGTAAGCTCATGGACGCAGGTCCACATTTACACCGGCGTCTTTGCCTGTGGCGTCTACTTCATGCACGTTCCTAAGATCATTGGGGACGGCATCCTGGAATCGACGTTGTCGCTGCTGTTCCTGTTCGTTTCGGGTTCCGGGGTGTACGGAATCTTTGCCAGCCGGCGCTTGCCGCCCCGGTTGACGGTGATCAAAGGCGAACATCGATTTGACCAAGTGACATGGCATCGAAATCAGATTGCGATTGCCGCCCGCGATGTGATCAGCAAAGCGGTCTCCAATGACGCATCCAAGAGCCGCGGGGTGCTTGCCGACTATTACCGCGACGTTTTGGAACCGTTCTTTGTGAGCGGTCCCTCCGTGGGCTACCTGGTCGTCCCAAATTCGCGGCGACGCCATCGATTGTTATCGGGTTTGTTTGATCGGGAACGCTATCTGGATGCCTGGGGGAAACAAATTGCCGGACAACTTGCCGGATTGGTCCGACGTCGCGACGACTTGGACTACCAGTTCGCATTGCAGGCTCGTTTGCGAGGTTGGGTGTGCCTACACGGCATCGCTTCCATGGTGTTGTTGGTGGTTGCGGTGATTCACGGCGTCCTTGCCTGGCGTTTTGGAGCCTGAGATGCGTCGCGATGAGCTCAAGCTCCCCGATCCGCCGCTGGTCAGGCGCCCTTGTGATGCGTTTGTCTGCGATCGACAGGATCCAGACGGCAGTGGCAGTTCGCCCTGTGCGGTTGGTCCGGATCACCGTGGACGCTGCCCCTTGGCTGGGCATGACGACACCCAGGCGTGTGTTCCTCAGCGGACCTGGAGATCCAAACGCAGACGGCTGATGCTGAAAGTCTCATTGGCCCTCCTGGTGGTATGCGGTCTCGCATTGGGAACGCCCTGGGCGCCGCGCGTCATTCGTCCAGGAGAGCTTTCGAAGGCTCATTCCCAGATCCTCTCAGGAACGCTGCAGAAGGATCGTTGTGCGGCTTGTCACGCCAATGTGTCGACGGAAACCTGGACGAAGCAGTTTGGCTGGGCCGTGTCGATGGCGAGTTCCAGCGGCGGAGACGCGGCCGGTTCGATGACCGACCGATGTCTTGTTTGTCATCACCGGGCCTTTGGCGGTGACGTTCAAGCCCGTTCGGCCCACAACCTGAGCCTGGCGGAACTGGAGCAGGCCCACCAACGTTGGATGAATCAGTCCGAGGTTCCATTGCAAACGGTTTCCTTGCCAAGGAAATGGATGGCACAAGCGCTGATCGACTCGTCAAATCTGGAGTGCAATGCTTGCCATCAAGAGCATCATGGACAGGCAGCCGATCTGAAGGCGATCACGGATGCGCGTTGTCAGGCGTGTCACAAGACTCAATTCCATTCGTTCGCCAACGGCCATCCTGAATTCACGGATTGGCCGAGTGTTACGAACCGTCGCATCAGGTTTGACCACAACCGGCACGCAAAGCTTCATTATCCAAAGCAAAGCGGGGCACCCGTCTTTGACTGCCAACAGTGTCACTTTGATCCCCGTGTTGGGAGTCAAGGAGAGCCCATCATCGCATCACGTCCCTACGAGGAAGCGTGTGCGTCCTGCCACGACGCGGGCTTGGACGCCATTTCTGGTGAAGGCATCGCGATCTGGCAATTGCCAACGATCAGTCAGCAGTCGGCAGCACGATTGGAATCGTGGCCCCCAGCTGCCATTGGCTTCCCCGATGAACAAGTGTCGGCGTTGACGTCGCTCCTGGTGTCGTCTTCGGTTACCGCGCCTTTATCACGGAAAGCGGTGGATGAGACGGCAGGGCCATTGCGTGACCAGTTGATTCAGTTGGCCTTGGGCGGCCAGCGTGTTCTTCAGGATCGCCTCATGAGTCTCGGGATGGGGGCACAGCAGGCCGATGTCTTCGCTGCGTCACTTCCCCCGCAGTTGCTTGTGGAGGCCGCCTTGAAGTGGTTTGATGTCCGGGAACCCGTCGCCCCCGCGACCGACTTCACCGACCCGACAAACGTTTTGTTCGGTGGTGACAGCGAATCCCTGCTCTCAGGCAATGGCGGTGAACTGTTGGGCTCGGCAGGTTCGGGTGATCTCTTGTCAGGTGGCACGGATCCACTCGGCACTGATGCCTTGGCCCTGGATCCGCTCGCGGCAAACCCATCTGCTGAGTCCAGCACAGACCGTTCCGGTGAATCGGATTGGGCCAATCAACTCAGACAACGGTATGCACCGGAATCGACACAGCCTCTTGGCGGTTGGTATCGCGATGATGTGATTGGGACGATTACCTATCGTTCTTCCGGCCACGCCGATCCGATTCTGGTGGCGTTGATCGAGACCATGCTGGATCAAAGGTCCCAAGGTGCTTGGGCGGCGCTTGCGGAGCTTCCGGCCGTGAAAGCGTGCGTGGAATGTCACACGCTGGGCATGGGCTCTAACTCAGAATCGCATCTCGGATGGGCGTCTCGCTGGCGCACGACGGAAGTTCGACTCGGCGTCCGCAGTTTGACGCGATTCTCACATCGCCCTCACTGGAACATTTCCGTCTTGCGTGATTGCCGGCAGTGTCACGCGATGACGGGCGAGGTCGTACCGGAATCAGGTGACAAGGCTCCGGTGGTGACCGTGGAAGTTCATGCCGACTTTCATGCCCTATCCAAGTCTGCGTGTGTTACCTGCCACCATCCCGACGGCGCGGGGGACAGTTGCACCCAGTGCCATCAGTATCACGCCTCGCCCATCAGGCTCGATCTTGACGTGACCGAGGTTGCTCGACGGGCGCGGGGCAACACGCTGGAGTGAAACCTACACGTCCGCGTCCGCGGTTCCATCGCGGAAGAAAGAATCGCCCAGCTGATCCATCCAGGCGTTGAGTTCGGTTTGCATCTGATCGGCGCACTGTTCGTACGTTTCAACGGGCAGTCCGATCGGGTCACTGATATCCGCCCCGTCATGACGCAGCGTGTGAACACGATCCGCGCGATCGGGCCAAGCCGCAAGAATGGCGTCTCGGTGGCGGCGCGTCATGGTCAAGACGAGGTCGGCCATATTCATCAGCGAATCGTCGAGCGGCTGGCTGCAGTGTCCCGTCAAATCCAAACCACGACGTCCCATGACCTCGACCGCCTGGGGACTTGCGCCATAGCCTTGGCTGGCAGCGAGGCCTGCCGAGACAACGCGTGCGATGTTCTCGTCCTCGAAGCGCTCGCGCAGGATTTCTCGAAGCAGCGTTTCTGCCATGGGGCTGCGACAGGTGTTGCCGGTGCATACGAGGACGATGACCGGTTTGGAGAATTGTTTCATGGCGGCGTACTGGATCACTCCCTCCTGGCTCATTGTCCAACGCTGACCGTCAACGCGAACGACCGTGGGCACACCACCATAACGCGTTGGGCCATCATCGAGCAGCAGTGGCATCGTTTCTTCAGCTGAATCGTTCGTCGAATCGCCTGCCTGTCGAATCGCGTCCTGAAGCTTCTCAGCTGTCGTGGCGGGGATCTCCTCGCCAGACTCATCGCGACCAACGCGGACTTCACCCCAAATCAGAGGTGCGGCCAAGTAAGTGTGGATGTGATCCAGCAAGCGATGATCCGCGACGCGCACGGCGACGTGTGTCTGCCGGGTCACGGCTTCCAACCCCTTTGGCTCGCGCAACGGCGGAACACACGGGACCGAGGGCTCTGCCTGTGCAGCCCGGTGAAGCACTTCGGTCACGAGGTTGGGCAGTTGTTGGGTTGCGGAAGTCATCCCGTCGGCTGGCGCAATCAAGGTCAAGGGTCCTGGAAAACACCGCGCGGACAAACGTTGACCGACAGGGGTGTTGGGCACCAAAAAGTCGGCCGCCGTTTCACCGCTTTTTAGGCACAGTGAGACTTGTCCTGGTTGAAGACTCTGCTGGCCATTGCCTGTGATCAACGCGACCAGGGCCTGCACCGCCGACTCGCTCAGGGCACTGGCGATCAAGCCGTAGACGGTCTCGCTGGGAACGCCCACCACGCGACCTTCCGCGAGTGCTTGGACGGTTCGATGGACCATGTCGCGCGGGTCGTCGGTCTTTCGCAGATCGAAGATCATGCCGCCTCGACGCGTGGGAATAGAAAACCCGCTATCCTACGGCGAAGGAACTTGATGCGACAAGCAGACCGTATCTAGTTGCCAAATCACCTGGGTATCCTCGGCGCCAAGGACCGTCTGTCGTGACGACAACCTCATGAGCAAATGATGGCCGATCAGAATTTACGAAATCTCGCCATCGATCGCCGAAGATGCTTGGGTCAATTGTTGGTTGGTTCTGCGATGACGACCGTGGGTTGCGTGCCGAAGACGCCGGCGGGCTGGGTGGATTTGGTCTGGGGAAGGCGTGGTCTCAGCGACGGTCGCTTCCTCAAACCGCGCGCCGCCACCGTTGATTCGCAGGATCAACTTTACATCGTCGACACAACAGGCCGTATCCAGGTCTTCGACGTTGACGGGAACCACCTGCGTACCTGGTCGACGCCGCAAACCGAGAACGGTCGTCCCACAGGGCTCGCTTTTCGATCCACAACGACAATCGATCGCGGTGCGGCGACTGCCTCGGATGTCTTGCTGGTTGCTGACACGCACTACTACCGGGTGCTCTGCTTCGACCCGAAGGGTCAATTGATGGCCGATCAACAAATCGGTGGCCAAGCAGGAACGGGACCTGGTGAGTTCGCGTTTGTGACCGACGCCGTGACTGACGATGAGGGATGTCTCTATGTGGGTGAGTACGGGGACTCCGACCGAATCCAAAAATTCTCTCCCGAGGGAGAATTCATCTGTCAGTGGGGCGGCACCGGGAGAGAGCCCGGACGCTTTGTGCGTCCGCAGAGTCTGGTCGTCGATGGCCGCACGCTCTGGATCGTCGACGCCTGCAACCACCGAATCGCTGCTTATGACCTCGACGAATCAACGCCAAAGTTGATGTCGGTTTTTGTTGAGGAAGGCGATCGGCCGGGCCAGTTTTACTATCCGTATGACTTGGTGATCGACCAAGATGGAACGCTGGTCATCTGCGAATATGGTAACCAACGACTCCAACGCGTGGCACGCGATGGTTCACCGCTGAACCAGTGGGGAGGACCGGGGCACGACGTGGGACAACTCTACCAGCCATGGGCTTTGGTGATGGATTCCACACGGCGTGTCCACGTGATCGACAGCAACAATCACCGGGTCCAACGTTTAGCCGTTGGAGCCGTCTGAAACAGCTGCTTCCGGATCTTCTGCCGGCGACTTGGTTAGCTCTTCCACCAACTGACGCCGCGCATCCACGCGGTCGGACGGAATGTCCGCGTCTTCCAACGCGTTCATCAGATCGGCTTCGGCTGCCGCCACGGCTTGTGGGGTGCGGGAAACACGGATCTGGAACCCGTTGGCGTCCCCGGTCGCGGACTGGACCGCTTCGATCACCTGCTCCAGCGACTGCATCGCGCGCAGGGCTCGCCCTTCGGCCGGGGCCTCCTTTTCAAACGCAACCCAGTACTCGCCGTCGTCAATCACGACATCGACCAAACGCACGGAACCACCGCTTACTGAGTCATCGAATGTTTCGTTCGCGAGTGTTTCGGACTCGTCTTCCGCGGCCTTTGCTTCCCCGGAACCCGTGTCACCCGGAACGAGACTTTCGCCCTCGCCAACGCCAAAGTTGAAACTGAGGAAGCTGCCTGCGATCAGCAAGGCGATCCCACCTCCAACGGCCAAACCTGCTCGCTTCTTCATCTTGCTTCTCCTTGGCTTTCCTTTCTGTGATGATCTCATTCCGGCGGCGTTGATTCTTGAGGATCGGGTGTTGTCCCCAAGACCGTGAACTCAAATCGATTTCCTGGGTTGTCCAGCCTCAGTCGGTCCATGGCGTCCGGCATCGCATCCAGGAGAGGCTGGTAGACGCCGGCTCGACTCATCCCATCAAACGAGACCAAAACCACGACCAAGCCCTTGGATTCCGGCAGCTGCTTGTAGGCCGCATAGAACTGGTCAATCGCTTCTTGCGTCCGTGCGTCCTGCGTGGTGCCTTCCAGGCGAAATTCCTGTGTTCGTTCGCCCGCGATGAGTTTGATGTCTCCCGAGGGCAACACGTGCGTGTTCCAGACTTCCGCACGTTTCAGCAGCTCTTCATGACCGACCAGAAAACGCATGACCGCAGCAGGGGAACTGCGTGAGAGTTGTTGCGACAATGCGATGGCGCGTTCGACCGCAATCTCCGCATCGTCATCGCCCCCGATCGCAAAGCCGCGCAGCTGCGTGTCGGAAATTCCAATCCCGGCGGCCAGCGTTCGCAGCGCCTGGTTCATCCGCGTGGCATCCCGTCTGGCACGGGTTTCAGCCTCTTCGCGGGACTGCTGCAAGGCTGCGATCTGCGATCTCAGTGGGGCCGACCGCCTGTCCGCTTCCGTCTTCGCGGCCGTTGCTTCGGCTTCCGCTTTCAAGACGCGCGTTCGCGAAGCCCGCTGTTCCGCCACCAGGGCGTCGACTTGCTTCTGACTGGTTTCGCGGACATCCAGAAACTGAGCGAAAACGATGATGAGCAACAAGTCCATGAGCGGCGCCAACTGAAACCGCGTGCGACGCCACAACCACTGATTGGTCGAGTTGGACGTGACCGGCGCCAACGACGCGTTTCGCGAAATCGAAGGGATCATGGCCCCGGTTCCATCGAATCCGCCGTGTTGGGAGCATTCGTTGGTGGAAGCTCACGTTTCGCCTTGGCCGTGGTTTCACGAACGTGCGACCGATTTTCGGTCAGCCGCGCGAAGCTAGGTTCGACGAAACTGGCCAACAGCATCAAGCCGATTGCGGAGGCCAAGCCGGCAAAGGTGCTCCAGATCGCGTCACCAAAGCGGTCCACGATGACCGTGACGGAGGCCGTTTCATCGGCAGACAAGGCCGCGCCGATGGCCAAAATCGTCCCGAGCACGCCCGCCAGTGGATACGCTTCGATCATCGACCGGGCAACGCTCCACGCGGTTTCAAAACGCATGGACTGCAAATAATCCCGGCGTTCATCGAGCACGCGTAGTCGCTGCGAAAGCGATTGGCGATCCACGCTGTTCGTGTCCGATGCCAGCGCGTCGTGGATATCAGCCAGGAAGGCCTCGATCTGATCGGACAGGGAGACGTGCCAGTCCATCCGACTGCGATGCGGCAGTCCCGCTGTGAATCGCTCCAAAGTCTGTGCGACGCTGCGACGAATCCCGCGGGCCCAAACCATCAGAACGAAGAAGCCGACGACATGCACTGCCGCGGCGATCAAGATGACGTACGTCGCTTGCGAGGCTAACCATTCCAACATGCCATCAGCCTAGCTGCTGCCGTGTCCTGCAGAAGGACTCATCGGCAGTTTTTCAAACACATACTCGTTGCAACCCCATCCGTTCCCAACGGTATAAAGGCGGTTGAGCACGAAGCCACGTTCCCGCAGCGGCACGACAATCTCCTCTGGACGAGCCACTTCGAAGGGAAGACCACCGACCCAGTCCACCCAGTCATGCCAAACGCTCATCCCGCGATCACGACGTTTGGCTGCCCAATCTGAAAACGGCAAGGGGTTGCGGCCAGCTGCGAGACGCGCCAATGTGAAGCGAAGTTCATGGAAGCCCGCGACCACGAGGACATAGGGGCTTCGCATCCACGAGGGAATCCGATGGTAGCCCTGTTTGATTCTCAGCCAGCGACGGCTGCCGCCTCCTTGGTCGTTGTAGATTGCGATGGCAAACAGGCCGCTTGCGGAGACCCGTTCTGAGGCGAACTTCATGGCTTGATTCATGTCGCCCGTATGGTGCAGCACACCCCAGCTGTAAACGGTGTCAAACTGCCCCAGCGATCTCATGAAATCGAGATCGAGAACCGAACCCGCGTGCACCTCCCAGCGGGATCGGTCGGCATCGGGATCCGATTGCATCCAACGCTCGCGGAGCAAACGCGTGCACTCCACACTCTTTTCATCCAGATCAACGGAAACAACGCGTGCCCCCATGCCAACGGCGGCCAGCGAGAACAAGCCACTTCCGGAACCAAGGTCCAAGAAGGTGGTTTCGTGAAGTGACTTTCGACCCAGGAGCTGTGTGAGGGATCGCGTCGCTTCGTCGACTCGATCCGCGTCGAAAGACGAGAGGAACGAACGCCAGTTCTCGCCGAACGCGAAACGGGTCTCCGACTCGCTCACGCGAAGTATTCGACCGCGTTGTGAAAGACGGCCATGCCATCGCCGCACTCGGGCTGCGTCTCGCGCCGCGTCCAAGACGGATGGTGGGTGGGATCGATGTGACGTTCGGGATGCGGCATCAATCCAAAAACGCGACCCGTTGCGTCGCAAACGCCCGCGACGTTGGCATCGCCACCATTGGGGTTGGATGGAAACGGCAGAACGTTCTCTGACAAGGTTCCCTCGGCATCGCTGTAACGCAAGGCAAGTCGTCCTGCTTGTCGCATGCTGTCCAACGCGGCATCGTCGCGCGCCACAAACTTGCCCTCGGCGTGTGCCATCGGCAGGTAAAGCGATTCTGTGTTCCGAAGAAACACGCAGGGCGTCCGTGGATCGACCGCCAAATGAACCCAGCGGTCCTCGAAGCGACCCTGGTCGTTCCACGTCAACGTCGCGGGGGCGATTTCATGGGATGCGTCATCTGAGTTGGTTGGATGCACCTCGCCGTCGAAACCCACGGCATCGCTTCCGCCGGCAACGGCCGCAACAGGAGCCGGCGTTTCGACCCCGGACGTCAGCACGCCCAAACGCATGAGGACCTGCATCCCGTTGCAGATTCCAAGCGTCAAGCGATCAGAATTGCCGGTGAAGTAAGCGACCATTTCAGCCAGATGACGCTTCATGCGCGTGGCCAAAATGCGGCCTGCCGCGATGTCGTCGCCATAACTGAATCCCCCAGGCAAACACAGGATCTGATACCGAGCGTGCAGCGCCGGGTTTTCGATCAAGCGATTGACGTGGACCCGCTCCGCCACCGCGCCCGCAAGTTCGAATGCATAAGCGGTTTCCTCGTCGCAATTCGTACCGGGGGCACGCAGGACAAGAACACGTGGCTGAGCCATCAGAAACACCGTGGAAGTGGGAGAGAATGCGTCGCGATTCAAAAAAAACGATATCACCCCGAGTCGGTGAATCAACCCACCGACGATTGGTCCCCCTGGCTCACACAATCAACATGGCGTCGCCGTAGCTGTAAAAGCGATACTCGGATTCGACCGCCTCTTGGTAAGCCCGCATCGTCAGTTCGTGCCCCGCGAAGGCACTGACCAGCACGATCAGGCTGCTCTTGGGCAGGTGAAAGTTTGTCATCAAGCAGTCGACCGCCGCGAAGGAGTACGGCGGACGAATGAAGAGGTCCGTCATGCCGGTCCAAGGCTGGATATCGCCGTGGTGATGGGACGCTGCCGACTCCAAAACACGAACGCTGGTCGTGCCGATGGCGACGCAGCGGCCACCTCCCGACCGACGATCCGCAATCACCGTGGCGTTCTCCTCGTCCAGCCGTCCCCACTCGGCATGCATTTCATGTTCTTCGAGCTTGTCGACGCCAATGGGGCGAAACGTGCCCACGCCCACATGCAGTGTGACCGATGCGAGTGAGGTCTGTCCCTTTGCGATTTGCTTCAACAGACCGTCGGTGAAATGCAAGCCCGCCGTCGGCGCCGCGACACTGCGACAATCCTCGGGTTGCTCGCTTGCGTAGACGGTTTGGTAGCGCTCCAAGTCGGAATCCACCATGTGTCCGTCGCGAATGTACGGGGGAATTGGAACGCGACCGTAGCGTTGCAGCAGTGTCCCCACGTCGGTGGCTTGGGGATCGGGGTGACCGTCGGGTGTTTCCAACGGGCGCACCAACAGGTTCCCGCCCAATCGTCCCACCACCGCCATCAGCAGCCCATCACGTCCATCGCGGTCTTCCACCACGATCAGCTCTCCCTCCACGAGTCGACCGCGCGTCTTGGAAAGCAACTCCCAAACCCCCGTCTCCTCATCGACGCGCAAGAACAGACCTTGCCACCGACCGCCGGTCTGTTCGCGCCGCCCGATCAAGCGTGCTGGGATGACGCGGGAGTCGTTGCGAACCAACACGTCTTCCGCGCGTAGGAGTTCGGGCAGGTCGCGTACGTGGTAGTGATCAATCGTCTGCGTCGCGCGGTCCACCACCATCAAGCGCGCGTCGACCCGGTTGGGCAAGGGATGCTGCGCGATCAATTCGCGCGGCAGCGTGTAGTCGTAAGCATCCAGTTGCGACATGAGTCGGCTCTGTCGTGGCGGGCAATCGGCTGATCAGACACAATTGCACCGGATAAGGCGAAGGTTGAATCCGTCTGCAAAGCCTATCGATTACGAGAATGAAACGACAGTCCCAGGGGCAAAGGCCTCTCATGGAAACCAGTCCATGGTGTTACGACTGGAACAGTCTGAATCGCAGGACCCAGCAAGTGCAGCTTGCCTACAAGCGGCAAGCCTCTCCCCGATTGAGGTCAAACCAAACGGTGTCTCTAGCAATGATGCTCCTGGTTCGTGCGCCTTCATCTCACAGCTTCCCGAAGCATGCTATGTTCCACTAGTAAACAGATTCCATAGCGGCATCGTGCTGGTAGACAAGTGAGAGCCAAGTTGCTACAGTGCTCGGCCTAGACTGTTTACCGGAAGCATAAGAACGCGTCTTTCTTAGTTATAGGCGGATGAATCGCACACAAGCTTCTACAAACAGCATGAAGAAAATGCGTCAGTATCGAGTTGCTTGAAAGGGGATCAGTTAATGTCAACGCATTCTAATCTACGCCCAACTATCGTATTGTCGTTGAGTTCACTCGCGTGCTTTGCCTTGTGTCACTGCGACATCGGCAAGGCGACTGCGAATTCTATCACATACGACTTCAGGCCCGCACAATCTCTTAACTTAGGGGTTGTGTTCGGCGAAACCTCAGTTGTATCCGGCGGCTTACAAATGGATATGCGCCCGAGCGGACCAGGAAACAGTAACCTCTTCAATCGGTGGATCAGTGGTAGTTCGACGATGCGAGGTCTTGGCATAGGATTTCCGGTAACGAGTGAGCAACCTGGGCGCATTGGCGTTGGTGAAACCGCAGAGTTTTCATGGCTTGCACCGGTGGCGATCGAGAGCATTCAGATTTATTCCGCGTCCGCAGGTAGTCTGAACATTTACACGGATGATCAGTTCCTTCAGACGGTATCGTTCCCAGGAACCAACGGGTCATTTTCAATTGATGACTCAATCACGGCTTCCAAAATCGAGCTTGAGGGGGCAAGTGGACTCTTTCGGATTCAGAGTCTGACGGTGGCTGCGGTACCCGAACCCTCTTCGCTTCTCTCGCTTGGTGCTCTCGTCATCGTTGGGTTTGGCTTGTCTTTCGTTCGTCAACGCGGCGACCGACGCGCATACAAAACACGCCGAGTGGCTTGATTCAAATCGGCATAGAATGACTATAAGTGCGATTCTGCCGCGTGCTGTGCGGCAGCCGCGAGACCTCAGACTGCAGTCAAGATAGATTGGTTTGTGTGAGCGACAAACTTCCGTCGCGTGGATGACAGCAAAAGCGGGGAGCCGTTCCATTGCGTGACAACTGCAATCCACGTCACCTTTTTCGGCGAAACGCCAAAATGCCTACCAAACTGAGGCCATAGAGTCCAATCACAGACGACGGTGCGGGGACTTGAGAGTACGAACTAATCACAAAATTTACCCGAACTTGATCATTCAAATTCCCGCCAAAATTCAAACCTCCCTGCTTGCTCTGTGCAAAGTTGGGTAAACCGTCGGTAGGAAGGCTCCAAGCAGTGTGGTTTGGCAGGGCCACAAGCGAATCGCCGTTCAGCACTTCATCGGGGCCAAAAAACTGAACGCCGCTCGAACGAAGTGATACAACGCCGACTTGACTTTGGACATCCGCGCCATCAACAAATGCACTGAACCAAATGTTGTCACCCAGATTTCTTGGATCACTGACACGAGCAAAGTTGGATTTAACAAATGTCGCTGTGTACGCACCATCTCCAAAATTCATGGAATACTCGGTAATGGCGTCGTCATACAGCCCGATGGCCGGGTCGACTTCGCTGTCGCTCGAGCTCGTATCATATGAGAGAAGAATCGAGACTCCCATACCCACTTCAAACGGGTCCTCCGCAAATCCGAGGTTGCGGCTTGGTAGCACTTCCCCCTCAAGCTGGTAGGTAAGCACGTTTCCCTTGGCAACTTGATAAGCGTTCATCGAGCCGTAGAACATAAACGCGATGAGTGTCAATCTCAGCATTTCGAATATCCTTGCGCAAGAATTGGTGAGGACGGAGGTTACCTACCTGCGAAGGAAAATGAAACCATCTCTAGATTCAGTTGACCTGTTGCTTGGAGCAGGGGCATCTGCAAGGCAAGTGGACACGCCGTTTAGCCAGTGACAATGGAATTGTGGAATCAGTCCTTTGATGAGTTTGTCGAACGTTCCACGACTTCGGACCGATGCCACGACATGCGACGATACGTCGCGTATTAACATACGGCCCGAATCGACAGGATCCAGTCCTTGACGAAACTCACTGTTTACGAGCGGCTTGGTGGCGAGGAGAGCGTCCGCCGCATCGTGGATCGCTTTTGCGATCTGATGGCGGAATTGCCCGAAACGAGAACGATCCTGGCACTGCATCCCGACGACTTGACCGAATCCAGAAACAAGCTGTTCAAGTTCTTGTCGGGGTTCTTCGGCGGCCCATCGCTATACATCGAGGAGTACGGTCATCCGAGACTGCGAGCACGTCACCTGCCGTTTCCGATCGGGGAAGCCGAACGGGACCAATGGTTGTTGTGTATGAACCAGGCGCTCGATGAATTGGTCAGCGACCCACTGCTGGTTTCCCAACTCAAGATGACGTTCTATCAGACCGCCAATCACATGCGGAATCGCGCCGAATAGACGATTGAGAGTTGCCACTGTTGTTGAGGTGGGAGTCCCGACAGGATCACGACTGAAGGCGGCGCCGGAATGGGTATCAGAAGGCTTCGCTCTGTGTGCGTGTTCTCGCGCAACAGACAACAGAGCTTGCTTGCATCGGAGCCACAGAAGACGAAGGGCTCGCACGGGCTTTTGCCATCGACGCTCGCGACTATCTGGGACTCGGACCATGCGAACCCACCGTCAGACGTGATGGTCTGAAGAACCCGCAAAGGAGACGGTCATCTTCGCTCATGATGCCGGGCACCCCCGGACCGCCTCGCTGACCCAAGGCGGCGGAATAAACCCACAGGTGAGTCCTTCCATTGGAATCGACGATGCGATGACAACATGGCGGTCCAAGTGACCGGACAGATCGCCCATCGTCAGATCAACGGTGCCTGCGCCTGCATCCGAAGGCAGACGAACAAGAAAAAAATTGCCGGGCTACGCGAAGCAGTACGCATCATCGGTGGGTCTTTGCGAGAGGTGGGAAGGCGGCGGTGCGAGTTGAAATGGTAGTCGTTCCGCCGCGGCAGTCCTCGCCAAGCGACCTCAAAGTTGGCGCGGCACGCTGAGGCCCCGAAAACACCGCGTTCAAGGAGAGAAGACCGACCTGGCACGCCGGGGCCGTGTTGCGTGACGGATGCTGCAACACGTCAGACTTTGCTCGCCATGAAGCCGGACCAAATCAATCGCCTGCGTCTCTGCAGGACGGATTCAAATACCTCGGCGAGGCTAATCCATATCTTGAGGTGCATGTTGCATGACACCCAGGTGAGTGGAATAATGCGGTCCTTTGGGACTACGACATCCCCTCTCGGGAACCTATTGATCGTGGTTCTCACACTACGTGCTCGGTCATGTTCGTGACTAGAACTCGCAGGGAATTTGCGAATGGCTTCCAACCGAAAATCTCTTTGGCAGCGTTTACGTCGGCGGCGCAAGCCCTGTCTCAAGAACTACCGCCGTGCGCGAGCTGAACTGCTTGAGAAACGCTACCTGTTGGCTGCCGATCTTGCCGGTGATGAAATCACTGCTGCTCGACCCGTCGAGTTTGAAACGAGCAACACGCTTGAATTTGATGCGGAGATCGGGGACGGCGACCATGGCAGCGCGGACGTGGATCTTTACAAGCTCTCGTTGGCTTCGGGCCAGAGTTTGGAGATCGACGTCGATACGTCGCCCTCCAGCCAACTGAGCAGCTACGTCAAGCTCTTTGATTCGCAAGGCGGGCTTGAAGGTGAGGCTGACGGTTACGGTGGAGAGGCCCTGCTGACATTCACCGCGGGTTCTTCGGGCGACTTCTTCGTTGGAATCAGCGCTCGCAACAACATTGGCTACGACCCACAGACAGCGGGGTCGGGAAGCGCGGGGGCCATAGGCGACTATGAGGTCAAGTTCACCCAGGGTGATCCACCCGCTTCAGACTCGCCCGGCGACGACCTCACCCAAGCGGAGCCGCTGAGTCTGACGCCTCAGCAACCGCTGACACGAAACGAAAGCATCGGAAACGGTCATTATCCGGATTCCGATGTCGATCTGTACGAGGTCAACCTGTTGGCCGGCCAGAGCTTGGAAGTCGATGTCGCAACGCCCACCAGCGCATTGGATAGCTACATTCGCTTGTTTGATTCACTCGGAGAACAAGAGGACGATTCCGCGAGCGGGTATGGCGGGGACACGTCCTTGACATTCACCCCGAGTTCCTCCGGGACCTTCTTCATCGGCATCACAGCCGGAGACAATATCGCCTACGATCCTCAGGTGGCCGGCAGCGGCAACGCTCCCAGCGGCACTGGGGACTACGCGGCCACGTTTACCTTGGGAGCGCTCCCGCAGGATGATACTCCGGGTGATCGAGTCAGCACGGCAAAGCTCCTGTCGCCCACGGTGACAGCGGATGCTGATTTCACGGATAGCGTGGGCAATGGCTGGCATGGCACGAAAGACGTTGACTTCTACCAGCTTGAACTTACCTCAGGTCAAGAAGTCACGGTCGACATCAACACGCCCGGGGGAAGTTCGCTCGACAGCTACCTTCGCTTGTTTGATTCCTCAGGCAGTGTGTTGGAGACAGGAGACAACGATTCAGCCGCTTCCAATCCCTTGGATGCGGTGCTGACGTACTCGATCACCGCTGACGGAACGTACTACATCGGGGTCAGCGGGACACCGAACACAGCCTACGATCCGCTGCTGCCAGGGAGTGGCCCCGAGGGCTCCACGGGCGACTACACGATGGTCGTGTCGCTCACTCAGAATCAGCCTCAGTATGTGGTCACGACACTGACGGATGTGTTGGTGGAGGGAACAACGACCGATTCCCTCTGGAGTCTACGCGAGGCGCTGGATCATCACGCGCAAAGCAATCCTGAAGTTCCGGCGAGGCTCACGTTCGATGCTGCCCTGTTCGCAAGTCCACGACGCTTGGAACTCAACGGTGCCTTGGGTGACCTTACCGTTGCCAGCAACATTGAGGTGGTGGGCCCAGGTGTTGATTTATTGACGATTGATGCCAGGCAGCAGAGTCGCATTTTTGACGTGGGTGGCTTCGAAGTGACCATCTCGGATATGACGCTCGTCAACGGAGTCGCCGTTTATCGCGGCTCGCCATACGACAATCGTGGCGGAGCGATTTTTAGTGCTGGTCAACTGACGCTCACGCGACTCAATATACGCGGCAACGTCGCGGACTGGGCTGGTGGCGGCGTCCACAGTCTGGGTGATAACGCAGACTTGGTGATCCACGATAGCGAGATCAGCTTCAACAGAGCCGGTGCCGTCTTCAATCCCTATGCCGGAACAGGATATCCGGCCGGACACGGTGGTGGAGTTTCTGTTGAACAAGGCAACCTACTGATCACCAACAGCCGGATCACTTCCAACCAAGCCGGCGATCGGGGTGGCGGCGTGGGTGCTGCCCTTGGAATTTGGGCGATTGATGCGGTCACGTTGATCAACACAACGGTGGCCAATAACTCAGCATTCAATTGGGGTGGAGTCGGCGTGGCACTTGTTGCACAGTCCACAATCCATCAGTCCGTCATCTCAGATAACCAGGCCTTCTTTGTCGGTGGTTTTGGGCACTGGGCTTTGACGGGCGGCAATTTGAGCATTTCAAATTCAACCATTGTCGGCAATTCGGCGGTTGAAGACGTCGGCGGTGTTTGGGCACCCAGCGTTCCTGCCGATATCAACAACTCAATCATTGCAGGCAATCTCAATTGGTTCCTGAACTCACCGCTCAATGCGTTCGCGACCGTGAGTCCAACCAGCGACCACAACCTGATTGGCCAAGACAACCTGACCAGCATGGTCTTTCCCGTAAACAATAACACATTCTTGCCAAGCAACTACGCCGGCCTCCAACCGGTGACCGCCAATGGCCACCCTGCGCTGGTGCCAACTCCCGGCAGCCCCGCAGTCAACGCGGGAGACCCCGACTTCGATCCATCCACGTTTGACCCGCCGATGGATCGGGACCAGCTGGATCGACTTCGCGTGCGTGGTGGGAGGATTGACATTGGTGCCACGGAGTTTCAAGCCGCTGCACTCGTTAATCCGGTTGCGGACTTCACCGTCGATGCGGGAAGCAGCATCACCATCCCACTGTTTCAATCAAGCCCAACGCAGAGCGATTATGTCTTTGTTGATGCTGACCCTTCGATTCTGACGCCAAATATTCAGAGCACGGACGAATCCGTGGTCGTGGTCACCGTCGAAGAGGATGCCACGCTGGGGCAGGTGGCCAGAATCTCGGGCGTTGCGGACCAAGTCGGATACGCCGATGTGACCTTACAAGTCATCGACGCAATCGGTGGGCCTGTTGAAACGACGTTCCGCGTCACGGTGACGGAACCCAATTTCCCGCCGGTCATCACGGTCGCTCCGATCACGATCCATGAAGCGGGCACCGTTGCGATCGATGCGGATGTCCAGGTCACAGACGCAAACCATTCTCTTTCCGAGATCACGCTTGCATTTCGCAACGTGTTCGGCGGGCAATTGATCCGCGCGAATGACCTGCAACCGATCGATCTCAACAGCTTTCCGGCTGCCGAACTGAACGACCTGCGGTTTGTTCATGATGCAACTGCCACGGTACCTTCTCTCGAGGTGCAGGCGACCGACCTGGCTGGTGGTATGAGTAGCTGGGTTAGCATCCCATTTTCACTGATTGGTCCCAACACGCCGCCCGAACTCTTTGTGAGCGACTTCTCCGTGCTAATCGGATCAGCGGAGCGGATTTTGCCAGGCAATCTGTCGGCCGTTGACTCGCACGATGGTCTACAGCAACTGACATATCGGATTTTAGTACCGCCAACGAACGGTCAACTCGTAGGTCAAGCCAACAGCCAAGTCCTTGAGGCTGGAGATGAATTCAGCGTGCAGGACGTCGCCGATGGATTCCTCCACTACGTGCATGATGGTCTATCAGACGATCCAGACGCGTTCTCCATTGAGGTTGTCGACAGCGGTGGCCTGGCCTCAGACCCAAAGCCAGTCAACATCACCATCACTTCTGACTTGCTCTTCGAAGGAACCGGTGTCAACGAACTGTTTGAGATCTATGCAGATCGTGTTGACATCACGCCTGAAGGAGGCGCAACGGCAAGCTTCTTCTACAACGTCGCCATTCCCAATTCACTTACCCTTCTCGCGAAAGCGGGGGACGATGAGGTGATCGCACGCGAAGCGGTAAATTTCCCGATTCTTGCATATGGCGAAGAGGGCAACGATCGACTTTCTGGGGCACTGGGGAATGATGTCCTTGTGGGGGGAACCGGTGATGACACCTATCTCTACTCGGGCGATCCGATTGCTGCTGGCGGCTGGGGGGCAGACCGGTTCGTCGAGTTGCCAAAGGAAGGAGAGGATACGGTTGACTTTGCTGGGGTGACAACGACGGCGATTCGCCTGGACCTTTCTGGTGATTTGGATCAGACGGTGATAGGGCACGGTGACGACAACCTGCTAACGGTGACAGGGCTTTCAATCGCGGCGATCGAGAACGTCATCGGGACTCCACAAAATGATTTGATTGCTGGCAACGCATTGCCCAATACGATCGAGGGTCGTGACGGAGACGATCATCTTTATGGACTGGCGGGCAATGACGCGATTCTTGGAGGTCCGGGAGATGACTATCTCGCTGGTGGGAGTGGGGCAGCTGATTCTTTGGATGGGCAAGGTGGGCTGGACAACTTCGAGCACCTGACTGCCACACAAGCTGTGACGACCGGCGGTGATTTCTCCCTGACTTACGATGCAGGTGCCGTGGGTGGAAGCTACCTCAGTGCGCCGCAATCGGATGTCACCCCAGCTTCGTCCGCGACCTGGACCTTCCATGGGCTTCCGGCAAGCAACCAGATTCCCTACGAGGTGTTTGTCTCGTGGCCCGACACTTGGCAGGGACAGCGTGCCAGCGATGCGAGCTTCGTCGTCCGTGCAACCTTGAATGATGGCTCAACGATTTCACTTGCTCCGATCCAGGTCGATCAACACCAGCCACCAAAGGGAGAACCTCTTGCCGACACGACTTGGCAATCCGTCGGAACCATTTTTGATCCGACGCGACCGATCACCGAAGTGACACTCGAATTAACCAATGGCGGTTCCAGCGGAACCGTTCTGATCGACGCCGTGCGTCTTGAGGTCGCGGATCGCTCGAGCCCGCCCGGCGGAACCATCGAAGGCAGGGTGTTTCAGGATCGCGATGGAGACGGATTTCGTGATCTCGACCTGTCTGCTGCCAAAGCGTCTGACGTCGCTCACTTTGTTTTTGTTCTTGATGCATCACAGCATTTCCAGGCTTTGCGGCCCACCAGTGACACGCCACAGGGGACCGCACTCGTTCAAGCCAAAGCGATCATTCGGGCCTTGCAGACTTGGCAGGCAAGCAACAAGGACGCAGGAGACGCCTATCTTTCCTTGATCGTCCACGAAGCGAACAATTCCCCGACTCACTTAGGTGAAGACGGGCTGACGGGAAATGGAACCGCAGCGATCTTGGACCTCGGTGCAGCACCAGGTTTTCAACAGGTCACGATCCCACATTTGGGTTCCTTTCAGTCGGTCTACGGGTCTGATCTGGAAGCCGTCTTGGAGAACCGTGTGTCCCTGACGTCGGTGGTGCCGACCTCCGCCGAAGATCTCCTAGAACGTGTCGACGCCTTGTTCAACATGACCGCGGACGAAACGTGGTCCCATAAAGCGTCACGGCATGTTTTTGTCATGGGCGGTGCGTTTGAGGAGGACCCACGCGGGGGAGAAACCGTCGATACCGTTGCGGTTCGCAATCTGGCCACGCAAATCATCGCGGAGCATGGGGCAAAATTTCACGGCATCGACTTCAATTCCGCGTCGCTGGATTCCAGCCAGCAAGACGACTTGTTGGCGATCAACGCGATGCGTCTCATCGACCCGCAGACAAGGAGACTCGACGGTCCCGAAACGTTGGCCGGGCTGCTTGAATCCTTGGGACGCGACGCTCGTGCGATCACGACGGGAGCGCCCATCACACCGGATCGCTTCCGGGTTGTTTCAGGGCCTTCTGGCGGAAGACTGCTCAATGTCCAGGCGACGGGAGGAATCGAGGGAGCCATTGAGATCACTGGCGCAGAGGACGTTCCCTTTTCGCTGGTTGCGAGTGGCCTCTTCGCCTACCAAGCAATCGATGATTCGTTGACAAACGATTCTTTTGTGATCGTTGGGAGAGACGCGGATGGAAATCTCTCAAGGCCAATCGTCATTGATGTCGTCTCACCGCCGCTTCTTGGTGAACTCACGACCGTCTTTGACGACGTCTTCAGTGGCGATGCGTTTTCATCCGATCTTGTTTACTTGGAGGAGTTCGGTCGGGGTGCCTTGCGTGAGAGTCCTGCGGCAGAAACCGAGGTGTTGCTGGAAGATCGTTTGCTGTTCCAAGACGCCAACAGAAACGGATTGCAAGATGGAGGGGAAGTCTTTCGATACACAAACGCGCAAGGCCAATACACCTTTGATGACCTGGCACTTCTGCCAGCAGGTGTGGACGTGCGGGCTGCGGTGCATGGGGTCGGCGACCCCAATGATGTCGAAAGACTTACCGGTTGGGCTGCTCCAGTTGCGACCGTAGACGTCCCAACACCGGTGCTTCCTGCAGCCGACGTCGGTATCGCCGAGGAAGACGCCTTCAACGCCACCATTTCCGGTTACAAATATCACGACACCAATGAAAACGGCGTCCGCGACAGCGATCGGTTTGAAGACAACGGCGCGCAAGATTTTCTATTGATCATCGACATCTCATTCTCCACCAACTCGCTCTTTCTCAATGGGGCGCCCGTCGGCGACCTTAACCGGGATGGCATTCCGAATGCGATCATCGATGCTCAGATACAAGCCGCGACCGACTTCATCGACTATGTCGAATTCGCAAATCAGAGTCGAGACGAGAACGAGAAGATCTCGGTGGCCCTACTCGCTTTTGGGGCGGAGGCGATTCCATTGCGCGATCAGGAACCCTCGTTTGAAGATGTTTATGATTCTTTTTCAGGATTGACCGTTTCGACATTGGATAACTCCTATCGGTTCGCCCCGTTCGAATACCTGCAACCGGGGAGGGCAGACGACACCAGTCGTTTAACGGGCTCGCTGGAGCACATTGAAAAACTGCGGTACTCACAGCTGGTCGCACACACGACGGAATACGACGACTATCCCCATCGGCAAATACCCGTCACCAACCAATCTCGTAGCAGCTTCGCCTTCGGTATCGGGAATGCAACCAATTATGCCGCTGCGATGAATGGGTTGGCGAATGCGGTCTGGTGGCACGGCGCATCTGGCACTTATCAGTATCCACCGGAGCAGAATCAGTTCCCTTCCTACAGTTCCCTCGAACACTCCCCCAGCAATGTTATCTTCTTGAGCGATGGATTTCCCAATATGGGAGAGTCTTCGCCGTTTGGGTATCACGCCTTCACGCATGAAGTCTTCGTCGATGAGTATGCCTACTTGGCCGACGTCATTCGAACGAGTGGTACGACCATCAGTGCGTATGGTCTCGGTGGCAATGTTCTCCAGGGACCCTTGGACACGATCCAGGGAAGTCCCGCTGAAATCATCTATAACACCGATCGACTGAGAAACACGATCGTCGGTTACACGGCGGAGTTCTTCACCGAAGAAGGCATCGCCGGCTGGCCCATTGACGTCTATCGCGACGAGGATCTCGATGGGGTCTTTGATCCCGAAGAAAAATTGAGCCCCGTTGCCTCCACGGTGACCGAGGCGGACGGCTACTACGAAATCAGCGGCCTGGAACCGGGGGCTTACTTCGTTCGCGAAAGACAACTGAGCGGTTTCCGGCAAACCGGTCCCCATCTGGACCCAAGTCTCTTGCCCTTTCCTCTCCAACGATTCGCTGGAGATGTTGCGGGCAAGGTGCAACTGCGAGACCAAAGCGTCGCTGGCGTCACGGTCATCGATCACTACATTCAGATCGATGAACGCGAGCACGCCCCCCAGGTGAATTTCGGCAATGTGATCGACACCTCCTTCACGGCACCCAACGCCGCACCCGAGTGGACATCCACATCACCGAGCAGCGTTGGCGTGGGTGAGACCTATGAATACGTCATGACGGCGACCGATGAAGAGGGGGACGCGCTCACGTTCGCGCTCGGCGACGTGGTCTGGCCGGATGACTACGAACCAACACCGGAGCACGACGTTGCGTTCACCTACGATTCCGCGCAAGAACAGGGGCGTGTCAGCTGGAACCCCGATCCCGTCTTGGCAGGCCGATCCGTCCGCTTCATCGAACGTGTTTTTGAGACCGGCAATCCTGACAAAGCCGCCGAACCACGCGAGGTGGTCATCGAAGTGGAGGGTGTTAACCGGCCCCCAGTGATCTGGGCGGATCCAGACGCTGAATTTTCGATCCCTGGGGTGATAGCAAGCCCCGACAATCCCGATTTTGACCCGGACTTCCTTCATCTTGCTCTCGCAGAAGGCCAACGTGCTGACGAGGTCGTTGAATTTAAGACAAGCGACGTTGAGCTAACGGCGGAGATCGTTTTCATCCTCGACACCAGCGGCTCAATGGGCTTCGGGCGTGAATGGTTGCCAAACGTGCTTTCAACGCTGGATGAGTCGTTGCTCGAATCTGGTTTCAGCGAGACAAAATATGGTTTGGTGACACTTGGCGTGGCCACGGCACGGCCCCTGGCTCAGGATGGCGGGCTCTGGGGAACCGTTGACGAGTTGGAGAGCTTCCTCCGGGCACCTTATGGTTACAATGACCACGAAAATGGAATCGAGGGTTTGGCCGTCGCCCTGCAAGACTATGAGTTTACCCGCGACGAATTCACCGCATCGCAGATCATCCTGCTAACGGATGACTACAACCGAGGAGCAACACCCCTCACTCAGGAGGAACTCAGGGACACGCTCTTGGGGAGCAGCTCGCGGCTGGATGACATCACGTTTTCTCTCCTAGGTCAGGTCGCGTTCGATGGCCAAGTAGCGGATCCGCACCAAGGATTCGAATCCCTTTCCGGCCATTGGCAAGTTGTCAACGATCAACTGACCGGTCGTGCTGGCGACGATCAGTCGATTGTGTTGAGCCATTACAGTCTGATTGCGACAAACAATCATTCGCTGACGATTGAGTCTGAAATTCAGCTCGACGAACATGCCGAGCATGAGACTTTCCTTGCATTCAATGTCACGGCGCCAAATGACTTCTACTACGTGGCGGCAAGGCCGTCTGACGACCGATGGGAGCTCGGGCGCGTCACGCCCGACGTGTCCCAACCGAGTGGATTCACGCGGCAATGGTTGGGCGACTGGGATGGCGTCACTTCCCCAGTCGCAGGCAATGTCCACCAAGTCGACATCGGCGTCGTGCCGTTTGACTTCCAGAATGCCTTCAATATCGAAGCCGCAGATCGTCGTGAGATGGTCGTCGGCATGACCGTCAATGGCACGTACGGCCAGTTTCCCTTGATCGATCTGACCTTGGCCGAAGACGTCCACAACATTGGAATCGGAAGCTTTGGCGGAGAGATTCGGCTCAATTCCATCAGCGCAACTGACTTTGTCGACCCGCAGGCGATCGCTGCATCCCTTGCCGGACCTCGTTCGCTCAACTTGCTATTGGATCGGGACTTTGCAATCGATTCCGGCCACCGCTCAGGCGAAGTGGTTGGCGTCGATTCCGAGGGACTCACCTACATGCTTGGTTCGGATGCGGGTCACCAATACGGCTTTGACGGAGGTTATCGCGGCGATCGGAACTATCATTTCGCGCCTCGAATCATGAGCGACTACGGAAATCTGGCCCTCGATTCCGGCGGCACGGTCTGGGATTACCAGCGGCTGCGACAAGACTTCTCGCCGATGGATTTTGGCGACTCAGAGTTGACGCTTTCCGAGGCTTTCTCGCTCAGCTTTGCAGATGCCTTTCAACGGATCGCCATCAGCCAAGTCGATCCTCCGGACCTGGCTGCCGAGAGCCAGTCTGACCTGTTCGTTTCTGCCTCGTCCAGAGAGACCAACCCATTTGTCTACGACCTGGCATTTCGCGGTGATGGTCAAGGCCACGTGTTTGATGTTCAGTGGATTGATACCGACGAGCAAGGGAACGACTACGTCGCGGCCACACTGCCGGTCTTTGTCACGGCAGCCTACCAGGTGGATCTCTTTGCCTCGGATCCTGATGGCGGACCACTCACCTTCTCTTTGATTCAAGATGGCTCAGAGCCTTGGGCATCATGGGACGCGGACGATCGGCCGCGATTGATCGACAGCGGTCATCCCGAGCGATCGAATGATCGCTTGGTATGGAATCCGCCGGCGGATGCGGAGGGTACCTACGAGTTTTGGGCCACGGTGAAAGACTCGGCGGGACTGGCCGCTGCGACACCATTGTCGTGGACGGTCGAGGTGATGGCGCCGGCCGACAATCAGCATCTTCCTGTTATCAGTGATTTGCGACAAACCGGGGGACTGAAGCCACTTGAAACGCCCGTCCCCGTGGAACGAGCGATCGAGATCTCGGTCATCGCATCCGACGCCGATGATGATACGCTCCGATACGCCTTGACCGATGACACGCCTGATGGCATGAGGATCAACAGCAGTACGGGTGTGATCACCTGGGTCCCTTCGCGGCACGTGGCCGACACAACCGTTGACTTCACCGTCAGTGTCTCCGATGGCAGGATGATCAAGAGCCGATACTTGGATGACAACGATGTTGGCGCGGACGAGACCGACGAGCTTGTCGCTTCAACTACAAGCCAAACATTTTCGCTGCCAGTCGCCTCGCGGACTTTCTACAACCTGAGCCCCTACTTCGATTCCGATCCGAGTACGGACGTCACGGCCGGCCAATCGTTGGTGATTGAATTGTCCGCTGCTGACCAGAACGGCGATGCACTGACGTATCGACTTGTCAGTGGTCCTGGTGGGATGACCGATCCGGTTGGGAACACGATCACCTGGACACCCACCGCGGAGCAGGCTGGTCTCTTTGGAAGGACCCATCAGGTCGTTGTTTCGGTCCACGATGGCAATGGCGGACAGAGCACACAGCAGTTCTCCGTCTTTGTGAAACCCGAGAATCGCGACCCGGAAATCGTCTTTCCCGACAACACACCCATTCCTGATGGCTACGACCTCGAGATTCCGTTCTTCATCGGTGATATCGATGGGGATCTCCTCGGGCCAGAGAACGTGAGTTTGGTTGAGGGACCTTCATGGCTACGGGTCGAACAAGACGCAGCGGACCCGATCAAGTGGTATCTGCGCGGAGCCCTGGCTGACTTTCCAGTCGGCGGCCTGGACGACGAAGCCGTCACCGTCGAAGCACGTGATGGCAAGGGTGGTGTGGCACAAAACACCGGCTATTTGACTGTTTCGGCCGACATCGCCGAGATACGCCCGGTGCTCGTCCCGGCCGATGGAAACGATCCCAGAGGTGTCACACCCGCGAATGAGGAGTACCGCACAAGCCTCAATGTCCGTGCGATCGTCGATCGCAACGCCACCACGCAGGCCTTCACAGAATTTCGGATCGCTGACATCGTGAATCAGATGCAGCTGGACCCCATCTCCGTCTCCTTGGGGGCCACGCTCGACTTCACCAACCTTGTGATTGGTGCACCGGAACCACGCGCTGATGACGCGAATCTGGCGAACGTGCTCTACTCAGGCATCGACGTGGTCTGGACGCCACAGGAGGGTCAGGTTGGTGAACACACCATCCGGGTAGGCGTCGTTGACAATCAAGGCCTCGATCGTATCTATGGTTTCGATGTCTCAGTCACGCCGCCCGTCAACACAGGCGAGCCGCCCACGCTGACTTCCCTGATTCCCTCGGCGGCCATCGAAGGACAGACTTGGTCCTTTACTGTTACCGCAGAAGATATCGATAGCGATGCCGCAGCTGTGACTTGGGAACTGCTAACGCACCCAACAAACCCGACGCCGAACGTCACTTCCGGTGTCGTCGGCGACGTCATCGAATGGTCAGCCACATCGACGGATCCGGACAAACATGCGTTCCGGCTGAAGCTGATCGATCCCGAAGGCAACTTCAACACCTATTCCTTCTCGATTGATGTTTGGGCGGCTGGGGCAACCGACCCACCGCCTCCAAGCACCCCCACGGAACAGACGCCGGCCCAAAATGCCGCGCCGGAATTCACGACGACGTTCCTACCTGACTTTGCCGTCGGACGCCCCGTCTCCCTGGCCATCGTGGCAGACGATCCAAACGGGCACACGCTGCAATACCAAGTCACCCAATCCGACGTCCCCGGTTTGCCTGTCGGCTTCGACGCACCGACATTCTCGGGCAGCGGGCGTCTGACATGGACGCCACCTCAAGGTTCCCAAGGGGAATACTCGCTGACAATCGAAGCGATCGACACACTAGGTGCGCGGACTTCGATCACCTATCCAGTCCGGATCACGCCGAACTCACGTCCGAGCGTCTTGATTCCAGCCGTCACACCTCTCTTTGCAGGCACACCGTGGTCGCAAGACGTTTTCGCAACCGATTCGGATGGGGATACGCTGACGGTCACCATCAACCAAGAAGCGTTCGATGCAGGGATGCGGGTTGTGAGACCGGGACCCAGCGACGCATCCAATCACTATCGCGTGGTGTGGGATCAACCGGGTCCGATTGGTTCGCGCGTGCCGTTCTCAGTTTCCGTGTCGGATGGTCGATCGCCCGCCCGCGTTTTCGCGCAGCCCCAGCCCTTAACCGTCTTCGATCCCGGTTCATCCGATTCGCCCATCAATCTGTCTGAGCCCATTGACATTGCAATTGGGACAACACTGAACCTGCAACTGCTCGATCAGAGCGTCGGTGGTTCCGACATCACTTGGGTTCGATTCACGGGGGATACGACCGATCCCGTGCCAAGCGATGAGTTACCAATTGGGCTTACGATCGGCAGTGACAGCGTCTTGCGATTCACACCTCAACCGCCGGCGCCCTCACCAGGATCAACGCAGGCCACCGAAATCGCACCCGTCGCCCACGCGATCAAACTGGTCGCCGCGAATGATCCATCACTACGCGTCAACATCAACTTCAACGTCATCCCTCCCAGCAGCAGCGACATTGGGGACTCGTTTGGTCTTTTGAACGGCACCGTCTATCGCACGTTCGCGATAACGGATCAGGCGTTCCAGTACACGCCGACACTCTTGGATCCCGGCGACCCCTATGCAACCGGGATCACATGGTCAGCCGATCAATCGCCTGATGGCACCACCTTTGATCCTGCAACGGGCGAGATCCAGTGGACCGCTGGTCAAGGCAACCTTGGCGAGGAAGTCGCGTTCAAGATCCGCGGAGTCGACGCCTACGGTCGCATCGCACAGCAAGAACTCGTGGTTCGTGTGATTGCGGATCAATCAGTCCCAAGTCTGAGGACGGTGTTCCCCAGTCGGTGGACCTTCGGTCGACCGTTGGAAGTGCCTTTGGTATTGGAAGACCCCAACGATGACGAGGTCCTGGTACAGGTCTTGAATTCCAGCGGTGCTGTTTTTCCTGGAGCGGTCTACAACGCCACCACCGGCGTGTTGACGTGGACGGCACCGTTGCCGGAAGTGCCAATGATGCTACGGCTTGCCAAAGCCAGTGCACCCGAGATCTATCGTGACGTCACTTGGCAGCTGGATGCCGTGCTGCCAGAGACCACGATCCTCGCTCCCTTCCTGGCGAATGTTCCCAACCCATTGCTTGCTGCCGATGTACCCTTCACCTTCCCACTGGAATCGCTCAACGTCAGTGGCATCGCAAACCCTGTCTATAAGCTGGTGAAAATCGACGGTCTCACTCCGGCGGATTATCGGGCTGAGCACGGGTTGGATGCATCGGAATTGAGTCTGTCTTCGTCCGGAATGTTTTCTTGGACACCGGGTGAGTCCGAGGTTGGCTCCCACCAACTGCAGGTTCGTGTCTACGACGACGGGAATCCCTTCTTGGAGTCTTACCGTTCCTTCGGCATGCAGGTGACGGCCAACCTGGCACCGGTTGTGCTTTCAACAGGCGTCTTGGAACCCGTCGTGGGAACGCGACTGGTCCATCAGATTCTGGCGTCCGACCCGGAGGGCGGCAGTCTCAGCTACCGCTTTGTGGACGACGCCGCGGCTAGCGCGCAGGGATTCGAGATCCACCCCGTCGATGGCACTCTTCAGTGGGACACACCGACAGACGAAAACACAACGATCTCACCCATCGGAATCATCGTTCGCGATGAGCACGGTGCTGAAACCACGCATTCAATCTCAATCTTCGTCCAACCCGATACGATCCCACCTTCGCTGCAGGTCTATCTCAAGGACGGTGATGGCAACATCGTCAAACCGAGCGAAGAGCTCGATGCGACCAAGTGGAACGAGTATGTCCTTTGGATTGAAGTCGACGACAACTTGGGCGTGCCCGGCGTCACC
Organism: Planctomycetota bacterium; assembly: GCA_039189905.1. GTDB lineage: Bacteria > Planctomycetota > Planctomycetia > Pirellulales > Pirellulaceae > Rhodopirellula. The sequence goes on from JBCCYK010000018.1 coordinate 38,421, forward strand.
TGGCAGTTAATTGCAGAGGATTCGGCGGTCGGCAACAACGCGGGCACAACGGTTGTGGCCAACACCGGCGAGGTGAATGGTGCGGGAAGCCTGTGGGCCGTCACCTTCACGGGTGGGCTCAACCAAGGCTTACTCAAACTCGCTCTCACGTACTGGGACCAGGCTCATTCGGCTGTCGACGATCGCCTGAGTCAGGAACTGATTTACTACGTCAATGATCCGGCCGTTGCGAATGTCGCCAAGATCAATTCGCCCATCCGCGGCGACCTCGTCGATGATCGCACCGATGTTTATGGCGTCGCCAATCTCAGCGGCGGCATCTACGACCTCAAACTGACAGCCGTCGATGATCCGAATGACTTTGTTTACCTGGTCCAAAACGCGCCCGCCAACCTGACCGGCAACAACGGACCGCTGGCATCCATCGACCCCACGCTTATCCGCTCCGGGCTCTATCGGCTCTATCTGGAGGTGAATTGTGGACAGGGTTGCATTCATGCCATCGACGAACGGTTGATCGAGATTCGCAACGATTCTGGCCTTGGGAACTTGGATCTGACGTTCACCGACCTCAGCGTGGACTTGGGCGGTATCCCCGTGTCGCTGACCCGCAGCTACTCTTCGGCTTCGTTGACGGACGTTGGAGACGCAAGTGATCTCGACGACGACTTTGGTCCGGGATGGTCACTCAACCTGTCCGAAGCAGGCATCCAACTGTCTCACCCAGACCGAGTCACTACCCGACTCGGGCAGGCATTGGCCGAGGGAACGCGGGTCTTGGTCCGCTCGCTCGATGGATCGATCGACCGATTCACCTTCGCGCCTCAAGCCATCGGATCGGACGGTCTCTATCAGGTCTGGTTCCGGCCGGACAACGATACCTACAGCACGCTGACGCTCGCGGGGCAAAGCGAACAAACCGTCCTGCAACGCAACGCGGTGCGTGACGATGGGACGTTTGTCATCGCGGGTGGTTCACAGAGCTACTCGGCGGACCGTCTGGCGACGGCCTTCCTACTCACCACCGCCGCAGGATTGAAGATGCACTTTGACCCGCTCAGCGGGCAATTGCGGCGGGTCGAAGATCAAGTCGCCCGCGAAGTCATCATCGAAACGGCAGTCGATTCGGCCCATCCGCAATGGGCGACCGAGCAGAGCATTCGCTCCCGCTCCGGTGGAGTGCTTTCAGATCAGGAAGTCATCATCGCTCGCAATGGCGACGGACGCGTGTTGGAGATCCTCGACCCCATCAGTGCCGCACGCTATCGCTCACCCGAAGATGACGGCGACCCGCAACCCGTCACCTACACCTACGCGGAACCGGATCACACGTCCAACAACACCACGCTGGCCACCATCACATCACGTGGACTGCAAACAACAACACTCGGGTACGGCAATTCGCAGTATCCGTTCCATCTGACGACGATCGCGGACTATGCCGACGTCACCGTCTTAACCGCCGACTTCTATGACAGCACGGATCCTGGCGTGGAAGCCGACCAACTTGGTCGCCTGCAATCGCTGATCGATGCCAGCGACCAAGCCTCCAGCCTAGGTTTCACACTGGACCTCGGCGATGGCCGCATGGTCACGCGTGTCGACGATGGCAACGGGATCCAAGTTGATCAAGTCGTGGACAATCGAGGCAACCTGCTCCGCACCGTGCAGCTGACCGACGACGCGCCGCTGGACGCTGACAAGCAATACCGTGTCACTGCGTCTATCTACAACAATCGGGGCCTCTTGACGCACCAGAGCGCCCCATACGTGGTGACCGGGGTTGCCAATCGCTACGACGAAACTCCCGAACACGATCCGCTTGCGGCTGGCTACCGGCGCGGCGATTGGGCTAGCATCATCACGTACGATGACCGCGACCGAGCGATCACAACCAGCGACGCACTCGGCAACACGACGACATTCCAGTACGACGATGCCGATCGCGTCACGCAGACCATCGATCCGAATGGAATCGTGACGCACAACGTTTTCGAACCCTATACCGGAAATCTTCTGGAATCCTACGTCACCGAAGGAGACTCCGACCACCGATTCAACCACTCGCGATTCGGGTACAACCAATCGGGTTTGTTGACGGCGACTTATCAAGTCGATGGTTCCACGGAACAGCTGATTTCTCGCACGAACTACGATCCGCTCACAGGACGGATCGCATGGACAGCGGACGCCAGTGGCAATCGTCAGTACTTTGGCTACGACCTCAACGGCAACCAAACCCACTCCTGGTCGAATTGGACGGATGGCGGATCGCCGGCGACAGAACACTCACTCGTCTCCGTGACGGAGTACGATCCCGATGGTCGCACGACAGCGACGGCGCAATACGAGCTGACGGCGAATTTTGACGAGAACGATTTCGAGACTCTCAAAACAGCGTTGGTCGCCGCGAGCCCGCTTTCGACCAGCAACACGCATTACGACGACCAAGGACGTGTGGAACGCTCCGTTGATCGCTATGGTGCCGAAACGCGAAGTGTCTTTGACGTTCGCGGCAACGTGGTCCAGTCGATCAGCCAAACCAAGAACGAGAATGGAGATGAAGGCTGGTTGGTTTCGCGAACGCTCTACGACGATCAAGGCCGCGTTGTCTTCTCGGCGGACCCGTACTTTTCCCTTGGCACGAGTGACCCGGCACCAACCAGCCCGCCGCTCGACGGGATTCACACGCATTACGATGAGCTCGGACGCGTTACTCGCAGCGAACGACACACAGGCGTCACGCTCACCTTGGTCGATGATCCCGCCTCGGATCTTCCCGCGAATCAAACGACCACAACCAGCTTCGATTTCACATACAACACGCCGCTGTCTGTCAGCGAAACGGCTTACGACTCGTTCGACCGTGTTCTCTACACCGTGCATGATCTCGGGGTCCGCACCGACTACTACTACGACGCCACTGGCCGGCAGATCGCCACGCTGGGGCCGCAGGTCGATGTGCTGGACGTCACCACCGGTGTGCTGAGCCCGCAGCGCATGCTGTCCATCTCGACCTTCGACGCTGCCGGGCGATTGTTGCAATCGGCCGCCACGATCCGCTTGACGGATCTGAGCAACCCGCATCCACCGCTTTACGACGAAGCCACGGGGCAATTCGACGAGAGCTTGCTGGATCGTGCTTCCCAGCAAACCACCTTCTACGAATACGATGCCGCGGGACAACAGACCGCGGTCATCACGACACAGATCGAGGATCCGTCGAATCCCACCGAGACGACACATCTTCGCAGCGAAACGGTCTACGACGGCTTCGGTCGCCGCACAGGCGCGGTGACGGGACTGAAACAAAGCAATCCACTTGACGCACATACGGTTGACCGCGCGCAAGAACGTACAACGAACTACGAGTTCGACGTCACCGGCAATCTCACGGCAGTGATCCTGCCTGCCGCGGAACACCCCTCGGACACCATCGGTCTGGTCCGCCCACGCTACGAATACGCGTTTGATCCATACAACAATCAAAGGAGCATCCGCGACAACGTCTATCAAGTTGGCGCCGACCGTTACTACCAGCACGGTGGCGAAGCCAATCTGGTGGATGCTGACTACGACACTCGCGTCACGGACTTTGAGTTCGATCATCGAGGCCGACAGGTTTCGCGAACACTGCCACTCGGGCAGATCGAGCAGATGGTCTACGACGATACGCCCGTCGACCCGCTGGCCGTTAACGCCGCTACCAGCGTTGGCAACGGACAGTTGCGCTACATGGTCGACTTCGAGGGCCGTGTGACCGCTTACGCCTACGACAACACGGCGTCCGGCGGCGGCAGGCTGATTCAGAAGCAATCCTTCCCAGACCTGGCCGCCTATGCCGATGGCGCCGGTACGGCCAGCGAAACCACGTTCTACCGCTATGACGAGTTCGGACGGCAGACGCGCGTCGAGATCGATCGTGACGCCAGCCCAACTTCGATCGAACACTCCACCGTCAACAGCTACGATGACGATGGTCGTTTGATTTCGGTCGCGACCAATGAAGCCACCATCCACTACGAATACTCCCAGCGGACCGGGCTTCGCATCCGCACCTACACAACCGACCCAGGAGGCGCGAACGTTCGCACGGACGTGCGCAACGTTTACGATACGCTAGGTCGACTGACCCATGTGATCGCCGTTGAGCTCGCCGATTCCGATGTCAATGGCACAGCGATCGACTGGTTGGATGCGGACGGCAATTCGGTCTCAATTGACGGCGATGTGACCGAGTACGTCTACGACGCGGTCGGCAACCTGGCCCGTGTCAAGCTCGGCAACGGCTTGGTGACCGACCACGAGTACGATCCGCTCAATCGCCTCACCCGAATGGTCAACTACATCGACGGTAATGCTGATGGCACCTTTGATCGCAACGCCAACGGCGACTTTGACCTTGCCTCCACCAACGACACCGTGCGCGGCAGCTTTGAATACGACATCGATCTGTTTGGCAAGCGGACCGCCGCAACGGAGATTCTCAACACCGGTGCGGATAACACGAGCGCGATCACGTCCGACATCGACTGGGTCTACGACGGCTTGGGACGCTTGACCCAGGAAGACTACGACCTCGATATCACGCTGAGCAACGAACCTCACGACTTCATCGCTCAGTACACCTTTGACCTCGTGGGCAACCGATTGGAGAAGTCCGTCGACCTCAATCGCGATGCGATTGTCGACGAACTAATCGCCTACGAATTCGACGACAACGATCGCTTACTTCGTGAGCGAAGCGACCAGGACGTCTCCACAAACAACGGTTTCGACCAAACCACGTTCTACGAATACGGCGATGGCTCCAACCTGAGTAGCGGTAACCCTGGCAGCGCGACCACCCAAACAGCCAAGAAGACCTACAACGGTGACCTGACATCGCCCTCGGGTGCCACGATCTCACAGACCACCTTCGAGTACGACCTGCAAGGTCGCATGAGCGTCACCCGAGTCGATACTGATGGCGAAGCGGGACCGAACGCAGAGGTGGTGACGACCTACGAGTACGACGACTCCGGCGTTCGCATCGCGAAGACGGTCGATGGCGTGACAACGCGATTCGTAGTCGACAAGAATAACCTGACGGGCTACGAGCAGGTGCTGGAGGAGGGTGTCGATGTTGATGGTGACGGACAGCTAGACGCTGCCGAGATCGACAAGAGCTATGTCATCGGACATGACGTGATCGCTCAGGCGATTGCGGACGGCGCGGGCGCGATCCTGCAATATCTGATGATGGATGGACACGGCAGCACACGAACCCTTCTTGACGATCTTGCTGACGTCATCACCGGTGGCGGTGCGAACGCAGATCAGCTCTTCGCCTACGACGCTTACGGCAACCTCATTGGCCCCAGCCCTCAGTTCGTACAAGCGACAGCGGACGCGATCACCACACTTCTCTACAGCGGCGAACAGACCGATGCCTCAACCGGCCTTCAATACCTAAGAGCACGGTACTACAACTCAGTTTCTGGCCGGTTCAATAGACTTGACTCTTTTCTCGGAAGCGTCTCGACTCCCCAGACCCTGCACAAATATGCCTACGTTCATGGGGATCCGATAATGGGAACCGATCCTTCAGGGGAAGTGCGTTTTGAGTATGACCGACAAGCATTGCGCACGGGAGCCAACATCATTGGACAGATATTTAAAGCGGCTCTTACATACAGTGTTCGTTTAGTTCGCGCTTCCGGGCGAGGATCCAGTGGACTTGGTATTGGTAGACTATTTGGTGTCTTCACCGCTACCGGAATAGTGGGTGGAAATGCCTACGTAAACACTTCGCGAAACTCGTTTAGAGCGTCGGCTACTGGGACAGGCGGATTGGAGATAGGCCAAAAACTCCGGAAAGTCCTAAGGTCAGCCGAGGCAGAATGGCGTCGAAAGAGTTCTGGGCAGAAAAAAAGGATCATGGAGTTCGGCGCCGCGTACTCCCTAAATGGTTGGGACATTTGGAACCTGAAGTACAACCAGAGTATGCTAGCAAACTCGAGTCAAGCCGCAGACGTGATTCCCGGGACAGTGACGGTGGATGGGAACGTGTATTCTTCATCCGAGGTAAATTACGTGTTGTGGGGTTACATAAATGAACTGGCAATCCAGGAAGGTATTGTTGGAGAGTCCGATCCCGAGCTCTGGATCGCGACCTACAGATCTGTGACAACCCCCGTCTTTGGTCTCACAGGCGACAAGGCCCACGGGACGGTTTCAGGGAGGCTGGCATGGAGTCGTGCCGGAGCCGACTATGCTAGGAGTGGAAAGTTAAACGCCCCGACAAGTTTCGCTTTTCCACTTGCAAAGCCCCAGGACAGGGAGTCAACCGGAAACTGGTCTGGGTTCATGGGAAGGGACTCTCTGGGCCGAAGCCATCCGAATGTATTGAGCTTTTGATGACTAATCAACGACAACGTAAGAACCCGTATGCACCATTGAGTGTTTCGGAACACACCACCCAACGTGCGGGAGTAGCTCGCATTAAGAGATTTTTCCTAAACTTTGCGATCGCTGGCGGACTGTTTGCATTTTGCATTTGGTCGTTACGCACGTATCTATATGCTTTGGAAGGCAAGTAACGGGCGAAGAAGAAAAGCATTGTCATAGCTGTATTCGTGGAATGAGGTGAGCGCGGGGAGCCATCAAATGAAGCCATCAGGAACGGAAAAGGGGTCAGAACGGAATGGCACTGTCGAATCGCAAGTCGTTTCATGTACAGCGTTTGCGTAGTTTGGCCCGAAGCTTGGCTCGTGACTGCTGCATGACGAAATCAAACGGGTCAGGTCTCTTTGATGAGGTTACACGTCACTGCACCGGAGCAAAGCGACGGTGTTCACGCAGCGACGACAGGAAGTCGTCGCAACATCGGGCCGGAAGCCC
>JBCCYK010000019.1:0-45112 GCA_039189905.1 Planctomycetota bacterium
CATCAACCCGCGTCCCTTATGTCGAGTGGCGTGAATTCTCACGATGAAGGCATCGTGAGAATCCGCAGGATTCGCTAATCTGGCTGGGTAACACTTCGGTTTGCAAATCGCTGAGCTCCATCAGCGTAGACATTGCATCCGAGTATTGTGGTCGTATGCTATAGTCGCGTCGATAGATTGTCGCCAGATTGTGCGAATATCCTAGGCTTCCAGGGATGCCTAGCCAGGATCATTTGTGAAGGCGCTAGGGATACACGACCAGAATCGCAAGATTGCTTCACATTTGGCCGACACTATCAAAACGCCGACGTCACCTCGCCTTTCATCGGGAACTCTCGTTCGTTCGCAGGAATGCACTGGAAAGATGCTCAGGAAATCGCAACCCGCCGAAGCCGCCTTGGGTCTCTCATGGCCCACACTGGCGCATGGGTTGCGGGATCGGTCGCAGCGGCATCCTGACCGTCCCGCCCTCTCGTTCTTGACCGAGGAGAGCTTCCTCGGATCTTCCCGCAACGGTTCTGCCGCTTCGTTGAAGGTCCACCCCACCGCAACGCTGACTTACGGCCAGCTCGATGCACGCGTCACAGAGTTGGCCGCTCGTTTGTCTGTCGTGGCGGAACCTGGTGACCGTGCCGTTCTGCTATTCCCTCCTGGACTGGAATTTCTGATTGGCTTTTGTGCGGCGCAGTACGCGGGCATGGTTCCCGTTCCAACTTCCTTCCCGAAGCCAGGGCGTGCGATGCCGCGTCTGGATTCGGCAGCCCGAGATTGCCAGGCTCGCGTGCTCTTGGCCGATTCGGCGACGCTGGAGGGAATTGACTCGAACCGCGTCTCTGAGTCCGTCAACGCACTCATTCCCGTCGCCACCGATCATCTCAGTCACACGGTGCGTGTGTCCGGCGAGGGCACCGAGCGGAACTGGGAGTTTGACAGTCGACTTGTCGGCGGCGATCAACTGGCCTTGCTCCAATACACCAGCGGTTCGACGAGTGAGCCCAAGGGTGTGATGGTCAGTCACCAAAATCTGATCAGCAATCTGGAATCTATTCGCCAGGCATTCTGCATCGAATCCGTCCCGGACGACTCAGATGACTACAGCCGTGGCGTTTTCTGGCTGCCCCCTTTTCATGACATGGGCTTGATCGGAGGTATCCTGGAGGCCATCTATGTGGGCGGCCACACGACACTGATGGGCCCGCGCACGTTCCTACAACGCCCCGTACGCTGGCTTGAGGCCATTGCCGCTTGCCATGCCTCGATCAGCGGCGCGCCGAACTTCGCATATCAACTCTGTGTGGATCGGATCGACCCGCAGTGCCTGGATCACTTGGATCTATCCGGATGGGAACTCGCATTCTGCGGTGCCGAGCCGATTTCAGCGGAGACACTCCAGCGCTTTGCATCCCGTTTTGCGCGGAGCGGATTCCGAGTTTCTTCGTTTTGTCCCTGCTACGGGCTTGCGGAATCCACCCTTCTGGCTGCGGGCGGTGTGGGCTCCGCCGAACCCCGCGTCATTTCGCTTGATCGCGATGAGTTGGCGCGTGGCCGCGTGGCCACGGCTGATCCCAATGGAGCCAGCCCTGAAAGCCTTCCACCGATCGATTTGGTCGCGTGCGGCGAACCCGGGTGGCAAACCGACGTGTGCGTGGTGGACCCCGAATCCCATCAACTCTGTGGGCATGACCAGATTGGCGAGATCTGGTTGCATGGCACGAGTGTGACGAGCGGCTACTGGCAAAGAGACCAGATCAACGCAGATCAGTTTGGGGCTCGCATCGCGAACGCTTCCCATGAGAAAGGCTATTGTCGCACGGGAGATTTGGGATTTTTTCGCGACGGGCAACTGTTCGTAACAGGCCGGCGCAAAGACGTGATCATCCTGCGAGGCCGGAATCACTACCCGCAAGACATCGAGGCAAGCATTCGCGCGGTTGGACAAAACCTCGTCGTGCAGTGTGTCGCCGTCAGCATTCCGGGAGTCCAAGCCGATGTGCTGGCCGTGGTCGTCGAAGTCTCGCGGCATCTGGATGAGGAGGCCTTGCCCGAACTCGTTCGTAAGTTCCGTCGCCAGATCATTGAAGATCACGAAGTCGATGCCCGGCGTGTGTTGTTGGTTCGTCCCGCAACGATCCCGCTGACGACCAGCGGCAAAGTTCAGCGACAAGCGTGCCTGCGAATGTTGCTAGAAGAATCGATCACGGCCCGTCATGACTGGAAGCAATCCCAGCTTGGGGACACATCCGGGGCCGTTGACCTACCTCCGCTCCCAAAACGGGTCGCTCCGGATTCCGTTGACCAAGCCACCTCTCAGATCCAGACTTGGCTGATCGCGTGGCTCCGATCCCGAGACACGGTCGATTCGGTTCAAGTCAGCCCTGAGACGGGCTTTGACGAGTACGGGCTGGACTCGCTAGCCGCGGTCGAGTTGTCCGGAGAACTGGAGGATTGGCTGGGTCTGGAATTGACCCCGGTTCTGGCCTGGAACTACCCCACACCGGCGAAGCTCGCACAGTACCTCGCTGAGGAAATGGCCGGGGTCGCCCACAGCGTCGATAGCGACGAGTCCATGGTCGAGGTTGACGAAGACGAAGACTTCGAAGCATTGTTGGCTGAAATCGAGTCGTCGGAAGACTGATTTGCCGCGCCGCCAATGAGGTTCGTTGAGGCACTGCCAAATGTGTGTCCAGGGAGAATCCTCCTCGACCTGTTGGAAAGTTCGCCCTCTGCCCTGCTCCTTCCTGCCCGTAAGTTGCGAGCTTTATCAGGAGTTATTCGATGGCACACAGCGGGCTGTTCTGCTTGATCGTGGCGGTGGCTGGGTTGCTCCTGGCCATCCTACGATTCACTTTGTTTCGCGACGTATTCGAGGACCTTCGACACCTGCTTCATGTTCGAGGAACAAGACGGTCGCTTCGCGCGCTTCGCAAATTTGGACTGGGAACGCTGTTGTGGGTTACAGCGGGGGTAGCAGTCACGGCGGCGGTCATCCGAGGATATTGGGAAGATCCCGTGGGCATGTTACTCGGCCCCATGACACTTGCCGGTTTCGTGCTTGCGAAAGTCGCGTGGCAGACCACCATGGACCGAGGTATCCGCCGTACGAAGTTACAAAAGGGGAAACCGAGCTTCGACTTTCTTGATTCCAAATCCTCACGACCAAACCTGGCAGACACAGCAGTCGGCAAGTGTCATCGAGATGAATGCAGATGCCTTTCCGCGATGACTAGGAAACGGCGCGACTACCACGGGATCCATGGTGTCACCGAAAACACGTCAAGATCGCGTTTCTGTCCCTTGCTAAAAATCTCAACGCGTTGGGCTACTTGACCGACCAGACGCCTAAGATCCTGCCAACTTGGCTCGTGGATGCGCAACCTCGTAGACCTGTCGAAGATTGGCTGCGCTCACGTGCGTGTAGATCTGCGTGGTCGCCAGTGACTTATGCCCCAGCAGTTCTTGCACGCTACGGATGTCCGCGCCGCGATCCAGCAAATGGGTTGCAAAGGAATGTCGCAACGTGTGTGGGCTGGTCCGCGAATCCAGCCCTGCCGCGGCGATGTACTTCTCCAGCATCCGGCCCACACTGCGCGTGGTCAAAGCGTTCCCGAATCGATTCACGAAGACAGACGCCTGCCGTTGGCGTGCCTCCGTTTCGGGACTACGAGTCCTCTTTGCCGCGTAGTCTTGGATCGCCTTGGCAGCAAACGAACCCAACGGGCTGATGCGTTCCTTGCGCCCCTTACCGCGCACGCGCATGAATCCTTGCTCGTAGTCGAGGTCGCCGTCCTCCAGCCCAACCAGCTCGCTGACTCGCAAGCCTCCGGAGTAGGCGGTCTCCAGTATCGCGCGGTCACGCAGCCCCGCCGAGGTGTTCGCCGGTGGTGCCGACAACAGACGCCCGACATCGTCGTTGCTAAGGACGTGCGGTAGCTTGCGTGCCTGGCGTGGGTTTCGCAGCGGCTTGGCCGGATTCGTGCTCGCCAAACCCTCCCTGATTGCGAATCGAAAGAAGCTCCGTAAGGAAGCCAGTTTGCGGCTGATGGTGCTCTTCGCATAACCGGCATGCTGGAGTGCCGCCTGGAAACCACGAAGGTCGTGAGGCTCAAAATCCGAAGGGCGTCCAACAGACCCCTTGGTGGACTCGATCCAGTCGATGAAGCCCATCAGGTCCTCGCGGTATGCTTTGATCGTTAGATCCGAAGCATTTCGCTCATGCGCGAGGTGTTTCAAGAATCGACTGGTCGCGCTACGCATCACACGAAGTCGTCGATCGACAAACTGTCGAATTCCTCTCCAGCTCGGATTTCGTCCGCGTCCGTGATGACGGTTTCACGAATCTTGTTTGACAGCATAGCCGCGTCATACCACGTGAAATCAATCTCGGGATTGGAAGCGAAGCGGGCAAGCTGACGCAGGGTTTCATCTTTGTTCTCATCGTCAAATAGAAAGATGAACTTTTCATCGCCTTTGACCAATGCCAAGACGTTGACTTCCTTTTCCATGATGAATCCGTTGGAACTGCGTGGGGGAACGCATGCTATCTCCATGCCGGATCAATATCGGCTCAAGGGCCAACGCAAAATGAGATCCCTCGGGTCAGACCCACCGCGAGACTCCAACATTTCGGTCACGTGAAGGTGACAACAGAAACGAACGAAATCATCGCTACGTTTGATATAGCCCTGCCATGATGATCCGCGTGCGTCGTCGGCGGTTTCGACATAGTCCGCCAAACGTCCCGTGAAGTAGGGGTCATCGCCGCGATACAGTCGCGTGTGTGCCAACACCGGCTCATGATTCGGTTTGGCAATCGGCGGGACAGGGGCGGGCGGATCTGGAATCAAGTCAGCGGGATTGGGCCACGAAGGCGGCAAAGGCGCTGCTGCGACTGGCAGCTCGTCCATGAAAGGCTGGAACCCCATGTCGCCATCCACCATCGCAACCGAATCCACGGGAACCGTCTCCCAGGGCAGGGGACTCACCGCTGCGGGGCCTGACGCTTGGTTTGGCGATGCGCGTTGCGAGAAACCATCGATTTCCACGATGCCCGGGACAGCGATCCGGTGATCTGCCACCGCAGCTTGGTACGTTTCGTTCTCTTGCTGGCGCCGTTGATGAGCGACGCGAGCCACATCGAAATCCGATTGCTTTTCGTCCAAGTCCGACGGGACCATCTCGCCTGGATTCGTCGGAATCTCCTCAGGGCTTGGCGGCAACGGGTCCCCTGTCGACGGCGTCTGCGTTTTCAGTTGTGCACGGGCGAGTTCGAACTCGGTTTCACGAAGGATCCGGGCCGGGATGTCCTTTTCCGCTTTCGTCCCCCATGGCAAGCCGTAGCCAGGCGGGATCACGTGGTATCCCTCGTTTGCTGCGTACCAGTGGACCGTCATGGCCATACGAGGCGGATAATAGCTATCAAAATCCGTGATTGAGCCGATCACGACGGCCTCGACATCCATCGCCTGGGCCAGGCGCTGAAAATCGGCTCCTGTCTGGGGAACGCCGTTCTCCGACGCATATTGACGGAACTGAATGGCCGTCACACCAACCGGCAAGACCTCAAAACCTGGAATGCTCTGCAGGGCTGCGTAGTAGGCCTTCGCAACCGCATCACCGTCCACATGCGGAGAATCACTCTGGTTGAAGAACGGCACGATGGCAACGCGTTTCAGCTGCGGGAAGGGATTGTGAATCGAATCTCGCACCCGCGCCTCGGGGATGATTGCACAGCCGGTGCCGCCTAGAATTACACCTACGATGACAACCGTGGTGTACGTGAGTGCTCGTTTGTGAATGGAGGGTTGCATGCCATCACTTCTGCTGGCGCGCACCATCTCCGCCCCCAAGACTCGTATCGACAACGAAGGATCTGTGTCTTGAATCAATCAGGCAAGATTGCCTGATTGTTCCTTCGGTTTACCTCTCGCGATCACCAGCGGAGATTCGTTTCACACCACCTCGTTTCACGATCGTGGTCACAGGACTATGCGATCACGGCGGCCGGGCGTTGTCGGTGGTGTTCCGTCGCGGTCTGAAACGCGTGCCCGGCGAACAGCAAGCGTGTTTCCATCAAAGCGGGCGCCTGCAATTGAATCCCGACGGGCAATCCAGAAGCATCCTGTCCGCCAGGAAGCGAAATTGCGGGGACACCGGCCAGATTCGCGCCAACTGTGAAGAGGTCGCATAAGTACATCGCGACCGGATCATCCGCATTCTGTCCCAGCGGAAACGCCGGCGAAGGCGTCACAGGCCCCAAGAGCAAGTCCGCCTGCGAAAACGCCGCGTCGAAATCGCCCTTGATCAGGCGGCGAACTTTCAGCGCTTGGTTGTAGTACGCGTCGTAGTAGCCCGCCGACAAAGCATAGGTTCCGACCATGATGCGGCGTTTCACTTCGCTACCGAAGCCTTCTTTCCGTGACAAGCGATACATCATCTCGAGCGGTGAATCTGCAGCGTCATTTCGTTGCCGATGGCCATAGTGGGCACCGTCGTAGCGAGACAAATTGCTACTGGCTTCACAAGGTGCAATCACGTAGTACGTCGGCACCCAATAAGGACTATGCGGCAACTCGATATCGATGATCTCCGCACCCAAGTCTTGGAACGTCGATTCCGCAGCTGTCACCGCTTGCCGAACGGAATCGTCAACACCCTCCTGTGCCAGTGCATTGCGCAGAACACCGATTCGAATGCCTCGAAGATCCGACGACTGCACGGCCCCAGAATAGTCGTCGACCGGGACATCCAACGACGTGCTGTCGCGCGGCTCATGACCCGAAATCACATCCATCATCAATGCGATGTCTTCCACCGAGTTTGCAATCGGTCCCGCCTGATCCAAGCTGCTCGCAAAGGCCACCAAGCCATAGCGACTCACGCGTCCGTACGTGGGCTTCATGCCGGTCACGCCGCAGAAGGCCGCGGGTTGGCGAATCGAACCTCCCGTGTCCGTCCCGATCGACAGCGGAACGTCGCCACAAGCGACGGTTGCGGCTGCCCCGCCACTGCTGCCGCCAGGTGTCCGTTCGTGGTCCCAAGGATTCCGCGTGATGCCCATCGCACTGGTTTCAGTGCTCGCCCCCATCGCAAACTCATCCATGTTCGTCTTGCCCACGACCACCGCGCCCGCGGCGTGCAGTTTCTCGACGACCGTCGCATCATACGGGGGCACGAAACCTCGCAGCATCTCGGAGGAACAAGTCGTCGGCAGGCCTTTCGTACAGAGCACATCCTTCACCGCGACCGGGACACCTGCCAGAGGCCCTAAGGACTCGCCATTCGCGCGCGCCGCGTCGACTGCCTGGGCCCGCGCGAGGGCTCCGTCCCGATCCACATGGGTGTAAGCATTGATCGTCGGCTGATGTTGCTCAATCCTGTCCAAGGCTTCCTTCGCCAACTCGACGGCCGATGCCTTGCCGTCGCGAAGCAGCGCGAGCATCTCACATGCGGTTGTGGCCGTCGAAACTGACATGGACGTTCCCGGTTTGAAAGACAAGTGGACGATGAGCCATCGTGTCAAAGCGCGCAGTATCTTCAAAGCGCGCAGTATCTTCCATCCAGCGCTAGCTGCAAACCGGTCGTCTGGCCCGCATCGACGATGCGAACATCGTCGACAAGGTCTCAGACAAGACCCGTCAGGGGGCCATCCCCACAGAAATCGGGGTTTCCAAAATGGTCTTGAGGGAAGCCCATTTGCTCCACGATCGACATTAGTAATCGATTGTGGGGGACGCGTCCAAAGTCGAGGGCTCGCCCCGTTCGCAGTCCAAGACCGCCTCCCACCATGACGAAGGGGATGTTGTCTCGCGTGTGGGAATTGCCTTTACCAAGTTCATTGGTCCAAACAATCGTGGTGTGGTCCAACATCGAACCGGGGCCACCGGGTTCGGGGATCTCCGAAAGGCGTTTGGCCAGGAGCGCCACCTGTTCGCAGTACCACGTGTTGATGCGGATCAACTTTTCATAAGCCTCTTCGTTGGAGTCTGGCTCATGTGAAAGGCCGTGGTGCCCTTCATCGATGTCCAGCCAACGCATACGCGGCTGCCCCACGCTGTTGGTGATCTGGAACGTGGCCACGCGTGCAAAGTCAGCGGCCATTGCATTGACCAGAAGCTCAATCTGCATCCGCGTGATCTGCGGCATGTTGTCATTCTGGTCTTCGATGTTGGGTGGCAACTCGGGCACCGCATGACCGACGGTATCCGACTGGGATTCCAGCTCGATCTTGAGTTCCCGTTCCACGTTTCGTACCAACTCGACGTGTCGATCCAGCAACTGGCGATCTTCTTGACTGGCCATTCGATGCAGGGTTTTCAGATCATCAGTCAAGTCATCCAGGACACTGGCGAGCATTTCGCGATTTCTCGATTGGCCATACAGTTTGTCAAACAGTTTGTAGGGGTCATCGATGGGCGCCACCGGTTGATTGGGCCCGGCATACGACATCCGCGTCCATGTGTCGGCGCGATCGGGTACCATCACACCCAGTTCGAGTGAACCGAAACGGGTCCGCGTTTCCGCGTTTGCTTGGAGCTGATTCTTCAGAAACTGATCGACGCTGATTCCCTGCGACCAGCCTGCTGGAGTGTCACTGCCGCCTTGGATGTCCCCGGGAAACAACTCCACACCGGTCAGAAGGCACCCGATACCGCGCATGTGACCATCGCCATCGCCCTTGATCTGATTGCATAGTCCATGCATCGTCAGCAATTGATCATGGAAGGGTTTGAGAGGCTCCAAGATTCGCTCGAACTCAACGCCGTCGTCGCTCGGCGTCGGCCAAAAGTGTTTTGGAATCACACCATTGGGACTGAACACAAAAATCAGTCGTTGTCGACCGCGTGCTTCCGCGCCAAAGGACAGGCTGGGCAAGTTGAGTGCAAAATTGGCCGCTGCCAGACTCACACCGGTTTTGCGAAGGAACGATCGTCGTGCTAGGCGGGAGCTCATCGGTTTTTCCCTTTTTGATTTGTCGTCGGGTTCAGCAAATACGAAACAAAGTCGGGCATCACGTTACCGTGCCGCGTCTCTCTCGGACCCGTCAACGAAACAGTCCAACTCATGTGGCGTCTCCAGATGGGTTTGGCTCGGAAGCGATCACCGCGATCTCAATCAACAGCTCCTGAATATGGAACTGCGATTGTTGAAATCGATCCGTCAACCGATCGAGCGTTTCAGACCCATAGGCGCCCGGCGCTTGCTTGACGAAATGCTGGAACATGCGATTGACAAATCCCCGGTGCGCGTCGGCACTCGTCGACACCATAGCAGCTAACTCGCGCCCGCCGTTGAACGGGACGCACACGTCCTCACGGGTGACGTAGGAACCCTTGGCATCGACCTTCTTCCCATTGTCCCGTTCACGGAATCGCCCAGTCGCATCAAAGTTCTCCAGTGCAAATCCCAGCGAGTTGATTTTTTGGTGACAGATTTGACATCCCTCGGCACCCGTCTGCAGCTCGACCCGCTGTCGTGTCGTGAGATCCGGGTGCAAATCTTGACTGAGCGGGGAAAACGCGGCGTTGGGTGGCCGCAAGGTCCGTCCCATCACCTGTCGAATCAAGAAGACGCCCCGGTGAATCGGCGACGTTGAATCGTGATACGAAAGCGTTGCCATAACCAAGGGGTGTGTAAGCACACCACAGTGCACCTGGGGATCATGGTGGCTACAAAAGAAGCCATCCACGGCCGCTGCGCTCGCGTCAGCCGGCTGCCATGAGTCGCCAAAATAGCGTGCCAGCTTGGAACAGCTGTACGTCCAATCAGCGGCAACCAGCTGTCGAAAATCACTGGCCTCGCTCCAAACGGTCTCATCGATGAATCGATCGAGGGAACGCCGCAAAGCCGACACGACGGACGCATCAAACCCGGCGAAGATGGCCTTGTCCTTGATGAGCGAATCCGCTTCACGAAGGTGCAGCCACTCGTCCATCATGTCGCGAAACTTCGCTCGCGTCCGTGCGTCGTCGAGCAGCCGCCAAGCCGCCTCACGACGCGCCTGCGGCTTGGTCAAATCACGATCCCTCGCCGCATCGAGCAGCCACTTCGCAGGCACGGAATCATGCATCACCAAAGCCAAGCGATTCGCCGCACGGAGCGATGCGGGACGATCGGAATCCAAAGCCGGGTAGAGAAAACGAGGCGACTTGATTGCGAGCAGAACTGCCCTTCGAATGATCCATGACTCATCCTCACCCGCCGCCATCGATTCTTCGATCACGCGTTCACGGGTGACTTGATCCAGGGTCCCCCGATGGGCCGTGCCCACAATCTCACCCAAAAAGTCCCGGAGCTGCGTGCGACGATCCGCTTTGTCCTTCTTGCGGGAGCGCAGGTAATCGGGCCAGAGCGAATCAAAACAATGATCCGCAAACTCAAACGCGACATCTGTCACGGCATTGTCCCACGCCGAATCGACCGCAATGCCACGCTCGTAGCCGTAGGTGCGATCGTCGGGGGGCAACTCTGATTCCAATAGCAACACCGATGGCGACCACTCGGGATGCAGGTATTGCGATGGAATGATTTCCTCAACGCCTCCCGGCGGAATCCAGGCCAATTGAATGCGTGACGGTGGTTTATCGTTCTTACGCTTTCTCTGGTACAGATCGATTTGCACCCTGTAAACGCGTCCGCCCGTTAGACGCACACGCCGGCGAAACTCTTCGCGGCCTTCCGACTGAACATGATTGTCGATCAATTCATGGTCATGATGCCCCAAGTACATCTTGAATGACGTCGTGCATCGCACCACGATTTCGTACAGGCCCGTGCGAGGCGCACGCAGTCCACCTTCGAAATGAGCGTGAAAATCCTGGCCGTTGATCACGTCACCCTCGCCCGCGGGCTTCCCGTCAGGCCCATCCGTTCCCCAATCAAAGTCCACGACCGCGTCGACGCGTTCTATCTTGCGATCCTCTTTCTTCCACTTTTGCGTCGTGTAATACGTGCCCTCCAAACCACGAAGCTCTTGTTCGGCTTGCCACGAAGTGTTGGCAACCTGTCCCCGATAGGCGAACACATCCGAGAGACTCTGACGAAGCTGATTCGCGGTGAGACGCTGCAAAACGACTCGCGGCGGCCTGTTACGCAGTCGAGCTGCCTCACTATAAAACGTGTGGTAGACGTAGAGTGCGACCGCCTCCGCATCCTTCGCCACGCACGCGTCCGGATCCTCTTCCGGCATGGTTTCGGCGATGATTGCCACCAGTTCACCAACCGAGGCATCGCCAGCCAAGGAATCCGGGTAGGCGTCTTCGACGCCGCGTCCCATCATGCCATGGCAATGCAGGCACGATTCAGCGTAGATCGCGGCGCCGATCTTCACGCGAGCTGCCGTGGCGTCGTCAAGCGACGGGATGTGGGACTCGGCCAGGACGACGCCTGGCTGCGAAGACACCAGCAGGAATACGAAACAAGCAAGCTTGCAACGCATGGTCGACATTCCGATTTGATTGAGGCGGGACACGCAGCCGCGCGGGCCTGCGTGCGAATGGCGGTTGGGATGGCTCTCGCAACCAGAGATTGTAGCCCAAAGAGAATCCCAGGTCATCGCTGACGCATTGGCCGGTTCATGCCCGTCAACAATACTCTGAGCGCACGAAAAAAGGCGGAGCCGGCCCCGAAGGACCGACCCCACCTCGCACGGGGGGACGCTTAAAAACTCGGTGTCTCGTCAGTGATGTCGAACGTCCCCCGACACATGCAACCTTAGTCCGACCACACCCCGAGGGTGTCGAAGTTGAACAAAATTGGCCTGCTTTACCGTTGCGGGAAGATTGAGGGGCCAACCTGAACCAGTGGTAGCGTCTGTGACGTCAAACGCTTGCGTCGGAGCATCTTCCCATTGCCGTTTCACACGCCGTGAGGGGGGACGGCATACGGTCTGACGTGCATCCACGAAGGGGTTTCTGGAACTTTCGACCCCAACCCCCAAGTTCCGATGGAGATGTGTAACGAATGTGACGATTCTTCCTTCCCGGAGGGGGGCCTCCGCAAAAGATGCACGTCCAAGGTTCACTGGCATCCCTGGTGACCCGGTACGTCGACGTGCTTGAGGTAACGCGAAACAGCGTTTGCCTCCCACGCATTTACTACTGCCGCGGAGAGATGGACATCATGAAAGTGTCATTCTCAGAACTTTATCATTTCACCCAACGAGCACTCGCCGTGGGTACCGTCGCCTTGCTTTCGTCCAGTGGCCTGGCTCAAGCGCAGCGCCCTGTGGTTCCTGGCACAGGAATGGTTGTCGCTGGGATTGCCGACGACTTTGAAGACCCCAGCTGGTCTTACATCCCAAATAATCCCAAAAGCACCGAAGACATCGACGAACGCCAACGCGGGCCCATGGGAAAATCGACCAACGGTCGCTGGTACGAGGGCATCAAGCGGGGTCACCCTGACGTCGTGCAACGCGTCGCGACACCCGCAGGCGGTTTGCCTGGCAGCAAAGGCGCTTTGTTGATGCGCAGCAAGATGACGGGCCTACCTGGGCAACCATCGGGAACCATGCATCAAGATGATTTCATTTGCAACGTCCAATATCGCTTGAAAAGACGCATCGACGTCGCCGAAGTGCCTAGCGTGACCACACGCGTCTTTTTGCCGCCGGTGGCCCAGTGGGAAAAACGCAGTGGTCCACACTTCGGATTCCGCTTGGCCCTGGAAACAACTGCCCTGATCGAAGAGGAAGTCGGCTTCTTCAAGATCAAACGGGAAGAGATGGGGAACGAGATCTATTGGCCGGGTCTTTTCATCGAGTTTGAAAGCAAGTCGCAGACACGAAAGCCGCACGACTACGCGTACTTGCGAGTTCGAAGCAACCAACGCGGCGGGGACTTTCGAGGCCCCCAGATCACGACCACCGGCTGGTGGACGCTTGGTATGAGTGTCACGCCCGACGGCATGGTACATTACTATGCCTCGCCGGGAGTCGACGCGCTCACCCAAGACGACTACGTCACCAGCCAGTTCCCGTACAACTATCAAGCGGAACGTCTACGCACCTTCTTCTACAACGTGTGCAGTGCGGATGATGGCCACCGTTGGAGCACATCCTTTATTGTGGATGACCCCAAGGTTTACCTGCTGCGTCCTCGAGGGGGCAAGCAAGTCGCCAAACGCAGCTCGTCGAGCGACCGTCGCTAGCCAGATATCGAATCCGAACCAACGATTTTGAATCTAAGTTTCAGAACAAACTGGGTTTACGCGATCAAGTTGCAATCACAGTCCGCATATCAGCCGAATCGCGTTAGCGATCGGTTACAAGCGAACTCCTATGTGTTCGCAGAACCGTGAGCTAACGAGAGCGCCCCGCTTAAGACGTAACCCATCGGGACGTTGTCACGGGAATGGAAAGGGAAATCGTGCTCGTACTCAGCCGCGGAGTGGAGGTACTCGTACTTCTACTCGACTCGTTGCTGTCTCGAGTACGAGTACCGCTTCGCTGAGTACGAGGTACGAGTACGATTTTCAGCGTGACCGAGGTTTTTTACCTGGCTTGCTAAGCTGGACGATCTCTAACGCTCTGCGGCTGATGCAATATCCGAGCTCCGAGCTAACGCATCTACCGGGCGAAAGAACCGTCAACGCTGACGCTTTCGAGTCAGTGTTCTGGCTCAGTCGTGTACCATCGCACTTGTGATCAGCGTTGCGAGATCGCACGCGGCGTTGCACTTCGCCTCGTAGTAGTGGCGTTCACTGTGGTGCATCCCGACCGTGCGTTTGCAATTCTTCGCTCGGACCGGCAACGCCGTGCCATCGACTCGCGGTGCGAACTGGCGCGGCCCCGTGTAGCCCAAAGCCGTGATGCCGCGGACCTTGCTGAGCAACCAATAATTCCGCAGCACCACGTCGCGTTCGTTGTAGAGCAACACCATCCGGTCGATGTTCTGGGTCGCCTTCCGATGACGCCCGTTCGAGGAAAGCCAGGTCGATCCGAGTGCCGGGGCCAACAGTCCGACGTCGATTTGAGCTCCCACCGTCGGTGGCAAACCCAACGGTCGGCCTGCGATCGTTCCGCCGGCGAGCAAATGCAACGCGCCGGTACAAACGCGGCCGCCAAAGCTGAACCCAATCAAGGCCGTCGGCTGTCGCACTGCGACGTGCTGGTGAAGCGTCCATCCAAGATAGAGGCTTTGCGAGTCGGCACGATTCGCTTTGTCGCGTGCATCGCTCAAACCCACGGACTGTCGATCACTAGGCCAACTCCAGATCACCCAATCGATGGGAACACGTGACGTATTGCGCCTCGTGATCCGGAGATAGGCGTCCAAACCGCGCGTCACGGCATTCTTGCTGTCCCGCCAGTTGCCGTGAACATAGACGATACGAACACGATCGGAACACATCGTATTCTGGTAGTCGTCCAAGCTGCTGTTGGAACGGCGACCACATCGGTCCAAGCGGCTGACGTGAAGATCCGGTGCACCATCTTGAACGCAACCAACGTAATAAGGCAGGTGCCGTGTGCTGATCAACCAAAGTCGGTCGCTTGTGATGTCGCCACTGAGGCACTTCGGTGCTGGGATGCTGACGACGGGGTCGACGGTCTTCGGCGCCGCAGATGCTGCACCGGCAATTCCATTCGATGGGTCGACCCAATCACCTGTCTCCAGCGGAAGCGGCTGAGCGGCATCTGCTACCGGTGTCGCACTCAGGTGACTCGATGCCAACAAAAAGGACAGGACCAACCAACCACCGCACTTGATCGGCAGCGATTGCGTCGACGGAAGATTCGTTTTAGGCAACGTCTCCAGCGTCGGGTGGCACATTCGTGAGGGCGGTGACTTCATGTCGTCCGAAATAGTCAGGAGGAACGAGGAACGCGGGCACCGGTGGACATGACTCACCTCACCTTGGGGACGGCAAACCTAATCGTGTCGTCGGATGCTTGAGACCTACGTTGACAGGCGTCACCGAATTGTTGCTGAAAAAAAACGATGTTGCGTTTGCACAACACTCAGGACGTCCTAGTTTTCAGAGGTCACCCATCGGAGGCCAACGTTTAAGCACAGTTTGACCGTCGAGGGAACTCTCATGGCTGTCCGCATCCTAGCTCATTTAGGGCTTTTGACGATTCTTTTCGCGACGACGGGTTGCGGCGTGACGCGCAGTTGCCTGTTCGGGCGTGGTGCCTCCTGTGGCCTATGCAACCGCGTTGGTGCCATCGGCAACGCGCTCAATCCCCTGTCCAATAATGCAGCCCCCTACAACCCGAACCCCGGTGCCGTTGCTTCCGCGGCGACTTGCGGAACACCGACCTGTGGTGCTCCGACCTGCGGGCCAACACCGTATTCCGTTGGCATGGCTGCGGACTGCGGATGCCAGGGTTCCGTCGAACCTTACCTTGGAGGCTCGGTCGATCCGTATCTCCCATCTGGCTACTATCCGACCGAGACGGTCGTTCCAGGAACGCAGACAATCCTGCCCGGCACGACCGGCTATCCCGTGGACCCGTACGGAACCGGATCATCGTGGCAGCCCCGCGTGCAATCCCGTCGGGTGGATGTCCATGGTGACGTGATCCTTCACGAAGATCCACTACCGCCGGGAGCCCAGTTGATCAACTGAGTAGACTGATTGAGCCGGGTGCGTCTCTTTCAGCGTGATCGCGCAACAGGGCTAGAGCGTTAGTCGCCGCTATCTTAAGGGGGGATCGGCGGCTAACGCTCGACAGCTCTGTCCCGTGCGTTTTGAATCATGGCGATCCGCCCAGATGGGTAACAGCATGAGATCATCCAACACCACTGCCCCACTGAATCGCAGGTCAGTCCTCAAGCACACGACCACCGCTTCTGTGTTTGGACTCGTCCACCTCACCACGGATGTCAACAAGGGTCACGCGTCCGGAGACCCAGCGCCGTCACCCGTCCTGCGCTACGACAACCCGCAGACGTCTCGCTGGCGACTTGGCATTGAGATCAACACGCCCACCAAGTTGCGTGCAGCCGTCGCAACTTTTCCAGTGCCCATCGATTGGCCGGAACAAACGGTGAAGGTTCTTGGTCGAGACGTCGACGATCGCGTCGCTTCCATTGCTCCACAGGATCTGGGCGAAGGCGCTCGTCGCATGAGCATTGGGATCCCCGAGCTTCCGGCGAACGCGGAGGCCACGATCACGCTCGACTTTGAGATTGTCAAACAAGACATCGTCGGTCCTGACAAGGGCCTGGCAGATCAGTTGCAAGTCCCGAAACGCCTGGATCGAACTCTCAAGCAGTACATGGGCAACAGTCCCATGATCGATGCCAGCCACGTGCGCATCCGGATGCTGTCTCGAGAGATCAACGCGATGGACCACGAAAACGCATGGGCGCGCGTGCGAAAGATCTATGAGGTTGTGCGGGAACGCGTGAAATATCGTGAGGGCGAGATCACGAAAGCGTCGACCGCTTTGATCGACGGCAAAGGTGACTGCGAAGACATGACAAGCCTCTTTGTGGCGCTCTGTCGCAACTCCCGCATCCCGGCTCGCATGGTGTGGATTCCCGGCCACTGTTATCCGGAGTTCTATCTGGAGATGCCAGTCGCAGGCCAACGGCTTCCGCAGGGTGTCTGGCTTCCATGCCAAGCAGCGGGAAGTGACCAATTCGGTTCGATGCAAGAGAAACGGTTTGTCTTGCAGAAAGGCGATCGGTTCTCGATTCCCGGTCAGCGGCAACCGGTTCGCTATGTGACCGAAACCTTCCGATGCGATTTGGTCGGTAGCAAAGGTCCCCGAATCCGCACCATCCGCGAAGAACTGCGTGACACGTCGAGCTCATAAGACTGAACGCCGTAAATTTGATACCCTAGCACGCCTCGAGGCGACTCGAACTCAACGCGCGAACCACGACTGGCAAGGCGGCGATTAAAATCAGCAAGAACTTCAAACGCTCTGCAAGAACACGGCTTCCGGTTCTAATTCTCAATGGTTTCCTGGGATCAGGTAAGACAACGCTGTTAAGGAGCCTGCTTGTTCAGTCGCACAAGAAACGGCTGTCCGTAGGCGTGGTTGTCAATGACATGAGCGAGCTCGACGTCGACGGACTGATCGTTGCTCAGACCGAGTTCTTCGAAAAGAACGACGAGCGCTTCGAATCGATTCACTCCTGTGTTTTGAGTAGTAACAAGGGAATCGAAGAACTTGAAAAGGCACTCCAACGTCTGCTTTCAGGTGAGTCACTTGACCTGCTGATCATCGAGACTTCGGGAAGCTGCCACCCGATGCCGCTTGTTGAACTGTTGCAGACGCAGCCGCGGATCCGACTCACGGGCGTGCTGACACTGGTCGACAGTGCGATGGTCGATCAAGACTATGACTGTGGGCAGCAATTGATTCCGATCATGCAACACAATTTGCAGAACTCAATTCGAGATACAACCAATTTGCTGGTGGAGCAAATCATGTTCTGCAGCCATTTAGTCCTCACCAAAGTCGATCGAATCAAGCCGAGCAAGTTGCAATCGATCGCCAAATCGATTCACGATCTGAACCCGTTCGTGTCGGTTGTCTCGGTGCCGTGGGGAAACCTGCCGCTTGATGATGTGCTGGCGTTTCCCGACTACGACTATCACCGGGTAGCACAGCTTGTCGAAGAACTGAAACCAGCAGTCGAATCAGAAGACCTTGACGATCGGCCCTACAACCTGGCCACGCGAGTGATCCTTGATGACCGTCCGTTTCATCCTCAGCGATTGTGGGACACCTGTCAAAAACAACTCGGCCAACACATCTATCGGAGCAAAGGCTTCTTCTACCTTGCCAGCCGTGACAAGGTCTCGCTGCTCTGGAATCAGGCGGCGGGCGGCATCAATCTCGAGCTGATTGGGTACTGGCGGGCGGGAATCCTCGAAGATGAAAACAATGGCCTGGACGCGATGGAGATTGAGGGCCTCCGCAAGAGGTTGGCAACCGAGACGGGGCGTTTTGGAGATCGTCGTTGCCATCTCACCGTTATCGGGGACAAATCGCAGGTCGATCGATTCGCCGAATCACTTGTTCGCTGCTTTCTGACGGAGGACGAAATCGATCACTGGAGGTCGGGCGGCGAGTTTCAGGATCCGTGGCCGGACAGTTATCTCACGATCCAGAACTGAGATTGCTCATCGGAACCCTGTAACTGAACTTGCCAGCAGAACTCGTTTTCGTACAATTCGCCGGAAAATGCGGTGCGGTCGGTACGCTAGAGCGCCTCATTGCAAACTGAATGGGCTGTTCTGGAGCTACTTGTTCCGCCAGTCTGCGGAACCACGCACTCTCGATATCACAACCCGGCGGTAAAATCATGGGCAAGAAGTGTCACTACACGGGCAAGAAGACCAGCAAAGGCAACCGTGTTCAAACCCGGGGTAAAGCCAAGCGACTTGGCGGCGTCGGAACCAAAATCACGGGTATCACACGGCGGAAGTTCAAACCAAACCTACAGCGGGTGCGGGCCGTGGTCGATGGCGAGGTGAAGCGAGTCTGGGTCAGCACCCAGGCGATCCGGATGGGTTTGGTCCAGAAGCCCGTGGTCAACAAGCCATTCAGCTTCCCCAAGGACAAAAAGTAGCCCGCTTTCTTGGGTGAGCCCCTGTTGCTTGGGGGCGTAGCGAAAGACGCCAAGTCTTTCGGCCTGTTCTGTCGGCGGAAGCGAAATCTCGCTCTTTCGCGGTAGACGGGCCTGACGTCTGGCTGCCCCGCTCGAGAGAAACCAAGCAGATGATCGGGCCGCCAGGGATTCATACAATCCGCACACGCAGCTGCAAGCGCTGGGTCTCCCTGGTCAGATTGCGATCACAGTGTGCCTATCGTCCAAAGGCATTACGCACCCGATATTAAGTGATTTCCAGCAATGCTGGCTGAACTGTGAGCTAACGCTCTGCCGCTGATGTCATGTCCAGTTCAGCACGCCGTTGACGGCGAGGAATCGCTTTCTATCGCGTTGCCGCTGGCCAGGAGGAGAGCCAGCCGATAAGGAAACTGTGCTGCGAACGAGCTACCAACTCGCTTTTCTGAGACCTGGAATCAGACCCTGGTCGGCCAGATCGCGAATCACGATTCTGGAGACGCCAAACTTCCGATAGACCCCACGGCTGCGTCCTGTCACCTTGCAAAGACGTCGCAACCGGGTCCGGCTCGAGCTTCGCGGCAATTGACTCAGTTCGCCGTACTCGCCGGCTTTTTTCAGGTCCGCCCGACGCTTTTCGTACTTCTTTACAAGCCGCTCAATCTTATTCATTTTGGTGATGGTGGACTTGCTCGCCATGTGGCTCTCCGTGGTCAAAAATTGAAATTGGCCGGAGATCGTAACAGCAAGCACCCCGGAGCTCAAGTGGATCTCTGAGGGGCTCAGCACGTGAAACGTCCGAGGAACCCTTTGCCTTTCGTTTGCAATCGAGCGGTCAGATAGGCAGCGTCAGAACGCTCATTGCCGTGCCCCGGTTTGGGCAGCCGCCATTTCTTGCTCAATGACATCTTCCGGAACGTTGTATTTGTCGGCCTCATTCTTGTCGACAACGATCGACGGTGTGGTGGAGCCACCGCATCCGACAGCAGTGACGACAACGAAAAGACATGTGAGCAGCGCAGAAGTTTTCATCGGCTTCGATAATGTGCTTGTTGAGAATTGGCTAAGAAAGAGCGTCCCAGCGCGAACCGCTCGGAGAAAAAGAAATACTGACGCAGGACTCGGAATTCCGCGTCGACGTTCTCGCTGCTTGCGCAAGACCCCAAGACACCCCACAGCCTGAAGGGGCTCTGTGATCCCAGCGAAGAGAGCGTGAAAAGACGGTCGCCAGCCGTGAAATTGCCGCCGCTGGAATCGGGAAACCAATTACCGGGCAGAGTGAGCGTATAAAACGGATTGTTGGGTGGCAAGACGGTTTTGAAACCCGAGTTGGCTTCGTAGCCGCTTTGCCAGCGGTAACCCCGCCCATATCTCGCATATCTTGCGATCGCACGCGACTTTCGTGATCGCAGGTCGATGGAAGAGCACACGCAAGAACGGGCCAGCAATCGAGTTCAAACGTCCCATTGACCGGGTGAAATTCAACCTGCCTGGCGAAACTGATCGGCTCACCATGACCGAGTCGTTACGACTGGATGGCTTTCAGTGATCAGCAGCCTGCGTGACGGGTATTGGAAGTAGTGCGCTCGTATCGTCGAGCCAGTGGTCCAAGTCATCGCTGAGTTGCTGGACCAATGCAGGTCTTTCCTCCGCCAGATTATCCGTCTCGCCGATATCGGAACTGAGATCAAAGAGCTCGTACTTGTGTTCACCGTCACCCTTCGCGAACCAGTGTCGGATCAACTTGAAGTTGCCGTCACGGACAAATGACCCACCGACGGTCGAGGCCAACGTTGTGCGTCGCGGGAAGTGGCAATAGAGTTTTCGTGCGGGGAAATCATCGGCGTCGTCTCGAAGCAGTGGCAACAAGCTCATGCCGTCGATGCTATCTGGGTCGACCTCGGCACCCGCAATCTCACCAATGGTCGGCATCAAATCGATCACATGGACCGGCGTTTCGCATTCTGCGTTCGGAACTTGGCCACTCGGTGGGCTGATGAGAAACGGAACACGGACACCACCCTCGTAAAAGCAAGCCTTTCCTCCCCGTAGCGGCGCATTGGATGTCACGGGCATCGGAAAGCGCGTCGCCATGTCACCCTTCATGTTTTCCCAGTGGACGCCCCCGTTGTCTGATACAAAGACCACCCAGGTGTTCTCTCGAATTCCTTCCTCGTGCAAACACGCCATGATTGCGCCCAGACTTTGATCCATTGACCAAAGCATGGCCGCCATGACTGGGTTCTGATGCTTGGAACGAGGCACGGAGGCTCGCTTCCTTTCAAACCGTTCGATGTCAGCCGCCTTCGCTTCGTAGGGGGAATGCACGTTGAAATGCGAAAGCAACATGAGGAAGGGCTTCGAAGATCGATTCCGAATCAGGTCACATGCGTCCTCCGTTAGCCGCTCGCAAATGTATTCGCCTTCCTGGCTGCGTGGCTCAAGGGCCTGAATCTCGTTGGGTCCGAAATAGCCTCCCCTTGGCCCGGCACCGCCCACGCAAATCACCGTTTGATAGCCTTGTTTTTGCGGCCAATACTTCGGGTTGGCTCCCAAATGCCACTTTCCCAGAAACCAGGTGTCATAGCCCGCTGCACGGACAACTTCGGCGACCGTTGTTTCCTTCAACGGCAAATGCGACCGACTCTCCGGCCAGCGAACACGATCGGATCCACGCGGACGCGCAGGCACCGTCGGTTCTGCTTTGCTCCCACCCGTGATCGCTTGGTGCATCGCAAATCGGGCGGGGTATTTGCCGGTCTGCAACGCTGCCCGAGATGGAGAGCATAGCGGTTGGGCATACGCCTGGCGAAAGACGGTGGCACGCTCAGCCAGACGCTTTAGATTGGGCGTTTCATAGAAATCGCTGCCATAAACACTGCTATCGGCCCAGCCCATGTCGTCGACAAAGAAGACAAGGATATTGGGGCGTTCGGGTCCCTGCATGCCCCATGCGGAGACTCTGGTAAAAGGACACACACAACCTAAGGCCAGCAAGGCAAAAGCCCGGCACAAGTCTTTCATTCTCAACGTTCCAGGGATTCTCTGCGGTTTCATCTTGTTCTGGGCTGGGCGAAGGCAAAATCGAAGTGCCGTCACACCTCAGGCTAACATCTGATACACATGGGCTGAAGGCAATGCTGCCGTTTATCGGCTCAAGACGCGCCCAGCCCGACAATGGAGTTGATGGTAAAACCCACGCATGAGCGAACAGAATCAGGAGGTGAATTTTGGCGACAACGTTGACCCGTCGGTGTCCCGCGATACGGTTGCCGAGGAGTATTTTTCCCTGCTGCAATACGAGCCGTATCCCGTTCAAGAAGAGGCCTTGCTCGCCTATTTCACAGGTGGCGACGCGACGCCGGGCGAACATGGCGTCCTGGTGTGCGCGCCAACGGGAACCGGAAAGACGCTGATCGCGGAGGCGGCTGTTTATGAGGCACTGCGTTCCGGCACAAGGATGTACTACACCACGCCGCTGATCGCGCTGACCGACCAGAAACTGGACGAGTTACGGGAATCTGCGGTGCGGTGGGGCTTTTCGGCGAATGATGTTGGCTTGGTCACGGGCAACCGCACCGTCAATCCCAACGCGCGGGTCTTGGTCGTCGTCGCCGAAATCCTGCTCAATCGTTTGCTGAACCCCGAAGCGTTTGCATTTGACGATGTGAGCGCCGTTGTGATGGACGAGTTCCATTCGTTCAACGACACGCAGCGCGGCATCGTTTGGGAAATGACGCTGGCGATGTTGCCCAAGCATGTTCGGAGCCTGCTGATCAGTGCCACCGTGGGCAACTCCATGGAGTTTGTTTCCTGGCTGCGTCGATCGCACGGTCGCGAGCTGCAACTGGTACAGGGCACCGAGCGGAAGGTGCCTTTGCAATACGAATGGGTCGAAGACGAACTGATCAACGACTTCGCCGAAAGGATTGCCGCAGGCGATGTGGATGAACGTCGCACCCCCTCGCTGATGTTCTGCTTCTCACGGTCCGCATGCTGGACAACCGCGGAGATGCTCAAGGGAAAATCCCTGATCGACAAAACGCGGCAAGCTGAGCTGTCTGACATTCTCAATGCGACGGCACTGAGCCACGGTGTTGGTCCCAAGCTCAAACAGATTCTGATGCGCGGCGTCGGTGTCCATCACGCTGGGATTCTGCCCAAGTATCGGCGCGTCGTTGAGGAGTTGTTTCAGAAGAAGCTGCTCGCCATCTGTGTTTGCACCGAAACCCTGGCAGCGGGAATCAACCTGCCCGCACGCAGTGTTGTGCTGCCGAGTCTGCTCAAGGGCCCACGTGACAAACGCAAGCTGGTGGACACCGCATCGGCACAACAGATTTTTGGTCGGGCGGGGCGCCCCCAGTTTGACGATCGCGGCTACGTTTTCGCGCTGGCTCACGAGGACGATGTCAAGCTCTTCCGTTGGCGCCAGAAGTTTGACCAGATACCGGAAGACACCAAGGATCCCGGACTGCTTAAGGCAAAGAAGCAACTCAAGAAGAAGATGCCAAAGCGTCGCAGCGGAGAAACCTACTGGACGGAATCGCAGTTCGAACAACTTCGCGATGCCAAGGCGGCAGACCTGGCAAGTCGCGGTCGCATCCCATGGCGACTGCTGTGCTATCTGCTGTCCAAGGACGCAAACGTGCAGCCGATTCGTGACCTTGTTGGCCGGCGCTTGCTTCCGAGCAATGAGATCCCCAATGCCCAGCGTGATTTGAACCGCATGCTGATCACGTTATGGACCGCCGGCTACCTCGAGCTCGATCCAAAACCAAGACCCGCCGGACCCTCTTTGCCGTCGGGATCCAAAGTGGCGGGAGCAGGCGGGCAGGGCGGCGCCCTCACAGAGACCAAACCGCAACCGACTGAGGGCATCTTCGGTGCATTGCTGGACGATATGCGGTCACGAGATGGCGAGACGAATAGCGTGACATCCACGAACCTCGCCAACGAGGAAACCGATACCGATCCCAATCGAATCGCAAGTCGAGGCTTTGAAGTCGATGATTACCGCCCTGACACGGCCATGCCCACGGAACGCTTGGAGCGCCTCGTGCAACTTCGAAGTATCAACCCACTCTTCGGTGTCTTCCTGGCGGATCACTTGGCGGTTGCGGACCCAGAAGAGCGGATCGCGGCGATCGAAAGTGTGCTCGAAGTCCCTGGGACGGTGGCACGTTTGACTCGCTTGCCCAGCCTCGAGGATTTACCGCCTGGGACGCTCGCAACGACCCGTCTGGATCCGATGCTGCTGCAGCGTGGGCTGGCGACAGCGGAAGAGCTCGGCGGCGCCACGGACGAAGATGACGAGGATGAAACCGTCCGCGACAAAGGGTTTGGCCGCGTGATGTTTGCAGAGCCACGTGTGTGGCCCCTTTCAGTCGGCGAGAAGCTGCTGCGATTGTTTCGAGATGAATTCCCGCGCGTTAGTGACGTCCGAGTCCAACCTGTCTGGATCGTGGGCGAACTGCGCGAGTTTGGATTCGACTTTGACAAGTATGTGACGTCACGCAAGTTGCAGAAGGAAGAAGGCCTCCTGTTTCGGCACTGCTTACGGATGATCCTGTTGCTAGAGGAACTCGCCAACATCCCACCCACGGAAACGACGGTCGAAACGTGGGAAGACTGGCTGGACGACCTGTCTGACAAACTCACGGAGGTTTGCCGGAAGGTCGATCCCCAAAGCACGGAAGAGATTCTGAGTGATGACGCCACCACGTCCGATTTGGATATCCCAATCGGTCGCCGTCGCCAGAAAGCGAGTCATCAAGCGTGACGCTCGGCGGGATCGATCACCGAGGCTTGGTCAGCGGTCAGCATCGAGGTCTTGCGGCGGCATTGGCTCGCTCCGTCCTGCGACTAGCATCCGGAGTTTATGGGATCGGGCAGGCCCTCGATCGACTTGGCTATGACCTTTCGATCAAAACCGTCAATCACGCCGACGTGCCCGTCATCTGCATTGGCAACATCACCACGGGCGGTACCGGAAAGACCCCCATCGTTTGTGATGTCTGTCGTCGCCTCCGCGAGCGCGGCCTACGGGTCGCCATCATCAGCCGGGGCTACGGCGGCTTGGATGATGGCCAAAATGACGAGGCCAAGGAACTATACGCCCGCTTGCCGGATGTCCCGCACGTGCAAGATCCGAATCGTCATGCGGCAGCGCTGGTGGCGACCCAGGAGCTAGAAAGTGAAATCATTGTGATGGACGATGGCTATCAACATCGTCGCCTATTCCGCGACGTGAACGTGTTGGTCGTGGATGCAACCTGCCCGTTCGGTTTCGGATACTTGCTTCCGCGCGGCTATTTGCGTGAACCGCTCAGCGCGATCCGACGCGCCGATGCGGTCATCATCACACGCGCGGATCAGGTCGATGGGTCGGTCGTGACCGCGATCGAGGCACAGGTGCGGCGTTGGAATCCATCGGCGCCAATCGCCACGACCGAGCATGCTCCGGTGCGACTCGTGGATTGCCGCGGAGATTCCCAGCCGATAACGCGAGTCGAAAACCAACCCGTGGCCGTGCTATCGGCGATTGGGAACCCAGATGCATTCGAAGCGACCGTGACTTCGATGGGAGCGATTGTGGCCGCTCGACGCGACTTACCCGACCACCACCCCTACGATCGGCCGACGCGCGACTCACTTCGCGAGTGGATCAATGCCCTAGGCGAGGGCCCCGAAACGCCAACCTTTGTGCTTTGCACCCGAAAAGACCTTGTCAAATTGCAAACCGATCGGATCGCGGGTGTGCCTGTGCTGGCGGTCGAAATCGACCTTCATTGGCGTGACGGCCTGGACGCCGTTTGGGAAGCGATTGAAGAGTGCTACTAGACGTGTTGGCATAAAGGATCCAAAGAATTCGAACGCCCTGTCAGTCAGGCCAGCATGGTTGTGCTTGGTTTGAAAACGCATGTTTTCCATCCGAGATGAATTCCTGGTATGTTTCCCTCTAGAGAACATAACCGCATGCCGAAGTCTGTAAGGAAAGCTCGATCTAACCGACTGAGGGTGACAGCATCTGTAGTAACGTCACGACCATGGTGAGGCTGTTGAGAACCATGTGAACCAGGATGCAGGGAATCAGAGATCCCGTTTGGCGATAGATGTATCCCAGCGCGGTCGCGAGAAAGAAGAGGGGAATCGGTGCGAGGCCATGTCCCCAGTGCATGAGTGCGAAGATCAGACTGCTGACAAAAAGGGGCCACATCGCGGTCGGGGTCCAGGTAACATCGTTGATCGACCTACCTCGGGACTCACCCACAGGGGCTTCGAACGCAGCATACGCAGTCGACTCCGAGTCCGTGGGCAAAGGACCGGTCTCCGGTGCTGCCATCGCCGCTCCCGCCAATGGCATTGTCGCGGGATCGACTTGAGTTGGGGGCGTGGCTTCCGTCGTTGGCGTTTCCCATTGGTTGCGGAAGTCGGCAAAGGCTTGCAAGCCTCCTTGGACGAGCCCACGAAACCAGTACTCCTCCACAACCGGGGTCACGATGGCAGTCGTCACGAACAACAACGCAAAAACAGGCAGGTTGGGCCCCTCCGAGTCCTTCGGTTGGAGGACGTCCAAGACCGGATGCGAATACTCCACCAACATCGATACCAAACCCATCAGCCCCATTGTCGGCGGCAGCACCAGGACGGCGGCCATCAACCCCAGCTTTACATCCGCTCCCTTGGGAATGATTCCCAGTCGTTCCAAGGCGTCACCGCGACGGAGCAAAAGGATCTGCAGGGTGATGAGCGTTGCCGCCAACATGGAAAAGGCGCTGAGCGCCAGGTGGGCAACTGACAGAGAAGCACTTCCGCCGTCACCATCACCGCCTTGGCGAAGATCGATCCAGCCAAGTAGCTGAAACGCAGCTCCCATGACAATGCTGACGACCAGAAGCGCCACCCAAAAGAAAAAACCATCGACCGGCGTCCAGGTCGGCGGGAGACGCGGCCGCGCGGGCAGGATGGCGCGCTCGCCGGTCAGCGATATACGCCGGCGGATCAATCGGATCCACGCGCCAATGCAGGTGAGGAACACCGCGAGGATCGAGATGGAGAGCAAGAGGCTAACCACTTGCACCAAGCCCATGGGCTGGGAAGCAACATCCAGTGCTTGCTGGGTGGTCTCGGCAATGGTTGCTTCGCCGGCAGACACATCCGCTTCGGATTGGGCCAATTCTAGAACCCGGCTCAATTCGGCGCCTCGTTGACGAGCTGTTGTTCGCGGTCAACTTCGTCGCTGATAACGGCATCGCCCTTTGGCATGGCATCACTTGAGGCCTTGCTTGGAAGTGGCTTTGAGGTGATCTCTGACTCCGGTGGGACATCTTGATGGTTCGCGTCCGATGAAGGTGAAACCTCAGGGTTGGCAGCATCCTCGCCCCCTTGGGAACGCAGGACTTTCGCCGCGATCAAGGAGTAGTCGACACCCGAATACACGGTGATGAAGATCGCGCCCCAAAGCAGCAGTGGCGTTACCCAGACAAGCCAGGTTGGATTGGGCAGGAGCAAAAACGTTAGCAGGACGGCGACGACCGCGGCACACTGAACGACCATCTTCCACTTGCCAAGCCAGCTGGCCGAGAAGTCGCCCCCGGCACCCTCGATGATGCCACGGAGACTGGTCACGAGCAATTCCCGGGCAACCACCGTGGTGGCCATCCAGGCCGCAACGGGGCTGTCGGGAAGTTCCACCAACGCAATGAACGAACCGCAAATGATGATCTTGTCGACAAAGGGATCAAAGATGCGCCCAAGCTTGGTGACTTGGCCGTACTTGCGTGCCCAGTAACCATCCATCCAGTCTGTGGACGCGGCGACCAGAAAAACAATCAAGGCCGCGAGCGGCTGGCCAGAGGGGATCAACACCATGACCGCAATCGCGAGCGCGAAACGAATGGTCGTCAACGCGTTGGGCACGTTGTAGATCGAAGGATTCATTGGAGTCGACGGCGATGGTGTCATCGGAACATTCCGTTCGTGCGACGTCACGGGGCGGTGGAGTGGGGGTCACAGGTCGCCGCAACCAAGTCATAGCCTTGCGAGGCCACGATTTCGCAGGGGCGGATCTGACCGATCTCGACCGGGCGTGCCGGATCGGTTTCGGTTACATAAATGAGCCCATCCACGTCCGGCGCTTCGCAACGACTTCGGCCCAAAAACACTCCAGGCTGATCGGGCAGTTCCGCGTCGATCAAGACGTCTTCCACGCCGCCAACCCGGCCCTCATTCCAATCGAAGGCGATTTGCTGCTGCATCGCCATCAGCCGGTCTCGCCGCTCGGCAGCCACGTCTGGATCAACCCGGTTCGGGAGTCGCGACGCGGGTGTGTCGTCTTCAATCGAATACGTAAAGACACCCAGGTTCTCAAAGCGAAGCTCCTCGACGAAATCCATCAGTTCATCAAAGTCGGCATCCGTCTCACCCGGAAAACCCGTGATCATCGTTGTCCGCATCACCAACGAGTCGATTCGCTGACGCATCTTGCGAACAATGCCCGTTTGCAGGGGACGCGTGGTTTTGCGGGCCATGCGTTTGAGCATGCGATTGCTCGCGTGTTGCAACGGCATGTCGATGTAGGGCACGATGCGACGTGCACCCGCGATGGTGTCGATCAGCGTGTCATCGATGTACATGGGGTAAAAATACATCAGGCGAATCCAATCCACGGATTCGATCTGGTCCAGTTCACGAAGCAATTCCGTGAGCCGCGGTTTGCCATACCGGTCCATGCCGTAGTACGTCGTGTCCTGCGCAACGATCACGAGTTCACGCACGCCCGATTCCCCCAGGCGTTGCGCCTCCGCGATCACCTGTTCCATGGGTTTGCTGAAATGCTTCCCGCGCATTTTTGGGATCGCACAGAACGTGCAAAGTCGATCACACCCTTCGCTGATCTTCAGATAGGCGAAGTGCTTCGGCGTCACCGCAGCTCGCATGGAATCCGAAAGCGGATTCACCGCGGCCGGTTTGAAAACCGTGCGCTGCTCCTGCAGTCCTGAGTAGAGGTCGTCGACGACGGAGACGATATCGTTGCGACCGAAGACACCTACGAGAGCATCGATGTCCGGACGCTCTTCCAGAAGTTTGTCCCGCTGTCGCTCAGCCAGACACCCGGTGACGACCACGTTTCGGAGTTGGCCATCCCGCTTCAGTTCCAACATCTCGTCGATGGCTTCCATCGACTCCTGCCGCGCCGAATCGATGAACCCACACGTGTTGACAACGACGAAGTCCGCGCCCTCGACCGAGTCCACCATGGCATAACCGTCGGCGTCCAGTCGTCCAAGCATTTGTTCGGTGTCGACCAGGTTTTTTGGACAGCCCAGAGAAACGACCGCATAACGGCCGCGCGTTGATTCGGTTCCCCCACCCTCACTCGGTTGGGCGATCGTGGTTTGAGGGCCGTCATCAGATACGATCGGAAGCGACGTCAAGTGAGTGTCTCAGGAGGGAGATCGAGGCCGAAAGATGCCAGTAGCGTCCAAATGGACCCGGAAAAACGCCGGTTCGAGGCATCTGCACGCTGCGCGGCACGTATTAAAGCAGATTCTATGCCGAAGACAATTTCAAACTACGTTGTCGAAGGGCACGGAAACACCCAGGAGGCCAAACGAGCCGAGGTCAGCGCGACTTGAGCTTGGCCGTCCGGCGATCGCGAAAAAGCTGTGCGGCACGACCGGCCAATCGGAGGTAGTGGTCGTGAGGCAGGCCGTCGTAGCCCAGCAACCGCAATCCATCGGATACGGGGGGCTGGTTGCTGCATTTGAAGATGGCGGTCGCCTCATCAACCTCGTCAAACATGGCCACATACAGCATGTTGCACCCGAGCCGGTGAGCCGATTCCACCTGAGCCCACAAGAAATCGCCGTGGCGTCGCGGGATCGCATCGAGTTGTTCGCCATGCAGGTTGTGCCAACTGAAACCCGGGTAGACCACCGGCATGAAGTCCATTTGCGTTCGTTCGCACCAGGCCAAGTCCCCCGCCCAGGTGTTCGTGGCATGTTTTCGAGCCGTTTCAGGATCGTGGTAGCGACCGACGGTCCAGGGGCAGAGTACATCCGATAATTGGAGGACGTCGCGAAGTTGGCCGTCGGACACCGCATCCCGCTGGCCAGTCCGCCAATACGACGGGACGCCCAGTAAGACCGACACACCGGATGCCTTCAATTCTTGGATCAGGCGACGACTCTGGGCCAACGTGTAGTCGCGATCATCGCTGAAGCCGATACCCCACAGCGCGACCAGGGGTGCTCCTCGATGACGGAGGTAGTTCTGGTCCGCGACCACTTGTTCACGCAGCCGCGTCCAGTCATCCAAAACCGCTTTGAGATTCTCGGCTCGCATGCCGCTCAAGTCATACATGATGGCGTATGCTCGGCCATGAAGCTGGCAAGCGGCACCAATATTGTTGAGCACGCGATTCGCGTTCTCGAGACGTTTGGGTGACGTCAGTTGATTGGCAAACCGCTGCACAAACGCCCCGTCGATGCCGTGCTGACGCATCCATCGGAAGTGAAGATCCGTCACGGCGGGATGCGCACTGCTGAACACCTGGGCGGTCGTCCCATCGGCGTGTGCGAACGGGGTATCAACGCGAGCTTCCGCCGGTAACTCAGCCACGTCGGGCCAAAGGTCCACCGAGAGTTTGTCAGCCGCCAAAGTTCGTTTCACGCCGCGTCCCCAATGCTTCCAGCCAAGGCCCATGGCATCGTTGGGTGTGTTGAACCAACCTTGATACCCCACCATCACCTTGCCATCGAGCGTGCTGAAATCCACGGCATTGTCCGTCGACAAGGGCATCAGCGTTTGCCGAAAGCTCGCTTTCGTGAATTCGCCAAACGGTCGATCTTCAAACCGAGCGAGTTCCGTTGCGAGCCGTCGCTGCATCTTGGCAGCGGTTTCCGGATGTTTGTGAAAGACGTTCTTGGTTTCCTCCGGATCGTTCTTCAAGTCATAGAGCTGATTGGCCTGGAAGTAGTTCGGATTCGCTTTGGCAGCGTGATGACCCAGATGACCGTTTCGTGTCAGGTAGGGTGGCGGGAGGCGTGGGTTGTCTTGGAATGCCGCGAAGGTCTCGCCACGATCGATCCTGGCCTGGACGTCGGCGGGATAACGGATGGCGATGTACTTCCACTCTTCTGTCTTGACACACCGAGAATGCCCCAACTCCCCGAATAATGCGTCGCG
Organism: Planctomycetota bacterium; assembly: GCA_039189905.1. Lineage (GTDB taxonomy): Bacteria > Planctomycetota > Planctomycetia > Pirellulales > Pirellulaceae > Rhodopirellula. Next base: position 30,720 of record JBCCYK010000019.1, read on the forward strand.
AACGGGTCCGTCCTTGCCCTGCAGGACCGCACGGAAACTGACACCATCCATGCGGTAGTCAGCCGGGGCGGCGACACCGCAAACGTCCAGAATCGTTGGCGCCAAGTCGATGTTGGCGACGATTCCGTCGTGTCGCAAGCCGCCACGGATCGTCCCGGGCCAAACACAGAGCATCGGCACTCGCATGCCGTGGTCATACAGTGTGGTTTTGCCATGGCGGTAGGACCCGTGATCGGACACGAAGACCACCAGCGTGTCATCTTCGATCTGCAAATCACGCAATTTGTCCAGCAAGGCGCCGACACCGTCGTCCAGCCACAAGGCGTACGCGTCGGCAGGGCGATGCCCCGCCAGCCGGTTCCGTCGGAGTACATCGCTCCGCGGGGGAAGCACGTCAAATCCGCTGGCAACGAACCCCTCGCCCGTCATTCGTGGATCCGCTTCCAAGGAAAAACGATTGACCCAAGGTGCGGGTCCATGGTGCAACGTTGTGGAAACGCAGAGGAAGAACGGACGTTGGTCGCGCGTTTCCAAGAACTCAAATGCGTTCGCAATCGTCCAGTCCAAGTTGTGGACGTTGAGGGAGTCGTTGTGGAGTTCTTTGAGGTTCGCCGCATAGACGCCATCGACGAAGTCAAAGCCGTGTTGTTTGATTTCGTCACACCAAGTCCGATGGCTCTGCCGCATCAGCTCGTTGATCGTGGGATCTTGCGGGTCATCATCTTGTTCCCATCCCATCAAACCGGCCGTGCTTGCGTCGCGATTGGTGTGTAACCAATCGTGACGAACCACGTGGGACTTGCCGACGAAACCCGTGCGATAACCGTTAGCTTGGAGCACCTTCGGCAGGTTCCAACGATGGGACTCCAACTCTCCGATGTTCTCCACCTGCGTCTGGTCACCCGGCGGGTGCTCTCGGAGGAATCGCGCCCCTTCGCAACGGCCAGCAAAACGTCCTGTCAAGAAGCTGTAGCGCGAAGGCGAACAAACGGTTGAGGTGACGTTGAAGTTGCTCAGGTACAAGCCATCCCGCGCCATCTGGTCGAGTCGTGGTGTATGAACTTCACCTCCCAAAAAGCCAAATGAGTCCCAGCTTTGATCATCCGTCAAGACAAACAAGACGTTGGGTCGCGCGTTGGTTTGGCCGTCGACTTCCTTTCCTTCGTAGGAAGGCGATTGAGCATGAAGCGCAGTTCCAAATTGGACCAAGGTCATCGTGACAAGTTGCAGGGTGATGAATTCCGATGACGTTGTAGATCGCAGCATAAGATCGCATTCCTCACGCGGGTGTTCAGCGAGAGCGATAAGGTTCGATTTGTCCGACGCGGAAGTGCGCGCAAACGTGTCAAGAAAAACGCCTTCTCCACACGGCCTGATCGCCAAGGGAGACGGCACAAGACTGACCAGGCCACGTCACAAAGACAGCGTTCCACACGACGGTGATATCACGTCCGAAACTCGCTTCCAGACACGGTCCCTTCAGGGCAGCTTCGCGATGAGGAATGCGAGAGCAGGCGAGCGTTCGCAGCCGGGCACCTCATGTGCCCGGCCCGTGAAGACGCTGCGTCGAGCATGGCAGAAACCCCGCAAAAAACAGGGTTTTGACACTAAGACGCGGTTACCAGCCCGTGGCCGCGAACTGGCCGCTTCCGTCCTCACGCTTGGCGAACTCGCGGAGGAAGCCTTAGCCTACGCCCCCTCCAATCTCGGTCAACATCCATTTCTCGGATTCGTCGCCGCGGGGTGGAAAACGTGTCGAGGAACCGGGCACGCGACAGAATCTTTCAGGGGCCACTGTGTCCCTGCCTCGCCAACTCAGGAGGCCCCCGGCCCGCTTTGCTAGCAATCCCTGCCAGTCAGAAAAAAACTTTTTCTGAGAGTTTGGCATCACGGTTTCAATTTTCAGTCGGGAAAGCGACGCCGGCCGCTGTTTCCGCTGGCACCACTTCATCCCAAGACGTCCCCACCGCACCTTTGGCTGCTTTCGCCCACCAGTTCCGCCTGCCACAATCGCGACACCGTCCGAAGCCAACCTTGGGGCCCCAATTCCGTCATGATCGCCTTCCTCGGCGGTCCTCCGCCTTCCGACCCCCTCCTTAGATCCTGCGAGCGAATCCATTGTCCGACCTGGGAGAGCTATCCGATCACGACGCGTTTCGCATGCCAGTCCATATTGCGGTGGATTTGGGGGCCTCTAGCGGACGTGTCATTGCCGGGGGGATCGATGGGGGCCGGCTGAAGCTCAAGGTGGCATCCCGCTTCCCCAATGGTCCCGTCCGGATTCAGGATTCCCTGGTTTGGAACCACATTGGGCTCTGGGAGGCCATCCTCACCGGGCTGCGATCCTGTCACGCTGCGCAGGAGGCGGCGGGCAGTCCAATCCGCTCGGTGGGTGTGGATACTTGGGGCGTGGACTATGCCCTGCTGGGGGCGAACGAAGAAATCGTCAGTCCGGTCCGGAACTATCGCGATCCACGAAACCGGGGCATGGTCGAGGCGGCTTTCGATGTCGTTCCCAGGTCGGAGATCTTTGCCCAAACCGGCCTGCAGTTCATGGAGATCAACACGCTCTACCAGTTGATCGCCGGACGCCGTGCGGGTGACCCCGCTTGGAAAACAGCGGAATCATTTGTGATGGTGGCGGACCTTTTCCATTGGCTCCTGACCGGACGGCGCACGATCGAGGCTTCCAATGCTTCGACAACGCAATTGCTCAACCCATCGACGGGCCGTTGGGCGACCGGTCTGATGGACCAGTTCGAAATCCCATCGCCTTGGTTCAGCGATCCCATCCCGGCAGGGACACGTGTTGGCAACGTTCAGGCTTCCGTGGCGGCCACGACCGGTCTTCATGATATCCCGGTGATCGCCCCAGCAACGCATGACACCGCATCAGCGGTCTTGGCCGTGCCTGCCGAGACATTTGCACCTGAGAATCCGAATTGGTGTTACATCAGTTCGGGAACTTGGTCACTGATGGGGGTGGAAACACCATCGCCCATCATCAACGATCTCTGTTCCGAGCTGAATTTCACGAACGAAGGCGGTGTGCAAGGCAGCACCCGCTTGCTGAAGAACATCGGGGGATTGTGGGTTCTGCAGCAGATTCGAGTGGCCTTGCAACGGCGAGGCAAGGAACCGACCTGGGACAGCATGGTGCAGGAAGCGAGCAACGCACAGGCGTTTCAATTACTGTTGAACCCGGATGCCGAGGCCTTCGTCGCGCCTGATGACATGATTGATGCGATTTGTTCTTATGCTGGCATTTCGGGACAGCCGGTACCAACGAATGATGCCACACTGTTTCGTGCCGCGTTAGAAGGGCTCGCACTGCGTTACCGAGCATGCTTGGGATCCCTTGAACGCTTGACGGGCAGCGCCATCGAGACGATCCATATCGTTGGAGGCGGTTCGCAGAATGCCTTGCTTTGCCAGATGACCGCCGATGCGTGTCACCGCGAAGTCGTCGCGGGCCCCGTCGAGGCCACGGCAATTGGCAATGTGTTGATGCAGATGATTGGCACCGAGCAGATTCAGGGCATCGATCAGGCTCGCGAGCTCGTTCGTGCGAGCTTTGGCGTCCAGCGCTACTATCCTGAGGACCCACACCCCTACGACGAGGCGGCGGAGCGCTTTGATGCCTTGCCCCACTGACTTCAAACCCGTCCGTTCTTGACTCGCCCCCCGTCGGTCACGAAAACTCCGCTTTTGTAATTGAAAAGGAACCTCCCCTTGGACCAGACCCAAGAACAGTTGGCCGAGCGTAAGCAAGAGATTCGCACAGCAGCCCATGCCGCCCGGCGTGACCAGGCCAACAAGGACGAGGTGAGCCACGTGATCACAGATCGCTTGGTATCGTTGCCCGCCTATGAAACGGCTCAATGCGTGATGTGGTACGTGGACGTGCGTGCGGAAGTGCGTACGCGCCACGCCTTGCCAAATGGCATCGAGAGCGGAAAGAGAATCGTGATCCCGTTTTGCGTCGACGGGGAACTGGAACTGTTTCACCTCGAGTCCATGGAAGAGCTGTCCGAAGGGGCGTATCGCATCTTGGAACCACGGGATGAGCTGCGCGGCGTGCAATCCAAGCGAGTGGACGTGAGCGCGTTGGATTTGATCGTGGTCCCCGGGGTTGCGTTCGATCGCAGCGGTGGCCGCACCGGTCATGGGAAAGGCTACTACGACAAGCTGCTAGAAAACGCGAAGCAGGAAACTCCGCTGGTTGCCTTGGCCTTTGATTGCCAGCTCTTTGATGAGATTCCCATGCAGTCTCATGACATCTACATGGACTATGTGATCACAGAGTCCCAGGTTCACGAAGGGCGAGGCCGCGGGTGAGTGCTGTTGCGATGACAACCGAGACCTTGAAAGAGCTGGTTGAGGACACGTATGCGGAGGGTTTTCGCAGTATCTATGGCGAGGTGCTGATCACCGCCCGGGATCGAAAATGGCTCGACCATGCCACCCAAGCTGCAACGGGACATGCCAGCAGCACGATCTTGTGTGATTGCGAGGCTGGGGTGGCACAGGTGCTTGCACCTGAGGATACGCCGGACGGTCGCGTCGGTGCAGTGGTCCAATTTCATGTTCCCCGTTTTCGTAAAGACCGCCGGGAACACTTGGAAAAAGTCATGCTGGCCCGGATCAGCCAGAATGTGCTGACATGCCCAACGGCTCGCTGCTTCAATCGCGTGGATTCGCAGGACTACTTCAAATTGGGGCGTAAAGTCGCTTTCTTTGGTGATCGCCATCAGTTTCGTGATGAACGTTACGGGGAACCGGGCTGGGTCATCCCGATCCTTTCCGGAGAGTTCTTTCTGTCGCGTCGATTCGGCTTTCGCGACGGCGTGATGGGCGGAAACCTTTGGTTCTTTGGACCGGACGAGGACACCGCGTTGGCGGCTGCGGAGGCCGCGGCCGAGGCGACCGAGACGATTGCGGACTGCATCACGACGTTTCCGGGCGGTGTTGCGAGCAGCGGATCCAAAGCGGGCAGTAGCTACGACTTCACAATCGCATCGACCTATCTGGAATTTTGTCCGACGCTCAAGCAGAAGCTGGGGGATCAATCCAAGGTTCCCGACGGTGTCGCGAGCATCATGGAGATCATTCTCAACGGCAAGGATCTGGAGGCACTCCAAGCGGGGACTGCGGCCGCCATCCACGCTGCCGCTCGGACCGAGGGCTTGATTCGCATCAGTGCGGGGAACTACGGGGGTCGGCTTGGAAAGACGTTCATTCATTTGCACGAGCTCTTGTAGATCTGGTCATTCGCGTCGTCACCTGTGCCGCGAAGTCGTCACTTGTGCCGTGGTCAGGCATCCTCGATGTAGGTCGAACGAAGCATGTTTGGAAAGTTGAAACAACTTCTCGGTGAATCCGCGTTGCGCAAGGGAAACGGGGGTTCGGAGACGCCATCGACGTCGGAGATGCATGGCAGCAACGAAGCGGGCGAGATCGAGGCGATTCGCCAAACTCAGGTGATCGACCCGACCTCGATCCATGGGAGCAAATCCGCACCGGTCGTCCAGGCTCCGAGTCAATCGCCTGCACGGCACCGGGCGCGTCGGCGCGATGCGGCGATGCCGATCGTCAATCGCCAGACACCGCTTTACCGTCCCGCGGTCAGACCGCCCATGGCGTTCCTCGCCGCCTTTGACGATGGTTCGATTGACGACGCCGAGATCTTCCGTCTTCGTGGCGGATCGACCACGATCGGTCGCGACGACGCGGACGTGACGTTTCCCAACGAAGTGGTGATGTCGAAGCGGCACGCCCAGATTCAGTGCTTCAAAGAAAATGGTCGTTTTGTATACCGATTCCAGGATCTCAACAGCCGCAACGGTTCCTTCTTTCGGGTGCAACGAGCGGTTCTGGGCAACGGCCAAGAGTTCTTACTCGGGTCCGTTCGCTTTCTGTTTCAGTTGCCCATCGCGGGCGTGGCGTATCAAGACGAGATCGACGCGGCGATCAACCGAGGCCAGACCGACGTGCTGCAGACGGCGGCCATCGCGACGGAAGGGGCTCAAATGCCGAAGTTGCTTTGGCGAGATTCGCAGGGTCGTGAGGCCAGCCTGGTCTTGCCGTCGGATCATGTGGTCTTGGGACGCGATACGGACACGTGTGCGGTCAGTGTTCCGGGGGAGCCGTTCGTGTGTCCGAATCATGCCAAGCTCTTCTTGACGAAGTCGGGCTGGACGCTCGAAGACTTGGGCTCGCGCAACGGATCTTGGCTAAGGCTTAACTCGGCGACGCTGGACCAGCTCACCGAGTTTCAGTTGGGCGAACAGCGGTTTTACTTCCGTCCGCCCACCGAATGAACGTACCTTTCGTCGACGGCCCCATTGGTTTCGCATCGCTTGGGAAAGTAAGTCATGCCGGACTTGATCGCGCAGGGCAACACGGACGGCCATCGTTGGCGTCGAAGCCTGCCGGAGATGGGCCACCATAGCGATGTCGTTTTGGGACGTGGTGGCGGTACCTTGGAGACACTTCTTCCGCGCGGCCAGATTGCAACGCGATGGGCAGTCGGCTGGGACCCCTTGGTATCGCGAGTGCATGCCAAACTCACGCAGTTATCCGGCGATCGTTTGGAGGTTCAACGCGTCGAGTCGGCTCGAAATCCGGTCTACTATCGAGGTCGACCCCGGGATCGGTTTGTGATTGTGCCAGGGGAACACTTCGTCATTGGTTCCACCACATTCACCTTGGTGCGTCGTCCTGGGGTGATCAGCGAACCGGATGCGATCGCGGATTCCGGTCGCGATGTGCTTGGAGCTCGCGGAGCCGTTCGTCGGGGCAACAAGGAGGCCGACGGTTTCGAAAGCGAGCTCCCGGGTTTGACGGAGATGTCGTTTGAGCCGACGCATCTACGAAAAAGACACTTTCGCGACTCGGCTGCACGGATTGATCTGCTCACACGCCTACCCGATTTGGTCAGCGGAAGCGTCGATGAAGACGAATTGTTGGTGCGGGTGACCGACACGCTGTTGCGAGCGACGCCAATGGCATCGATGGTCGCGATTGTGTGTTTGGACACCGCGGGCGAAGCAAGCGCCAGCGCGGCCCCATCAGGATCCACGGACGACCCGGAGCAGGCGGGGCCCACGCCTGAGCAGCCGATTCGCGTGCTACATTGCGATGGGCGTTCCATCGCCAAATCGAATGACAGCGCCGGGGCGGAGCGAGAGGAAAACAAGGGATCCACCAACGCGCCCTCGTCCGCACCCGTCAGTGGCCGCTTGGTTCATCGAGCCTTGAAGCGACGCGAAACCGTTTTACATGCATGGCATTCCAGCGAGATCGCCGGCGAGTTCACCATGCTGGATACGGTGGACTGGGCATTTTGTGTGCCGCTTGCTGGGGAAGCATGCCGCGGCTGGGGTATCTATGTGGCCGGTCGTCGCCCGGACGACGGGCCTGCGGGTCCGTACATGGTTGCCTCCGAGTCCGACACGTCCCGACAACGGACCATGTGGGAAGAAAGTCTGGGTGACGACATTAAGTTCGCGGAGATGGTCGCTTCGATGGTGGCAGGGGTTCGTCAGACGGCGCGGTTGCAGCAACGTCAAGCTGCCATGCGGCGTTTCTTTGCGCCGGTGGTTCTGGACGCCCTGTCAACACATGAGGCCGAGAATTATCTGAAGCCTCGTCAATGTGAGTTGGCGGTGATGTTCTGTGACTTGCGCGGGTTTTCAAGGACATCGGAGGAACAAGCGGATCGACTGTTGATTCTGCTTGAGCAAGTCAGCGCTGCTTTAGGCGTGATGACAAAACACATCCTCAACACGGGCGGCGTGATCGGTGACTTTCACGGTGATGCCGCGATGGGTTTTTGGGGATGGCCGATACCGCTGGCCGAAGGCAACGATGCCTTGCCCGCGGGCATTGGGGCGGCCGTCGAGGCGGCGTCCGCGATCCGGCGGGACTATGCCTTCGGCGAAACCGAGTTCCGTTGTGGGATCGGCATTGCGAGCGGTTCGGCAGTGGCTGGACGGATCGGGACGGTGGACCAAGTGAAGGTGACCGCGTTTGGACCCGTGGTCAATCTTGCCAGTCGCATGGAAGGGTTGACAAAGATCTTTGGTGTCGAAGTCTTGATCGACGACCACTCGGCGATCAGCCTGGTCAACGCGACCAACGAAAAAGAACGTCCTCCCCTGCGTCAGCTGGGCCGTGTGCGCGTCGCGGGGATGGCCACCCCGGTGAGGGTGCACCAATGCGTCGTCCCGGTCGACGGGCAACCGCAACTGACGCAAGAACACATTGCGATCTACGATGAGGGTTGGCGGGCATTTTCTGAGGGTGATTGGGACACGGCCTACGCGCGACTGCACGAGCTGCCGGTCTGGGACCGGCCGAAGGACGTGTTGATGCGACTCATCCTTCAGCACCATCGAACGCCGCCTTCGGGTTGGGACGGGGTGTTGGATCTACCGAAGTCTTGATTCGCTCACAGCCGTAGCGAAAGACGCCAAGTCTTTCGGCTTTCTTGGGCAGGCCGAAACTCTTGAGGGCGTTTCGTTTCCTTGGAGACAAACATGCGGTTCCCACCGGGGCAGGTCCCCGCCCGCGTGGCCGATGCGTGGTGATTGGCCTATCATCCGCGTTACCAATTTCGACTCCCTATCCTCATTCTTGAAGACTGACGCATCAACGCTGGGCCCAGGGATGGCTTGACATCATCAGATCGGGCTCAGCCAGACACGACATCACCCATGCAATCTCACTTCAACTCCGAATATCCTTCCGTCGATCACCTGCGAGCCAAAGCCAAGTCCCGCATGCCAGGATTCGCCTATGACTATTTGGCGGCGGGTTGTTTCACGGAAGTGAATCTGGCACGCAACAACAGCGACATACGGAAAGTCCAGCTGAAACCCTGGTACCTTCGCGATTTCGCGGGTGCAGATCAGAAGACCGAGTTATTTGGCGAAACCTATGATGCCCCGTTCGGTGTCGCACCGGTGGGCCTGCAAGGATTGATGTGGCCCAACGCGTGCCAGTATCTGGCGCAATCTGCCGTGGATCACAACCTTCCATTCACCTTGTCGACGGTCAGCACGGCTAGCATCGAAGAGATCAGTCGAATCACGTCGGGAAAGTTTTGGTTTCAGCTCTATCACCCTGCCGAGGATGAGCTGCGGGACAAGTTGCTGGAGCGCGCCTGGGAGGCCGGCTGTCGGACCTTGGTGATTCTGGCGGACACGCCGACCTTTGCGTATCGACCCAAGGAGATTCGAAATGGTCTTTCCATCCCGCCTCGGATGACGCCCCGCAACATCGTCCAGATGTTTCTGAGTCCGACGTGGGCTCTAGGCCAGCTCTTTGCCGGCAAACCCGAGTTTCAAACCATGAAGCCGTACATTCCCAAGGGCTTAAACATGAAGCATTTGGGACTGTTCATGAACAAGACGTTCTCAGGTCGCTTGACCGAAGCCAAAATCGCTCCCATCCGCGAGAAGTGGAAAGGCAATTTGGTCGTGAAGGGAATTGTCAACCCGGAGGATGCCGAGATCGCGGTAAAACATGGGCTCGATGGACTGATCGTTTCAAACCACGGGGGCCGACAGCTGGATCGAGGGCAGTCGACGGTCGTCCCGATGCACAAGCTGGTCCCCGAGTTTTCATCCAAGTTAAAGGTCATGATGGACGGCGGCATGTACTCGGGTGCCGATGTGGCGGCCTGCTTGGCTTGCGGCGCCGAGTTCGTGTTCCTGGGTCGCACACCCATGTTTGGCGTGTGCGCGTTGGGCAAGTACGGTGGCCACCACACGTTTGAGATGCTGAAAAAACAACTCCAACAGGTTATGGAGCAAGTTGGCTGTGAGCGCGTTCGCGATTTGACCGCTCATTTGATCACTGAGAGCGTTCCTCTCTAGGCGCCCGGCAAACTCAAATGAAAGAACTTTGATGCCCCGACCGCGGTACGATGAAGCCTGTACGAAGATCGTGGCGACCGTTGGCCCTGCCACCGATACGGTTGAGAAACTCGTCGAGCTGATCCACGAAGGGGTGGATGTTTTTCGCATCAACACCGCTCATGGCACCCTGCAGCAGAACGCATCCAAAGTCGTTCAAGTGCGAAAAGCGGCCGAGGAATCCGGGTTCCATGTCGGTGTCTTGCTGGACTTGGCCGGCCCCAAGATTCGACTCGGGCAGCTTCACACCGACCCCTTGGACTGCACGCTCGGACGCGAGCTTTCGTTTGTTCGCGGGTCCACGACGGATAAAGAATCGGAGCTCACCAGCTCCTACGATCGTTTGATTGACGAGTTGGACGTCAATGATCGTGTCATGCTTGCCGACGGGACCGTGGCCCTGAGAGTTAAGTCGGTCGCACCGGCGAAGGCGGTCTGCGAGGTAACGGCGGCGGGAGAGGTTCGGAGTCGACAAGGCATCAATCTCCCCGGCGCAAAGCTGTCGGTTCGATCCATGTTGCAAGCCGACGTGGAGAACGCCATGTGGGCAGCGCAGAACGAAGTCGACTTCATCAGCTTGTCCTTCGTGCGATCCGCAGGTGATGTTCGCAGCCTCAAGGATCTGCTTGCGAGCTATGGATCCAATGCGATGGTCATTGCGAAGATTGAAAAGCCGGAGGCCTTGGATGAGATCGATGCGATCGTGTCGGAGGCAGATGGCGTTATGGTGGCGCGTGGCGACCTGGGCGTCGAAATCGATGTGGCTCGAACGCCCATCGAGCAGAAACGAATCATCCGCGCATGCCGCCAGCAGATGAAGCCGGTCATCGTGGCAACGCAGATGCTGGAATCGATGCACCATAGTCGTCGGCCCACACGCGCGGAAGCGTCGGATGTTGCCAACGCGGTCTTGGACGGCGCGGACGCTTGCATGTTGAGTGGCGAGACCGCGATTGGCGATCATCCACGCGAAGCCGTTGCCATGATGAATCGCATCATGCGAGTGACCGAAGCCTCGCAGGCCATTGAGCTGGAACCGGTCGGCACGTTGGAACTGCATGATCGAGGAACAACTCCAGCCATGATTCATGCCGCGATCGAAGTCGCTGAGAAGATTCAAGCGAAGATGATTGCCGTGATCACGCACTCCGGTGCAACGGCGTGGGTCAAGAGCAACACACGCTCACTCATCCCCACACTGGCAATCAGCGATCACGTGTTGACCGTTCGTCGGATGAATTTGATGTGGGGAATCAAGCCGCACTGCGTGGATGAAATCGGCGACCTTTCCCAGATCATTGGGATGGCAACCCGTTGGGGGCGCGACGAAGAGAAACTGCAGGCGGGCGATCGGATTGTGGTCGTGGCGGGGGCGGGCGTGGTTGGCCAAGCGGACGGAGTCACGCTGATTCACACGTTCAAGGGTTAGGGTTGCGGATTGGCCCCGCTGGACGCCGGTGCACCGACCGAGGCTCTCGCGGAATAGCCATTGGCATCGCCCCGTCTCTGCCAAACCCAAACCACCCTCCCAGGGGAGGGCCTCGAGGAGCGTGAACGGAGCGGCGTGGGGTGTTTTTTGCTGCGATTCCCGCATTCCCGGCGATGGAACCGTGGCCCGTCCGCTCAATTGTCAGAAGGCGACTTTTTCCGATTTTGACAATTTGCTTGACCCAGCTGCCTAAGGGCCTTACGTTCGACGGTCTTGTCAACTTTCGGTGACCACCGCCGCGATCGCGTTTGCGTCACCCGATCTCAAACAAGGAGGATTCAGTCCGATGTCGGTAGTGATGACTCCGGGGCGAACCGCCAGAACCGTCGCGGTTACAGAACCCGTCGCCAAATCCTATTTGGTCAATGCAGCGTTCTTGGAGGAGATCAAGGACAGCAATCCGGCGTTTTGGGACGCCGTTAGCGGCCTGCGACAGTCGATCCTGATTGCAGAAGAAGACTTGGAGCGTCCTCAGAGGACAATCAAGCAAATGGTGGTTGCCTTGGGCGACTTACAGGCGCAGCTGGCCATCCAGTATTCCTTGGAAGAGTCTTACGGATACGTGGTTATTGCCGCCGCTCCGAGTCAGCTTTTTGATCCCGGTGACCATCTGGCATTGCAGGCTCTCGAGACTGCGGAGAAAACGGTTCGTCAGCACCGCTCGCTTTATCTAGAATTGAGTGAGCTGGCGGAGCATGCGGAGGAATTGCAATATCGCGGCTGTGGACGTGACAGTCTGGTTGCGTTTGTGAGTCGACTGGATGCCTTCAACGACCAACTGGCGGAACACGAGCGACTGGAAAACAGCGTGATGGTGATGTTTCGTTCACGTCGGTCGCTCCAGCACGCTGCCATCGGGTAACCCTCGTTCGGGTGGGCCAGTTTCTTCGTTCTACTAAATTCGATCGAGTCAGACGGATGATTGGCGAAACGCGAACCAAGCCGATGGAAATCCTCCTGGTGGAGGATTCTTTGATGGACGCTCGGGTGACGATTTTTTCGCTGCGTCGCAGCGGGATCCACCATCGATTGACGTTGGTGCGGACCGTTGATGAGGCGGTGCAGTTTCTCAACCGTCGTGGCGTGTTTGCGTTGGTTCCCGAGATGGATTTGGTGCTCCTGGATCTGATGCTCCCTGATGGCAACGGCACGGATGTGCTGGCGGAGATGCGAAAGGCCGAGGGCGACAAAGCGATGGTGACCACGGTCGTGCTTTCCGCATGTGACGATGCATCGGAACGATCCAAGTGCGATGAGCTCGGTGTGCAGGATTACATCCAGAAACCGGTCAGTGAAGCTGAGTTCTTGCGGGTCGTCCGCGAGCACAAGCAGCACATGATTGACAATCAGAGGCCTCCCAGTCGCATTGTGCCCGTGCCACATCATCAGCTATTGGCCAGTAGCCACTAAGTGGCTTGTGATAGGAACGAGTTTGGTTTGTGGGCGTTGAGGTGATGATGAGAACTGCAAACCGTTTCCCAGTGATGGGTCATCTGACCGCCTTGGCGTTCCTCTTGGCATGGTCACCCCATGCCCGCATGGTGGCCGGCGAAGAATCACGTGTTCGCCAAGCGCCGCTGAAACTGGAACCGACCGAACGCGGCATCGGACGGTCGCTGGAGGATGTCGCCTTTTTGACCCTGGATGGCGACTTGCAACGTCTGTTGCCGCCGCAGGCTCCCAAGGTGACCGTCGTCGCGATCACCAGCACCAGCTGCCCGCTTAGCAAGAAATATTTGCCGACCTTGCAGTCGATCGCGGCGAATTTCGCATCCCAGAACGTCCGGTTCTTGTTGATCAACCCAGTAGCTGCCGATCGCGTGGATCGGATGCGGACGGCGGCAGCGGAGTTTGGCAACACTGCCACCTATGTGTTTGATAAGTCACAGGTCGTTGCAAAGAACGTCCGGGCCACCACCACGACCGACGTGGTGGTCTTCGATTCCAGCGGCGTCGTGCGGTACCAAGGTGCGATCGACGACCAGCACGGACTGGGCTACTCGCGCGAGCAACCCACGGTCCATTATTTGCAGACGGCACTCAACGGCGTCCTGGCCGGGGAAGCGTTCGAATGCGTGGCGACGACCGCGCCGGGTTGTACGCTGGCATTTCAGGTGAAACACACCGACCACAACGAACAAGCAGTCAACTACCACAATTCGATTGGGCAGTTGATCGCGGATCGATGTGTTCATTGTCACCGAGACGGCGGTGTCGGGCCATTCAGCTTGACCAGCCATGACGACATCGTCGCCCACGCTTCGATGATCCGAAACGTGGTTTTGAGACGCGTGATGCCACCCTGGTTCGCTGCCCAAGTCGACGGTGATGACGGGTCGCCTTGGCTAAACGACTGCTCGCTTTCCGAGAATGAGATTAAGTCTTTGGTGTCTTGGATCGACAATGACATGCCGAAAGGAGACGACTCGAAACCCATCACCGCACCTGAGTTCCCGGATGGCTGGTCGATTGGAACACCGGACGCGGTCTACGCATTTGACAAAGCGGTTCCGATCAAGGCATCCGGAATCATGCCGTACAAGAACGTCATCGTTGACACGGATCAGGACGCGGATCGTTGGGTTCAGGCGATTGAAATTCGGCCCGGTGCTCCAGCCGTCGTGCACCATGTGATCGTTTCGGTGTTGCCGCCCAAGTCCGGATGGTTTGGGTTTGGCAGAGAGTCGACTGGTGATAGCGAGGCCGACGGCTATTGGGGTGCCTATGTGCCAGGGATGAGCAAGATCGTTTTCCCCGAGGGCTATGGAAGGCGGCTTCCGAAAGGATCCCGCCTGAAGTTTCAAATGCATTACACCCCGCATGGCCAGGCAATGACGGATCAGACCCGAATTGGCCTCCGTTTCTGTGAACGGACGCCTGATTACGAAGTCAAGGTTTCTGGGCTGGCCAACGGTCGCTTCCGGATCCCCCCCCACGCCGACAATCACAAGGTTCAGTCGAGCATCCGTTTGCCATTTGACGCG
>JBCCYK010000020.1:0-42672 GCA_039189905.1 Planctomycetota bacterium
CCAATCCGAGCATCCAGCATTCGGCTCATTGCCTCGGCCAACGTTGCGACGCCCCCGGTCAATGGCACGGCCGACTCGGTGGTGCGTCTGCGTTCGGGGTTGGGCTTGGCGAGTCGACTTCGTTTGTCGTGCCGAGAGGGTAGGGATAACTAACCATGTTGAGCTAGCGGCGGTCTGCCGCCGGAATTACGCTTAGCCAACCTTGGCCCCGTGGTACTTCGGAGAGTGTGAGAACCTCCATTTTCCACGCGGGCCTTTTTTGTGGCTACATCAATTCGAAGGTGACGTCCAATCGCCTAAAGTGCAGTCATAAAGGAAAGCGGCAGGTACGTCCGGCTGCTCGCCATCGTCGAAAGGCTCCAGATGTTCCGCATGGATGTCTGGAGTGATGCCAATCAGTGCAGCGGTGAAGAGGGTGAACAGAGGTGTTCGCAAGGTCGTGTGACTTTGCATCACAAGGTGTCTTGACTCAAGCATCGGAAGCATCATTGGTGTTGTTGGGAAGCAGGTGCTGACTCCAGGCCAAGTGTGTTGACGGCAATCACCTGATAGCTGTGAGACGCACTGCTGTCCGGGTCGGGATCCAAGAATTCCATCTTGACGAGCGGTTGCGTTGGCGTGTCGCTGTACTGGAGCCCTTGAAAAATGGGGCGGCCGAACCGATTCTTCCCGTTCTCGGGGACCCGTGCATGGAACTCCCCGTCACGCCGGATGATGAAATGGCTGAGCCCGCTCTCCCGATCGGCTTTGGCGCGCCAAGTGATGCGACCGTCGACACTCTTGACGTTCGTCGGTGCCGGTGGCGGGGTGGTGTCAGCCACCTTCGTGTTCGTGACATACTGCGTCCAGAGTTTGGCGAAACTGGCATTGGGCAGCCAAATGGATTGACTGCGATCTCCAGCAAACTCATCTGCTGGCGTGGCCTGGGTGCTGCTTAGTCCCGCAAGCCAGGCCTGGCTTCTTGCCATCGGACGCAGAGGTGAACCGGGCGTTTCGGGCAGTCGCTGCTGGAGGCACACATCCAACCATGGGATGGCCAGGTAGCGTTGATTGCCACATTCATGCGATGTCAGGGGGTCGACGGCGATGCCAACGAGGCCGTCTTCTTTTCGCAGCTTGGCATGAAATGCGAGCACCGCGGGCCAGACTCGCGAGAACTTGTTGGATGTATCCGTGACGCCTTCCTTCGTGCCTGGATTGCACATCACCGGGACCTGAAGAACCTGGGGGTTTGGCCCGTCATGGGGCGCGATGGTCGGGCGGCTTGGCAATGCGTCAAACATGGGAACTCCACTGCGCAACCAGGCGGAGGCCACTCGCTCGGGATGCATGAGTGTCATGCCGCCGCACCAATGGCCGCCGCCGCTATGACCCCATAGTGCCCAGGGCACGTCCGCAAGCTCGGGGTGTCCCGAAATCGCACCCAGGTCCGAAAGGGCTCGGACGAATGCGGACGAAGATCCGTTGCGAGGATCACACCACAGTTGGCAGTTTGCCTCTTGAGGTTGTTCGTATACCGGGGCGAGGAGGGCACAGTCGTGGGCGGCGGCGAGTGCCTGCCAATGAAGGTCAAACGCGCCCGTCATTCCGGATCGGCAGGAGCCTTCGCCACAACCGTGCTGATGAACCACGACACCGCGAAGCCGTTGGATGTTTTCCGGGATCCAAGCGGTGTATTGAGCCGCGAAAGCAAGCTCGCCGTCTTGGCGCGACGCCTCGTATCGAATGCGGTAGTACGGGGGCCTTGCGTCCGGCGCATCGTCGTAGGGTGCGCGTTGAGCCAAAGCTTGGTTCGCGAAGAGCAGTGTGAGACAAAAGAGCGTCAGCGTTTTCATGACACCTGTTGGTTGCGTAGGATCGAGATGGGTTCAACAGAAGAATACTCGGTTGGAAGCCTCGCCGCGCGCCCGGCCTTGACATCCGATTCCTGCAACGGCAGATCTCACAAGAAGTCGCGGTTTTTCGGACACTTTTCGCTGATCGCCACCCAATTGACCCTCCCACGCGCAGCGAAGGGAGGGTCGAAATCGAGCTGTAAGCGAGATTTCGGGGAGGGCATGGTTACGAAGTCTTGAGAACGCAATTGTTTTCTTGCGACGGGCCCTCCCCGGCCTCGCTTGCGCGGGCCGACCCTCCCACGGCTCAGCCGCGGGAGGGTGATTTTGGTTTGTCTGCGCTTCCGTGGTGGCG
Source organism: Planctomycetota bacterium (assembly GCA_039189905.1). Taxonomy (GTDB): domain Bacteria; phylum Planctomycetota; class Planctomycetia; order Pirellulales; family Pirellulaceae; genus Rhodopirellula. The sequence continues at coordinate 2,191 of JBCCYK010000020.1, forward strand.
CTCGGCGAGAAGTGTCGTTTTTTGTAAGGAATCTTGCTCGAAGCGCTAATAGTCCGCTGTGAACACCGGGTGATACGGCGTTTCTTGCGAGACCGAGATGGATGAGAACGAACGACGGCAGCTTTTTGACCAATGGATGACGGACCACGTGGGTTTGTTGTTCAAGGTCGTGCGCTCGTTCGCGGAGTCCGTCCAGGATCGCGAGGATCTCTTCCAGCAGATCGCCATTCAGCTTTGGACGTCGCTTTCGACTTACAACGGGTCTGTGGCGGCGACCACGTGGATCTATCGCGTGGCGTTCTATACGGCCCATGGTTGGAGACGGAAGGAGAATGTCAGGACGACCAAGACCAACTTGCTTGGAGAACGCGACGCGTCGGTCGTGCGTGAGTCGGAACCCGTCGACGGGCGTTTGCTTGACCTGTTGGATCACATCCGCGAACTGGAAGAGATCGATCGTTCGATCGCCTTGATGTTGCTCGACGGTCTGAGCTATCGCGAAATGTCGGAGTTACTCGGCATCTCTGAGAGCAACGTGGGCGTCCGGATTCATCGCATCAAAAAACGTCTGGTCGCAAGCCTCAACGCAAACCCGGAAGCAGTCAATGAATTTTGAGGATCTACAAGTGATTTGGAACTCGATGGAGGATCAGCCGCTTTACGCGCTCGATCACAAAGCGATGCATGCGATGGTCGAGGCGAGGACGCGGCGGATTCATCGCACCCTAGACAAGCTTGAGTGGACTTGGATTGGGGTCGCCTTGTCGACCGCGGTCATCTTGCCGCTGGATGCTTGGCGTGAAGGCGGCGGCGCCCACCAGTATCTTGTCGCTTTGGTTTGCGCCGCGTTTGGTTTTTCCTTGGCGTTTGCGCGATGGCAGCGTTCGCGTTGCGTCGTGCGTTTCGATGACTCCCTGAAAGGCATCGTGCAGAGCGCGGTTTCGAAAATCGACCGTTACCTAATGGGTTTGAAGTGGTGCTACTGGGGATTTCATGTTCCCATTGCCCTGGTTGGTCTGATTGGTTTGACCGTCGCACGAGGCAGTTGGTCGCCTGGGATTGCGGCGGCTGTGTTGGGTGTTTCGCTGGTCAGCTATGTGGGTGTCCGTCGTGATGCTCAGGTGAAGCGCCAGGAAAAACGTGAGCTATCACAGCTACTCGAGAAACTGAACATGGAGCCTGAAACGACGTTGGAGTAGGGGTGCCGATTGTTTCGTACACCCGCCAACGACGGCAGCGATCCGCGTTCGGCGAACACGGCGACATTCGCCGTCTGATTCCGAGTGAACGACTGCTAACGAGCGCGGGCGCGGCGGGTTAGAATGGTGTCTCAGGAATGGCCCTCGCGCAATCGCGAGTGCCGAAGCGTCGACATCCCACTTTGTCTGGCAACATGCTTTCTCCCACGAAAAACACAACGCTGACGGTCGTGATTTCGCGGGGCCAATCTCGTAACCCCGCAAAGCGTGGCTTGGAAACCGCGGTCGCGGAAGAAGCCGTCAAGATCGATGATGTCTCTGTGCTTGTCGTTCCCCATTTGTACGATTTGCCGAAAGACGGGGAATCCTGGCAGCAGCTTCGGGAGATCGAGGGCGATCTCCTGGTGGTCAGCTGGATCTTCCCGCGTGCCGCGATGTGGGTGTTGGACCGCAATGGGGTGGGCGGTCGTCCCGGGGAAGTGCTTCTGGACATTGACGAAGAAGACGGCTTGCCGGACGACGCGGCACCGGTTGAGGATTCAGAGTCGACTAGCGAGCCGGTTGATCGCGTGACGGATCTGTTCCCGCGTCCAGATCGCTTCGTTTACGGTTTGGACTTGAAGACGGCGCCCTCGGTCGACGTCTTTCTGGACGAGATCAAACGGATTGCGGGGGTCCCTTCTGATCCCGACGACGTGTCGTTGCCGGTCGTGGGTGGGAGTCTGCAGCAAATCGAAGAGACGACTTCGCGGCGATGGTATCCCGTCATTGATTTCAGCCGATGCACCAACTGCATGGAATGCATCGACTTCTGCTTGTTCGGGGTCTACGGCGTGGACGGCGCCGAAACGATTTTGGTGGAGCAACCCGACAATTGCCGCAAAGGTTGTCCAGCCTGCAGTCGCGTTTGCCCTGAGAACGCCATCATTTTCCCGCAGCACAAGGCACCGGCGATCGCCGGTGCTGAGACCGAAGGCGGTGAAGGATTCAAGATCGACCTCTCGCTCCTTTTCGGCAAACCGGCCGGTGATGACGATCAGATCGCAACCGCGGCACGCGAACGCGATGAGCAACTGCTCCTAGCTGGTCGTGATGCCGTCGGTATGGACGATCAGCTTCGCAAGCGGCAAACGTCGATTCAGAGCAAACCGAAAGATCAGCTCGATAGCCTGATCGATTCGCTTGATGATTTGGACCTCTGATCAGCCCTTCCAGGCACGCCTAGTCATCGCCAGAAAAACATAGCCAAGGATTATTGGACTGTGCCTTGTATTCCGCCGCAGCTCGATCTCCGGTTACATCCGTAGCGAAAGAAAACCAAAGTGCGGCGGAATGCGAGGCGAAGTCGCTAGAACATCACGTTCGCGCGAACACCCAGCACCAGCGCGTCGTCGACATTTTCTCGCGCCGGCGAAAGCCACTGAAGGTCCGGCGAAATGGAGAACGCCGCGTTGAAAGCATGGCGGTAGAAAATCTCCAAGCCTTGGCCATCACCGATGGGTCCCAAGGCGGTTTGAAGGAACGGACCGATCTCGTCACTGGTGCCATTTCTGAAGTAGCCGATTCCGAATGTATCTGCCGCTGTTCCTGGGACGGCCCCACCGAACCCACCGCTAAGAAAGTAGCTGAGGGGGTTGGTGGCATCATCCGCCACACCGGCGCGAGCAAAATAGCCCCAGTGGCGTGTGCGGTCGCAGGGATCCTGCCAGAGTGCCTGATCGGTGTTCCAGTAAACCGACCAGGATCCCGATTGACGATCGATCGGGATGTTCGGCAACACGATTCGGGGGTCCTGGCCCAAGGAAACGAACTCCCGGCTGCTCCACGTCACCCCCAGCAATTGATGGCCAGGCAAGCGTCCAAGCTTGGTGGCCACGCGGCCCTCGGCTGAAACGGACACGCCCTCCGCGAAGAGCTCGTCAAAACCATCCGAGTCAGCGGTGTCCGTCGGGTTGATCACCAAGAAGTTGAAAAGAGGTTCCCCCTCCTTCATCCACACGAACCCACACCCCAGTGATGCGTAGGGGACCGTTCGCAGGGCCACCGGATTGGCGATCAAGGCTGTGTTGGAAAACTGAGTGATGCCCCGGCCACTGGCGTAAGCGTTCTGGTCGCCGTCCAAGGTGTCCAGCTTCCCGGCATAAATCCCAAAGGACTCGGATAGAAACTGCTGGAAAAGAAAGTTGGTGAGATACAGGTCGTTGCTGTCCGTCACGGGTAGGTCAGGAGCAAGCGTGGGTGGCAGAATCGCGCCGGTCACTTCGGTAACGGATTGGCCGTAACGGTGCTCCGCCCTTAGTTGCAGAAACAGCCCCGGTTGCAGCCCAAGTTTTCCAAAATCGATCCGCGTGAGGTAGTCACCGTGGCCGCCAAAACGGTCCTCTTGTTCGATCCCGCCACTGGCTGTCCCAAAGTAGAACTGGGTTAGGTTGCCAACGAAAAGGATTCCCGATTCGGCAAACGCTTGCTTGCGAGACAGATACTTCCCAGCACACGACGTCTCGCAGGCACATAAGGGAGTGCCGGTGGCCATGCGGTCACACGCGTCTGCATCGCATCCGGTCTCACCGGCGATGGCGGGGACGCAGGAAAGGAGAATGACAGCGAAACCAAAGTTTTGCTTTGAACGACTTCTGCATTTGGAGAAAATCAACGTCGGTTCTTCCCTGAACGCGGTTGACCAAAGTGTGAGGCGATTCGGGCGTCTTGCGCCGAAACCTCGGTGAGCAGATCGGAATGGACGCGGTGCCCGCTGATGGTTTCCCCTCATATTGGAGGCGGTTTCACTCAAAAAGGGTCCGGTCCCAGCGATAATCTCGCTTAGACTTCATGCAGGAACCTCCTTGGAGGCCTAGAATCGATTCCTCCTCTGGTTTTCCCAACTCGGTCCTGGCAGTTTTATGATCCGTTGGTTGTCATTCGCGGCGTGCTTGTCCGTCTTTGTGGTCATGGGGCCCGCACAGGAAGTGGAGCCAGGGGATTCGATACCGCTTTCTGACCGGTCTGAGGTTCGCGAGCACCTCACGCGATACGTTCAAGCAATCAATGCACGCGACTACGAAACCCTGCAGACACTCCTGCATCCGAATGTGACTTATCGCGACGCGTCCATGGAGTTGGCTGCCGATAACGCGGGGTCGCTGATTGCACAGATCCGTGAGGCCCTGACGGGCAACGAGGACGCCTTGAAGGCAACGGTTGATTCGGTTGAATGGGGCGATGAGCAATCCGTGATCGTTCGTGGCGTGAACTCTTTGGGACCAGCCGACGAAGACGCGGCCATGTATGCCTTTGTCGTGACAACACAGAAGACGAATGGCGTGTGGAAGATTCGGTCCATCACCGAAACGGCGGTGGAGGAAGCAGCCGACGATGGCAACCCGCTTTCGGGATTGGCATGGTTGGAGGGAACGTGGCAAGACCAGGGCGATGGTGAAATGTTGAGCCGCATTCGATGGCTTCCAGGCGGCCATTTCTTGGTGCGTGCCTTCGAACGCGCGGGGCAGAGTGTTGGGTTTCAAGTCATTGGCTTTGACAACGTCGAGCAGCAGGTTCGATCGTGGTCTTATTTCATGGACGGTTCTTTTGGCGAAGGAACTTGGAGGCTGGACGGAAGCAAGACCTACATCAAGTCGGTCCAACGGCTTGCTGATGGCACGATGGCATCCGGCACTTATGTCGTGGAACGTACCGGCGAGGATACAGTGTCCATCCAACTGTTGGGGCACGAAGTGGGCGGGGAACCCATGCCGCGTGCGGAGAAGTTCATTGCGAAGCGAGTGGACGATTCGACGTCGACCAAGGGAGAATTGAATCCGTGAAATTACAACGAACACACACGATCGTTGCCGTGGTTGCGTTGAGCACTTGGGCGTTGGCTCACTGCGTCGAGGCGGGTGGATTTGGTGGTCGCGGAGGCGGGCGTGGTGCCGGGATGCGAGGTGGCTTCAGTGGCGGCGGCGGAGGAGGAGGCAGACCGAGCTTCAACACGTCTCGGCCCAACTTTTCAGCGCAGCGACCGCAGATGAATCGTTCGAGTCTCAATCGACCCGCGATTAACCAGCCGTCGATCAACCGTCCTTCAACGAGTCGACCGCCTTCGTTCAATCGTCCATCGACGAGTTTGCCGCATTTGGGTGGCGGCAACTTCTCGCTGCCCGCCTCTGGTGCGAACCGTCCCAGTCTTTCAAATCGACCGAACACGCTTCCAGGAAGTGGGACTCGCCCCGGGCTAGGCACCAGACCAGGTGTGGGCGATCGTCCTGGGATCGGCACCAAACCGGGCATCGGTGATCGACCGAGCCTCGATCCGAGACCGGGCACTGGTTCGCGTCCTGGTGGCAGCACGCGACCGGCGATGCCCTCTTTGCCCGGTGGAAAGCCTCCCAGCACCGGCGATTTGGGTGACTTTCTTGGTTTGGATGGGCCCCTTCGTCCTGGCAATGGCACGCGACCTGGTTTGCCAACTACCCGACCCGATCGACCTTCCACGCGGCCTCAACCGGGTCTTGCGAACAGGCTGCCTGGCAACCGTCCTGGAATCGGTGACGGCCGTCCTGGAAATGGTGTCGCACGGCCTGGCTTGGGCGACGGACGTCCCGGCCTTCGACCGAACATCGACATCGGCGAGATTCGCGTTGGCGACAACAACATCATTGGGAATCGACCCACCTGGGCAGACATTGATCGCGATCGCGTCACACAAATCAACAACCGGTGGCAGAATGGCCTCGACGGCATCTCCGATTGGCCTTCACGGTACCCTAAAAGGTTGGATCAGTATCACCGCTGGGGCGACCATATTCGTGGCCGTTGGGGGTACGGACGCTATCCATTATTTGGGCCGCGTTGGTGGGGAGGCCACCGTTTTCGTTGGGGATCGTGGAGTTACTTTTACGTCTACAACACCTATCCCTACACCTACTGGTGGACCACACCCACGTATCCCCAGTTGACGTCGTGGTTCACGTGGTCGACTTCTTACCCGACGTGGCAACAGCCGGTCTATTACGACTACGGATCAGGTGGCAATGTCACCTACGAAGACAACCGGGTTTACATTGGCGATCAAGAAGTCGCATCCGGTGAAGAGTTTGCTCAGAGTGCCGCTGAACTTGCGACCGTGGATGCCCCGGAGTCGCAGGATGAAGCTGAAGATGCGGCATGGTTGCCACTGGGAACCTTTGTGCTGACGACTGACGCGGATGATGTGGATCCCAGCCGCGTTGTCCAACTTGCCGTCAATAAGGAAGGGGTTATCTCCGGCGTCATCCATAATCGGGATACCGATCAGACGGATGCGATTCAGGGTCAAGTCGATAAAGAAACACAGCGGGTCGCGTTGCGAGTGGGAGAGAGCGAGGACATCGTTGTCGAAACGGGGCTCTATAACTTGACGCAGGACGAAGTTCCAGTCTTGGTACACTTTGGCACCGAGTCGCAAGACAAGTACCTCTTGATTCGCCTGCCGGAGCCCGAGGCCAGCGAAGGCACGCAGTGAGAAGGCACGTTCGAGATTCTCACGCGGTCCCAAGTGCCGCTGGTGCTTCATCCATCTATAGAATGAGGGTTGATCCTTTAGTAGCACGGCTCTCCGAGCCGTGAAGTCTTGGTTCAGAGAGCCGAGCTACGATCATTGGCACCCGGCCCTTCTTCGCCTGCCTTCGTGAGATCAATTTGCGGTTGTTTAAGAAGCCTGTTCGAAACTTTTCTTTCCATGAGAGTGCAACGATGCGTTGGAAGCTTTTCTGTTTTGTTTTGCCTTGCTTGCTCGGGCTTGGCGAGTCCGCGGCGTTGGCGGACGACAAGCCAAACATTGTCATTATTTGGGGGGATGATGTTGGGCGATCCAATATCAGTGCCTACACACACGGCTTGATGGGCTATCAAACGCCAAACATCGATCGTGTTGCCCGCGAGGGCATGATGTTCACGGACTACTACGCGGAGCAAAGCTGCACTGCCGGACGCGCGTCGTTCATCATGGGGCAGCACGGCATGCGTACCGGGCTGACGAAGGTCGGTCTGCCTGGTGCCGCTTTGGGAATGCAGGTCGAGGATCCGACGATTGCAGGCCTTCTCAAGAACCACGGTTACGCCACGGGTCAGTTCGGCAAGAACCACCTCGGTGACCGTGATGAGATGCTCCCGACGAACCATGGGTTTGACGAGTTCTACGGGAACCTCTACCACCTCAATGCGGAGGAAGAGCCCGAGCATCCCGATTACCCCAAAGATCCCGAGTTCCGCAAAAAGTATGGCCCGCGTGGCGTTCTGCACAGCTTCAGCGATGGAACCGTCGACGACACGGGGCCGCTCACGCGGAAGCGGATGGAGACAATCGACGATGATGTCGCCGATCGCGCGGCAGACTTCATGGAACGCCAGACCAAAGCGGAGAAGCCTTTCTTTGTCTGGGTCAACTTCACGCACATGCACTTTCGCACGCACGTGAAACCGGAGAGCCGCGGTCAGTCTGGACGGTGGATGAGCGAGTACGCCGACGCCATGATCGATCACGACAAGAACGTCGGCACGGTTCTCGACAAGATCGATGAGTTGGGCATCGGTGACAACACGTTTGTCATGTACAGCACTGATAACGGCCCGCACATGAACACGTGGCCCGACGCAGCGATGACACCTTTCCGCAATGAGAAGAATAGCAATTGGGAAGGCGCCTATCGCGTCCCCGCGATGGTGCGCTATCCCGGCAAGATCAAGGCCGGGAGTGTTTCGAACGAGATCGTTTCGCACCTGGACTGGCTGCCGACCCTCTTGGCGATGGCGGGTGAGCCGGATGTGAAGGAGAAGCTGCTGGCAGGGCACTCAGCCATTGGGCGCGACTATAAGGTTCACCTCGATGGCTACAACCTGCTTCCATATCTGACGGGCGAGAACGAGAAAGGGCCGCGAGAATCCTTCATCTATGCCAACGACGATCAGCAGTTGACGGCACTCCGCTATGACAATTGGAAGATTGTGTTCTTGGAGCAGCGGGTGCGGGGAACGCTGGGGATTTGGGCGGAGCCATTCGTCTCACTACGAGTTCCGAAGATCTTCAACCTCCGAACCGATCCCTACGAGCGAGCCGATGTGACGTCCAACACCTACTACGACTGGCTGATCGATCGTGTCTTCCTGTTGGTGCCTGCCCAAGATTATGTGGGAGAATTCTTGACGACCTTCCAGGAATTCCCGCCGCGGCAGAAAGCGGCGTCCTTCAATCTCGACGAAGTGATGTCGAAGTTGATGGAAAGCGGTGGCAGCAAGTAGTCTGGACTAGCTTTCAGCGCTCATCCTTCTGGATGGACGCTTGAAAAGAGTTTCAGTCACTCAGCGTGCCGGTGTACGTTGGAGTCCAGGCTTTAGCCGTCTGCCATCGCCCGATCCGAATCGCCTGAAGGCTGCACTCCAACCAGTGGCACCCCATCCATCGCTCAAGACCTTGCCGTTCGACCCGTTTGGTCGGTTTGCCAATTGTCGAACAGTACCTCGTACCGGATAAGCCCGTCCTTTCTCGCCAGTTGCCCAGATGCCATGCGTTTTGCTCTCACCACCCTCTTTGCAGGCTTGATCCTTCTCGCTCATGCACCTTATTCCACGGCTCGTGAATGGAAGAGTCTGAAGGGCGAGTACTCCGTTGAAGCCGAATTGATCGCGTCGGATGACGAGCATGCGATTCTCAAACGCGAGTCAGGGAAACTGGTCATGGTTCGCCAGGCAGAACTGTCTGACGCAGACCGTCAATTCTTGAAATCAAAAGACGTCAGCGAACGATTGTCGGAATCCGTCAGCACGATGCAGACCTGGACTTCCAAAGACGGGCTGAAGATTCGCGGCCGGGTTCTCGCATTTGGACGCAAGGAAACCACCCTGGCTCGAAGCCGTGCCAAGGTCACGATCGACGGGACCAAGTTTGGTGACTTTGATGATCTGCACCAGCGATTGTTTCTTCGCGTTCTGTCCGAATTGGAATCGAGGAAGATCGAGAACGAACTGGAGTTGAACACGTGGGCTCTGACCACGCTTGCGGGTAAGCCCAAGACATACACGCTGGAAGGCGTCTTGATGCAACTGGAATCGGGTGACCAGATTCCCGTTCCCTTCTTCTTATTCTCGGAGGAAGACCTTCAGGTGTTACAGCCCGGTTGGCAAGCGTGGCTGGAATCCCACGAGGACGAACAGGCTCGCCAGCGCGAGAATCTGCTGGTTCAAACCGAGGCCGCCGAATATCAGCGGCAGAGAAACCAAGCCGATTATGAGCGGCGTCAGATTGAGTACTTGCGCCTTAATATGCTCGCGGCTGCCACTGGACTCACCTCGATATGGGAAGTGGGCTTGCGCCCGCCTCCAGGTGTTTACGGTCGACCGACAAGTGTGATGGTCACGGCTCGCGATAGCCTTGCCGCGTCTCAGATGGCGTTGTCACAGTATCCGGGGTACCAGGTCTTCGGTGTGCGGCGAGCCAGCAGGTAGTGTCCTCGCGACTTCGCAGTCTCAGCCAAGCGGCTCTTGAGTTGAGTACGCTTTGCTTCGGCGTGCCCGCACCTCCATGCGAGCCAAGAGGAAGTTTGAGAACGCGAGTGATGTGATGGAGCCCGAGAATGCCGTGGCCGCCCCGATCTTGCCCTGTTCCATGAACAGCAGGACGGTCAAAACGGTGATCAAGGCGGCATGCAGTCCTGTGTTGATGAAGACGCGCTTCTGACGACCCGCAAACATCAGGAAGGTCGGGGCGAGCGAGAACAGGGACCACACGCAAGCGCCGCCCGAAACGATCAGTAACGAATGGTATGAATCGTCGTAAGCGTTCCCGTACCAACCGAGAATCTGTTGGCCGAAGACGATCATGGCGACCATGAAGGTGACGACTCCAACGCCAATCACTTTGTAACGCTGGTTGCGCAGTCGAATGCCTGTCTGCCAATCGGCCGAAGCCAGGATGCCTGCGATCAGTGGTTGGTAGTACTTGTCGGTGGATTTGGAGAAGAGCAACACCAAACACCCCGATTCAAATGCCGGGGCCAGGAGGGCGAGGTCGTTGTTGGTATGCGGAAGGTGGTGCAGCAACACGAATGTGGCCTTGAAGAACCACGCCATGAGCCAACCCATTGCAAAGAATGAGAGTCCCTTTGAAAACCAGCTTGGAATCTCGCCTCGAACGGTTTCGCCGTGACCAGAGGGGCGTATTCGAAGACAGGTTGCGCTCGCGAGGACCGAGGCGACGATCCCACCGACTCCAAAGCAGGCAATCGCAGGCATCACACTCATCCGGCCGTACACGACGACCAGGACAATGGCTAACAAGGAGCTAAATGGAATCACACAGCGTGAAAGAAATGTTCCCCAGATCGGTCTTTGGAGGGCCAAAACGAGGTCGACTGAGACGCCTGCAAGAGAGACGAACGGGATGAGCAGCAAAGCAGCGATCACCACGGTCTCCGAACGACCGGAGCGGAACCAAATCTCGGCTGCAATCGCAACGAGGCCAATGCTGATCGATAATGCCAGGCAACCTAGGAGCGCGAAGGAGACGTAATCGCGTACTTTCCCGTCCTGCTGCTCGACCTGATATTGTGGGATGACCTTGAGTGCGTACTTGCCAAATCCAGCTTCCGAGATTGTCGCGAGAAACGTCAGCGTGGCGATCGATCCGATGTACTCCTGGAACGCGTCCACGCTGAGCGAGCGTGCGATCAGAATCGTGCTGGCGTAGCCAATGAGAACGCCCACGAAGTTTATGCCAACCAGTGCAATCGGCTTCCAACTCTGTCCGTGTTCGCGAAGCCCCGTATCAGTCTTCCGATCGTTCATTTCCTCGCGGCTCTCCGGACCTTGGTTCGCAAGTTTCGGGCTAGAGTCATATCAGCTATCATCCTTGCGTGACACCGGTTTGTACTTTGCTCTGCTGCGCCGATCGAATTCCTTCATGAGAGTGTTTTTTCTATGACGCCGCGTGTAGCCATCGACGAACTGCGTCAACGGATGAACGCGTCGATTGTTGGCCAGGCGACCGTGGTCGATCGACTCTTGCTCACGTTGTTGTGCAATGGGAATGCACTGTTGGAGGGATTGCCGGGTTTGGCAAAGACCCGCGCGATCAAAACACTATCGAACAACTTGGAATCGGAATTCAGTCGGATTCAGTTCACACCGGATCTCTTGCCCGCGGACGTGACGGGCAGCGAAGTCTATTTGGGTGAAGACGCCGACGAGCGATTTGCGTTCCAGCCGGGCCCGATTTTTGGGAACCTGGTCTTGGCCGATGAGATCAATCGTTCGCCTGCTAAGGTTCAGGCGGCTTTGTTGGAAGCCATGGAAGAGCGTCAGGTCACTGTTGCGGGCAAGACGCACAAGATGCCCGATCTGTTCATGGTGCTGGCAACACAAAACCCCATCGAGCAAGAAGGCACGTATCCGCTACCGGAAGCCCAGATGGATCGCTTTCTGATGCACATCACCATGAGCTATCCCAGCGACGATGCGGAGAAGCAAATTGTGCGGCTGGTCCGTGGTGAAACGGGTCACTCACCGGAACATGACAACGCCGAGATGATCTCGCAGCAGATGATCTTTGACGCACGCCGTGAAATCGACGCGGTGGCGATCTCGGATCCGATGGAGGACTATCTGGTCGCGCTGATCGCGGCGACCCGACGTCCCATGGACCTGGACGCGGACCTGGGGAACTGGATTCAAACCGGTGCCAGTCCACGCGGATCGATTGCGTTAGACAAAGCGTCCCGCGCGTTCGCATGGATGCATGAGCGTGATCATGTGACGCCAGATGACCTGCGTGCGGTCATCCATGATTGCCTGCGTCATCGCCTTTCATTGACCTATGACGCGACAGCCGATGGAATCACGACGGATCAGGTCATCACCCGGATCATCCGAATGGTGCCGGTCGCGTGACAGCGTCCAAGGTCGATCCGCGTGTTTACGTTACACTGCGGGATCTGTTTCGATTGCGTTATCAGACCCGCGGCTTGTCGCTTTCCTCCAAGCATTCCGCCAACAGCCTGCTTTCGGGGCGCCACGCGTCTCGGATTCGCGGACGAGGTCTGAATTTCGAAGAGATTCGTGCTTATCAGGCCGGAGATGACGTGCGTGCGATTGACTGGAAAGTCACGGCTCGAACGCGAAGCCCTCACACGCGTGTCTTCCGTGAGGAACGTGACCGTCCTGCGGTCGTGCTGGTTGATCAGCGGATGAACATGTACTTTGGTTCTCAACACAGCATGAAGTCCGTGACGGCGGCCCATGTCGCCGCCCTGTTCGCTTGGTGCGTTCTTGACCAAGGGGATCGCGTTGGAGGGGTCGTCTTGAGCGACAACGCTTGCGAAGTGTTTCGGCCCGAGCGGAACCAGAGCAAAGTCACCGGGTTCTTGAAGCAAATCGTGACACGAAACGAGGAGTTGTCAGCTGATAACGCCGCGTCGGAGCCTTCGATGCTCGCGGTCGCGTTGGAGCGTGTGCAAAGACTGGCTAAACACGACTTCTTGATCGTCGTGGTCAGCGATTTCATCGGTATGGACGCGGCTTGTCACAGCGCCCTCGGTCACATGGCACGTCACAACGATCTCGTGGGGGTCCTGGTTCATGACCCCATTGCATCCGAGCTTCCCGACGCGACGCGAATGGTGGTTGGTGATGGGGAATGGCAAGCCGAGATTGAGCCGGGGCGTATCGCGCGAGACGTTCGTTCTGCGACCGCGCGGCGTTTGGCAGAAGTCCTTTCACTGCAGAAGAAGCTTCAAACGCCGATCCTTCCCATCAGTGCAGCGGAAGATGCGCTCCCTCAACTGCATCGCTTGCTGGGAACCGCATGAAACCGGTTGACCCCTACAGCCTCGACCGGATGGTCGACATCGTCACGCTGCCTCCCGTCCGTTGGTGGCCGCCAGCAGTGGGTTGGTACTTCATTGCAGCACTGCTCGTGCTGTGGATCGGGGTTGGAACGACACGGGCCGTCAAACGCTATCGATCGAACGCCTACCGAAGGCAAGCGCTCCGTGAACTGGATCAAATCCACACAGGTGATTTCGCAAGCTTGTCATCGCTCATGAAACGTGTGGCGTTGGTTTCGTTCCCATCGGAAACGGTGGCGGGGTTGGTCGGCATGCCTTGGATTGATTTCATCGGCCGCACCTGTCCGCAGGCCCATTTTGATCCGACAGTGAAAGGACTCCTCGCAAACGCAAGCTCGAGGGTCGCACAGGTCGCTTGCGAAGCGTCGTCTTGGCGCAACGCGGTCGCGGAAAGCCGCAAGTGGATCCGGGACCATCAAGCGGATAAGGTCCAATGATTCTGGCACACCCCTGGTTTCTATTGGTGTTTCCGTTGCCGTTGCTCGTTCGCTATTGCGTGCCTCCGCACAGGACGCCGACGACGTCACTGCGCGTGCCGCTTTTCGATCTCGTGGTCGACGCAAGCCACGAACAGCCGACACGTGGCGCAGCAGTGTTTCGACGTAATGTGGGGCAGCGAATCTGTTACGCGATGGTGTGGTGCTTGCTTGTGCTCGCGCTGGCGCGTCCGCAGAAGCTTGAGCCACCGATCACTCGCGACCTGCCAACGCGCGACTTGATGCTGGCGATTGATTTGTCCGCTTCGATGGAAACAAAGGACTTTCAAGGCCAGAATGGACAGGCAATCACGCGATTGAATGCCGTGCAGGAGGTGTTGGACGAGTTTCTGCAACGACGCAAAGGAGATCGCGTTGGCATGATTGTGTTTGGATCAGGCGCATTCGTGCAGATTCCATTCACGCAGGACGTTGAGGTTTGCCGTGAGCTGGTCCAACAAACAGATGTCGGCATGGCCGGCCCGAAAACCGCGATGGGAGACGCAATCGGGCTAGCGATCAACGTGTTTCAACGAAGTGAGCTTGATGATCAGGTTCTGATTGTGCTCACGGATGGAAACGACACAGGCAGTCGCGTTCCGCCGGGGGAGGCCGCAAAGATCGCTCACGACAATGGCATCGTGATTCATGCCATTGGCATCGGTGACCCCGAAGCTGTGGGTGAAGAGGCAATGGACGAAGAGGGACTTCAATCGGTGGCGGCGGAAACCGGCGGACGCTATTTCTACGCCCAAGATCGAGAGGAACTCGAATCGGTTTACACGGAGCTGGACTCGATTTCGGAACGAAAAGCCGAATCAATTTCTTATCGTCCCAAAACGGATCGCTATCACTTTTGCCTCGCGTCGGCTTTTGTGTTGTCGATCGGAAACAGTCTCGTCGGCGTGATCCTTGGTGGCCGTGCCTCGAGAATCCGGCGACGCTAAGCTATGATTGACCGACGGAAAACTCGAGAATTCGCGTCTGGAGAGTCAAGGCTTTGAAGCCAATCTGCTCTCGTACTGTTGCAACGCCAGCTGTGCCGGATAGTCTGGGGGGATTGCTGGCGTAAGGGGCTGGATTCACTCGCCGAAGAGAGGTTCTGCTGGCTATTGCCTCGCGACGTGGCTTCACGCTTGCAGGCTATCATGAGTAAGCGATCGTATCCGTGCTGGAAGGTTGGAAGATGTCCACCTCGATTTGCCATCTGACGCGTCGGCGTGGCCTGACGATCACGGAGCTGTTGGTGGTGATCGCGATCATCAGCGTTCTAATAGGATTGCTCCTTCCGGCGGTTCAGAATGCTCGTGAAGCGGCACGGCGCACCGCTTGCCAGAACAATCTGAAGCAAATGGGGCTTGGGCTGATCCTCTACCATGACGCCAAGCGGACACTCCCGCCTGGCTATCTCTCCGATGAGGGCATGGGGTGGGGATGGGGGGCGTTGTTGCTTCCATACGTCGAGGAGGCCCCGCTCTATGACGCCCTGCGTCCCGAAGATCGATCGCTGACCGAAGTGGCGTTCGACCCGGACGATTTGTCACTCTTGAGCCGTTACGTCCATTTGTACTCGTGCCCATCGGACGATGGTGGCCAGCTTGCTCACGAACGGAGGGCCGTAGCGATACCGGGAGACGTGTTTGCACCGCCAGCGCCCCCGTCATCGAAGGTGTTGGCTGATCTAACAATCCCAACGTGTTTAACTGCACGCGGGGAAGCCGCCGGATTGATAGCCCTGGGGATGTGGAACAACCCAAAGTGGAGCCTCATTGCCCATGTCTTTATTCCACCGCCGCCACCGCCTCCTCCTCCACCACCACCTCCACCGCCGTTGCCGCCCGTTGTCTTGAGTGTGGGCAAGTCCAATTACGTTGGCGTGTTTGGAAGTGATTGGAAAGATCAGCGAGGCAATTGGTCCGAGAGGGATTTTGAAGGGAATGGGCTGTTCGGACGTGACTCACGAATCAAGTTTGCTGATATCCTCGACGGAACCAGTCACACGTTAGCGGTGGGTGAAAGGAGCTATCGGAATCGTGCCGCGACTTGGCCTGGCGTCAATTCAACCGCCGGTTGCGCGTTGGCCGACAACCAAACGGTCTTGGGAACGGCTTTTTTTCCAATCAATCAACAGCCAATCCCAACCAACGTGGATTGTGATGGAACGGGATCTGCCAACTTCAGCAGCAACCATCAAGGTGGAGCTTATTTCCTCATGGCTGATGGATCTGTTCAGTTTGTATCGGAGTCGATCGAGTTTCGCCAAGGTTTGACAGCGTCGGCGATGGGACTGTTTCAAAAGTTGGCGCACCGTAGTGACGGAGGATTTCTGGATGAGTACTGAGAGGGCGGCATGCCTGCGGGTCAGGCACGATCGGTCAATTCAAGGAGGAGCAAAGGGCAGTTGCGATGATGGCTACCGACTCCTCATGCATTGGTTTTCCAGGCGTCAAGCGATGCGAAGCATCGTGTTCTCAGGCTTGATGAGCACTTTGGGATTTCTGTCGCTTGCTGTCGCGGGATGCTATTCGGGAGAAAATGATCCGGCGAACTTTCAACGTGGTCACTTCATCGACATGCAAGGCAACGATGAGATGCAGTTGGAGGTCGTCGCTGATGGAGAGCTACGCCAGCTGATTGTTTATGTTTGGCAGAAAGGCACGCAGACTCCCCTGGCCGTTGCGAGCGAGAGTCTGGACGTTGGCTTCATGGTCGCTGGCGAAGAAGTCCCCGTTCGCCTGGATGCCAGCCCCAGGGCGTCCGATCCCGAGGGAAGCGCATCGCGGTTCGCAATCGGTTTTGACAAGCTTCCCAAGCCACTGCACACGGCAGCCGATTACACCGCCAAGTTCACCTTCCAGATTGACGGTGCGTCGGTGACCGGAGCATTCCAGCATCATGATGACCACAGTCACGGATATCATCACGATTAACCGCGATGCCAATTTTGGAGGTTGGCACGTGGTTCCAAAGCCGCAAGCACGGGGTATCGGTGGAGTGTCGCCGCGTTCGCCGAACGCGTTTCTTCCTCTCCGGTCGACGCAATCGTTGGCCGAGACGCCTGGGCAACCTCAAGTGGGTCGCTGAGGCCACAGCTCAGTCCGCAACTTAGACGCGTCTTCTCAGTGACCCAGCAACAAAGCACGATCATGATTCCAATGCGCGAATCGATTCGATGGTCACTGTTGGGCATGTTTCTGCTGGTCTCGGTTGGATTGCCCGGCTAATCCGCGGAACCCTTGGTTACGGCAAAAGCGGGACAACTGCCCATCATTCTCTCCGCCCCTCACGGTGGAACGCTCGAAGTCCACGGAGTACCGATTCGGCAGGGCCACAATGCGAAGTCCTTCACTCGGTTATCCGATTTCAATACGGCGAAGCTGACCGAGCGAATCGCTGATTGTGTGGCGTCCCGAATGGGCGTTCGTCCGTATGTGGTGATCGCGAATTTTCATCGTCGTTTCTTGGATGCCAATCGTCGGCCGCGCGATGCGTTTGAATCCGCCGATGCCGAACCCGTCTATCGCGCGTTCCACGACGCATTGGCGAAAGCTCGAGACGACGTCGTGGACCGTGGCATGTGAGCGTGTTGTGCTGTCCGAGCGGTTTGATAACGGCTGCTCACAATGGAAGCCCCTCGACGGCAGCTCGGTTGTACTTGCGACCCGCGACGATCCCGCCCAGTTAGGTGAGCCTCCTGAGTTGGTCACGACGACGCTGGAACGCAAGGCACCTCAGGGATTCATGCGGCAGTTTCCGGCCGTCACGCTCGATCGGCCAGGCGATCAGATTGTCTTGCAGTTTGACGCCCGGCACGCTTGCGGCGAATTCGTGGATCAGGGATTTCGATTTGGCTTGTTGCCGTCGCCCGAGGTCGATCATCAAGGTTGCTTCGCCTCAGTCGACCTCGGCCGTTCCACCACCAGGGTTTCAGCAAGCATCCAACGTTCACAGCCAAAAAAGACCGGCGACTGGTGGGACGGCCCTCGAGTCGCCAGCGACGACAATGACAGCCGACCGGATCCTCTGATGTTCACGCGCGATCGCAACTTCACGTACACCTGGTCAATGACACGGAATCGTCAGGGGCATTTGAAAGTGGAGCTTACCAACCATCTGGCGGCGGCCGCGGGTGCCCTTCGGGGAACCATCAAGTCCGACGTCCCGTTCCACTTTGACACGGTTGTTTTCGCGTCTGCCGTTCCCGCAACCGAATTTGCGTTGGATAACGTTCGCATCACGAAACAAAAGCGACCCGAAAGAGGTCGTTCCGGTGACACCGGTCGAATTGGCTTTTATTGCGATGCCGGCGTTGGACGTAGTTACCGGAGTGTTCTGCAGACGCTGAGCCAAATCGATGGTGTGACCCTTTCGAAGCTGCTTTCAGCGCAAGACATCTGTGAGGGTCAGTTATCAGAAATCGATGTCTTGATTCATCCCGGGGGGACAGGAGGCGGACAAGGCCGACATCTCGGCGAACAGGGTCGTGAAGAAATCCGGCGGTTCGTGCGGCGAGGTGGGGGCTACCTCGGTATCTGCGCGGGAGCCTATCTGGCATCTTCGCATTACGAATGGTCGCTCCACATCTTGGACGCGGCAGTTCTGGACACCCAGCATTGGGACAGAGGAACCGGCGTGGTTGAGATCGAGCTGACTGAGAAAGGGAAGAAACTCCTGGATTCCAATGGTTCTCGGCTGAAGATCTTTTATGGCCAGGGCCCCTTGTTGGCGCCAGGCGAACGTCCTGACTTGGACGACTACGCCACGATTGCCCGATTTAAAACGGAGATCGAAAAGAACGGAGCGCCCGAAGGGGTCATGATCGACGCCACCGCAATCGCAAGCGGTCGCTATGGCAACGGGAAGGTGTTCTGTTTCAGTCCCCATCCCGAACTCACAACGGGACTGGGTCATCTCGTTCAATCCGCCATCGAGCATCTGACGTACAAACAAGAGATTCGTCGGTAGCGCCATGGACGCCTTGCGAATGAAATCGTCCCCGATTCGCGTCCCCGAAACAGCGCAGGGCGCGTTGTCTGCAAACGTCCCGCCCGCCGGGAATCGGTGTGTTGCACAGGGGGCCTAAGCGTTAGGTCAGCAATACGAACACGAGATACCGGCTCGTTCTAGTGATAGCCGAGAAGTAGCCGTGTAGCACATGCAACCTGAACTGCAATCGCACGCGCCTGCCATGAACGAGGGATCTGACTCGACTGGGCCAAGTTGTTTGCAAGGCAAGCCGCTTTCTAAAACACTTTGCGACACTTGTTTGCTTAAGGTAGTGTTGCATTCTGGCTGCCTTGTCATGAGCGTTGATGGGCTTCGGATTTCTCATAGGGACGCTGCGTATCCCCCTGCTTCTCCATGTGGGCTATCTCAGCTAAACTGCGGACAGCTTGCGATGGAGCTGGGATTCTCCCCTTCTCGACAGTGGCAGCGAGATCGGTCAGTGCAATGACTAAGGTTAATCGACGCTCACAGTGATCTGATGAATCACTGCTGAGTTACTTTCGTCTGCAGCGATGTATCGACGGCCGATCAGGAGAAGCGCGGTCTTACTTGAGCAGTGGGAAGTGAATCGGTGGATGAACATCTGGTCTAAGCTGCTAGCGAGTTTCGAGTTCGTACCCCAATTGCACGACTCGTTTTCGACCCTCCTTTGGATAAGAGTTGTTACCGTGATCATGTCGTTTAGTTTTACGCGAGTACCTGTCGTGCTATTCCTCACTGCGGTCGCTACCTTTCAGTGTTCAAAGCTTCAGGCGTCGACCCTGGTGTATGCGAGTAAGTCCGATTTTTTGAACGCAACAGGGGCGGTCAATGTGGCAGGCCCGTATCCAAATCTCCCCACGTCGGTCACCACATTCAGTACTGGAAGTGGGGTCACGATTTCACCTGGTGGTTCCGCAACACGAATCTTTTTGGGAACCGCTGCAGCCTCAGGACTTCCGTACCTCGTTGGAAGTGACTGGACAACTCGCTTGCCAGGAAATGATCTGGCACTCATCGGTCCTGAAAGTTTGGATATTGATTTTGTGACTGATATTTTCTCGTTTGGTTTTGACTTCGTTGAACCCGAGTTTGATACCAATATTGGCAATCCGGGTGACTTCGTAGATTCGACCTTCACCATTTCCTTGCTCGACGGAAGCAATCTGGTCGATGAGGTTGTTTTTAGTCCACCAAACGATACTGCGACGTTTTTTGGTATCGGATCGGTTACTCCCTTCGATTCTGTTCAGATCCGTGAAACCGTTGGCGGAGCGGAGAATGAGTTTTTCGGGCATCTCTTCGCGGGCACTGCTGCAGTCCCCGAACCTGCCACCTATTGTTCCGCGCTCAGCTTAGCGGGGATCTGTCTGTTTCGTCGCAGAAGAACGAAGTCCATCACAGTCTGATTGCTTGCACTTCGCCCTTGATTGCAATGGCAACGAGAAGCCGACTTGATGGATGAAGAGACTGACACAACCTCCCGTTGCTCATTGTCGGGTTCTTCCTCGAATTTGATGGGTGATCCTGGAATGCTCTAAACTGGTGAACTGTAGCGAAGGGTGGTTTGCAGCGACCAGAATGAAGTTGGTCCGAAGCGTGGGCATCGATGAGAACTGCGTTGGTAAGGGACACGACTAAGAGATCGGTCATGCCCGATATCGAGAGTGCTCGTTCTTGAGTGTCCATAAATGGTGGGAGGCCCTGTCCAGGCACACTCGTGGGCGCGAACAGTTCCGCTTTGGAACACAAAATTCCGAGACATCCGTGGCGAGATTTCTAGTGCTAGCCATAATGCGACAGAGATCAATGAAGAGGTGCGATTGTCCTCTTTGATACATATGACCCGACACGCCCCGAAGACCATGTCATGGACTTCTTCCTCGCCGCACCTTTGAATCAGCCAACGGGAGCGCATTCGGAACGTTGTGGCTGCCTTTGGAACATGCGGCGCCTTGCGGCACGCTTGAGTGACTTCTTGAGCGTGCCTTTGTTGTTTGGGATCGGGCTCTGTGGCTCGACATGCTGGTGGTTTGCCAACGCGACCGCGAGTGAACCGGTGATTCCATTGGATGATCGGATTGCCCCACTTCTAAGTCGGTACTGCCTTGACTGCCACGGACCCGAGGTGCAGGAGGGCGGCGTGCGGGTCGACCAGCTGGATCTGGATTTTGTATTTGGGAAAGATCGCGACACCTGGCATGATGTTCTGGACGTCCTCAACAAAGGCGAGATGCCGCCCGAAGACGAACAACAGCCCAATGAACTGGAACGACAGCTAATCGTCGATGGGATCACAGCTGAGCTGCGTTCGGCCTCCATGATCCGCCGGTCGACCAATGGTATTGGAGTTTTGCGTCGGCTAACTCGCTACGAATACCAAAACACCATGACGGACCTGCTGGGTCTTGAATTGGATTACGCAAGTAATCTTCCGCCTGAATCCTCGAGTCACGATGGCTTTCTCAACAATGGCTCCATCATGGGGATGTCCTCCATGCAATTGGAGTACTACCTCAAAGCGGCCCAGATGGGACTCAGGCAAGTCCTCGTCGATGGGCCCCAACCAGATCGCATCCAGCACATCGGCACCGAGAACGTCAGCCGGAGATCGAAGGACTCGAAAACCCATTCGAGAAACATTCAACCCGGTAACAGTTTCTGGGCAAGGCTGACGGACTATCCAACGGAAGGTCCCATTCGGATTCGCGTGAAAGCACACGCGGTCATCCCGGAGGGCAAGGGTTTGCCTCGCATGCGTGTGCGCATTGGTCTTCGTCCCGACACGTACGTGACCGGCGGACATCTTGGCCAGGACGTGGACGTCACAGCCACAGCAGATGAGCCCGGGATCTACGAATTCAGCGGATGGCTCAATCGCTTTCCCGTCCTCAAGACGAAGGCGAACTTTCCGGGGATGCTGGTCAACGTCCACAACGTCTACGACGACGGTTCGGATGCGATCGAAGTCTTGGACCTGCGAATTGGTGAGCAACTCAAGGTTCTGGATGATCCGGATCCGGCTCAACCTTGGCTTGTTGTGGAATCGGTCGAGGTTGTCGCCAATGACCACGAGCTTTGGCCGCCCGACCATCATCGGGCTATCTTGTTCCACGCTGCCGATGTTCCGCAGGACGAGGTCGCCTACGCACGAGCGGTCTTGGAACGTTTCATGAGACGTGCCTATCGTCGTCCCGCGACTGACGAGGAAGTCACTCAAATTGTTCGCTTCTTTCAAGAAGTCCGGGCCGAATCCCCCAGCTTCATCGAGTCGATTCGACACGCTCTCTCGATGGTTTTGATCTCGCCTCAGTTCTTGTACCTGATGGAACCCCTCCAAGACGAATCGGCATCACGCCGACTCGATGCGCACGAAGTTGCGACGCGCCTGTCGTTTTTCCTTTGGAGCACGATGCCAGATGAAGAACTCTTCGACTTGGCCGCCAGCAGCGAGCTTCTGGAACCTTCCATCTTGGCAGGGCAGGTGCGGCGGATGCTGGAGGACCCCAAATCGCGCCGATTTGTTGAACAGTTCACGGACCAATGGCTGGATTTGAACGGACTGGACCGCGTCGCCGTCAATCCACAGTTTTATCCTGACTTTCGGGAACGCACCAAGGATGCGATGAGACAGGAGACACGGGCATTTTTCGAAGAGATACTGCGAAATGACTTGAGCGCGCTCAACTTCATTGAATCCGACTTTGCGATGCTCAATGAGCGATTGGCCAAGCACTATGGCATCGAAGGCGTGGTCGGGATGGACTTTGTTCGCGTGGCACTCAAGCCGGAGCATCGCCGTGGTGGACTGATCACGCACGGAAGCATGTTGCTAGGGAACTCAACCGGTGAAGACTCGCATCCTATCGACCGCGCGGTCTGGATTTTGGAGCGTTTGCTTGACGACCCGCCATCACCTCCTCCGGCGGACGTTGCATCGCTCGACCCAGAGACGCCTGGTTTTGCGAAACTGTCACTCAAAGAACAGATGGGTGTCCATCGCAATGTTCCCTCGTGTGTGAACTGTCATCTTAAGATTGATCCTTGGGGGATTCCCTTGGAACAGTTTGATGCGACGGGTCTCTTTCGTACGCAATCCATTCGGTTGACGGCGGAAAAGAAAGGCAGGACACGAAACCGGACATGGCTCGCGCCTCTGGATGCCACCGACACCATGCCGGATGGACACCAGATCAGCGGAGCGAAAGAGTTGAAGTCGTATCTCATGGCAGAGCGCCGGGATGATTTCGCGCGGGCGATGGTTGTTAAACTGACCACGTACGCACTTGGACGTTCGTTAGAATTGATGGACGAAGAGCAAATCGAATCGCTGACCCAGGCGTTTCAGAATCGACAGTATCAGCTGGATGAATTGATCCTCGCGATCGTGACCTCGGACCTGTTCCTCACCCGCTAGCAGACTGAACCAAGCGACATGACACAAAGACCCTGGAAATTCGATCGGCGTCTCTTTCTACGCGGTTCGACTGGAGTGGCGCTTGGCCTGCCTTTTCTGGACAGCATGGAAGGGGATGCGTTCGCTGCCGGTCGTTTGGAGCTGCCCAAACGTGTTTGCACGATTTACTTCCCGTATGGTGCGAGCGTTCCACGGGACGACCATCCCGACCGAGATTGGGGCTGGTTTCCCGTTCGCGAGGGGAACGATTTTCGGTTCACCAAAGTGATGCAGTCGTTGAGCCCGCTCCGCAACGAGGTTTCTGTTCTGAGCGGTTTGTCGCACCCGAACGGGCGGAAGATTGGCGGCCACGATACGGGCGACATCTTCTTGACCGGCGCTCCATTTGAGGGCGCCAATTTCAAGAACACGGTGTCGTTTGATCAGGTTGTTGCTGCCAAGTATGGCAACCAAACGCGGTTTGCATCGCTTGCCTTGTCCAGCGATGGAGGCGTGGGGATGCCGACACGCTCCAAGACGCTTTCGTTCACCCAATCAGGCCAACCCATTCCTGCTTTGGACAAGCCGCAACAGATCTTTGATCGACTTTTTGGTGATGGCGGCAGCTCCATCCAAGAGACTCGTGAGCGGCTGGGTATTGAGGCAAGCATGCTGGACCAAGTGATGGAACAGTCGAAGCAACTGCGAGGTCGCTTGGGTCAACAGGACCAGCGAAAGTACGATGAATACCTGGAGTCCGTCCGTGATATCGAACAACGCGTGGCGCGTAGCCAACGTTGGCTGGACCTCCCGAAGCCAGAAGTTGATGCCGGCGGCCTCCAACTGAATGCATCCCAGGACGCGCCTTTGGAATACATGCGTACCATGTATGACTTGATGTACCTCGCTTTTCAAACGGATTCGACCCGTTGCATCACGTACATGCTCAGTGCGATGAACGGAAAAGTGTCTGGTGCTTTCTCAAACGCGCTCGGCCTCGACACGCAGCATCGACTCGCTCATGACGCTGGCAAGCCGAATGGGTATATCAATCAGGGACGTTGGAACCAGTGTTTGATCGAAAACCTTGCCAGATTCCTCCAGCGTTTGGCCGCGACGCCAGAAGGCAACGGATCGATGCTGGACAACACGCTCGTTCTGTGCGGTACCTCCAACAGTCGAACGCACAACAATCACAACTACCCGTTGGTGCTGGCGGGTGGCCGTTCGATGGGCTTCCAGCACGGGCAATATTTGACGTTCAACGACGGCGACGATTCCAAAGACAAGCCGATGTCAAATCTTTTGTTCACGATGCTCAACCGGCTGGGAGCCGCTGAAAGCGGTTTCGCGGATAGCACGGGCGACCTGTCGGAGCTAACAACTTAAGGCGAACTTTGAGCGACTTCGTTCTTGTTCGAGGATTTTCGCGGGACCGGTTCATTCGCCGCGGGCACTGTGGATGCTGATGGCAGATGAAGTAGACGCTTTGCCTCCTTCAGCAGAAAGTCAGCGTCGTCGAAGGGCTCGTAGCTGATGTCTTGCCATCGGACCAAGCCATCGCCGTCAACAAGGAATGTTCCGTGTAGCGGCTGTTCCTCAAAGTCGTCGAAGGCACGGTACGCCTTGAAGACTTGAAGCTCGGCGTCCGAAACCAGTGGGAACGGAAAATCGCCTTCGACCTGAAAGTTTTCGA
This sequence comes from Planctomycetota bacterium, assembly GCA_039189905.1. Taxonomy (GTDB): domain Bacteria; phylum Planctomycetota; class Planctomycetia; order Pirellulales; family Pirellulaceae; genus Rhodopirellula. The sequence goes on from JBCCYK010000020.1 coordinate 26,817, forward strand.
GGGAGGACTTTAGTTTCTCGACGTTGTCGGTGCTGATGGCGACCAGCGATATCCCTGCGTCCGCGAAATCCTTGGTCTTGGGAGCAAAGGCCGTGAGCTGTTCGGCGCAGTGAAGGCAGCCCAAGCCGAGGTAAAAGATGATCACGACGGGCTGCCCTTCAAACTGGTCCAACGCGATCCGATTGCCATCGCCATCGGGCAGGCTCCATTCGTGTGCTGACGATGGCGCATAACGCATCGGGCCGATGCTAGCGAGCGACGGGCGCTGGCCCACATCGTCCATTGGTTCCCGCTCGATTCGCCAATCCAGCGGACTACCGGATGCCGCCGCGACGTCCGAGATTCGTTCAAACGGGGCGAGCGTCAAGTCATCGATGTCGCTTGAGATCTCACGCAGCTTCTTGAACGCTTTGATGGCGAGCTTCTTCTTACCGATTCGAAACAGGACGTCGACTTGGTTGGCCAACGGGATGACCTCATTCTCGGCCGACTCGACGGCCTCGCGTGCAAGCCGTTCCGCCTCCCTAGGTTCGTCCGCCAGCAAGTGCAGGCGCGCCAGTCGGTCCTTCGCGATACCGCGGACTTGATCCAGTAATGTCCGCGACGTCTCGGTCGTGCCAACCAACATGGCGGAGTAGGCCGTCAGTTCAGCGACCGCTTCCTTGAGCAGCTTGATCCTTGGATCGAACTCTTTTCCTGCCGCGGTTTTTGCTTTCTCGATCTCAGCAGCCGCTTTCTTTCCCTCGGTTGCTTTCTTGCTTGCCTTGTCGATCGCCTCGGTTTGCTCACGCTGGGCTCGCACCAAACGGGCCTGCAGGTCCACGAGTTGGGCCAACAGTTCGGCAGAGTTGTTCTTCTCGAAGTAAGCGACCCCCAATGCACGGATGCGCTTCGCTTGTTCGATCTTCAAATCAGTTGGTTCCAAATAGCCGGACTCACAGAGATCGATCAGTTCGTCCCACATTTCGAAGCGCTCAAGCACCTGGAGTAGTCTTGCGCGACCAAAGGCGGCGCTGCGTCCACGCCGTGCTGCGGTGTTGTACTTGGGATGGCGCGGGTGTTCGAGCAGATTCTTGGCGATCGTCAGCGCATCGCGCGATCGCCCTATGTTGATCAGGTTGCGTGTCATCCACTCCTGGTTGTGGGCGTAGTTGTGAATCTGGTCTGGCAGCACACGGTCGCGCATCATGTGCGCGTGATCGGCCCGTGAGGATGCTTCCTGTTGCCAGACCGCGTCGGCGTATCTCTCGAGGCGTGAATAGATGTGCCCTGGCATGTGCCAAAGATGCGCGATGCTGGGCCCCGCTTGCCCGCCGCACGCCGCCGACTCGAGCGCGCGTTCGGGCTTCTCCCGATCCCACAAGTGGATGCGATAGTGATGCGCTGGGTGCATCGGGCGGACGTCAAACACTTGGTCCAGGATCGCGTCGACCGCTTGGTGGCTGGCGATGGGCAAATCTTTCTTGAACTGCCACAGGCGAACGGCCAAGAAGGCTTTCGCTTCGAGGTCGTCGGGGAATTCATGGATGATGTCTTCCAAACTGCGGATGTAGGCTTGTTTGGCCGACTTGGCGTTCTTCTTTTTGGAGTTCAGGTAGTCTGCAAGCCCCTCGATCCAAAGTTGTTCACGCTTGTTGGCACCCTGCTTGCGCTCCACGCCCTCTTTGATGAAGTCGGTCGCCCGCTCATCGTTTTCGACATTGGCCATCGCCATGCCCCAATACGCCATGGCGCATTGGGGATCGAGCATGGCGACATGGCGGAACGAACGCTCGGCCTCGAAATACCAAAAGCCGTGCAGTTGACCGATTCCCTGATCAAAGAACCGCTGCGCCATCGGATCGCTTGTTGACACGGGAAAACTCACATCACCCGTGCCGCCCATCAAATAGGCTTTCTGTCGCGGCCCTTCATTGAACGCCTCGCCATGAAAAGAATGTCCGGCCAGAACTTCCTCGGATGCGTCTGATTCCGCATTGGATTCTTCGCTGACGCTCTCTTGCTCTTTCTTGAGATCGTTTGCTGAAATCTCCTGCGATGCATCAAACGCCATCAAACAGAAGGTGAGCGAGCCAAGCAGGAGTACCTGGGCAGGCGACGAAAGCGACATCTGGACTGAACCGATCTTCTGCATCTGAGTTCCTTCGCGACGCTGGTTCGAAACGTAAGGGGTCATGCGTGCTATGCGTCTCTCTCGGCGAGTCTGCCTGTATGAGCGATTCTGATCGGCAATGGCGGAACACGCCTCAGCAAGGATCCGCTCGCGCCCTTCAAGGAAGATGCCAGTCGTGTGCGTCTGACATGATACTGGCATTGATTTCGAGAAGCCGCGTCTTCATGCGTTCGAGCGTTTCGGGAAACCGGTCCGCGAGGTTGGTCGTCTGGGATCGGTCTTTCTCAAGGTCGAACAAATGGTAGTCCCGGTAGCCGCCGGCCTTAATCAACGGGATCCAGGATTCCTGGAACAGGTTGTCGTTTGGCATGGTGTAGTCTCGGTGCGCGACGAGCGACCACTTCCCGTCTCGCATGGCAACGATCGGTTGGCTTCGCTGCAGATGCCAGAACAGCGGCTGCTGCCGCGTAAACGCTTCCGGTGTCCCCTGCAGAATCGATGCAAGATCGGAACCGTCCAGGTGCCGCGTCGGTGGAGGCTCCACACCAACAAGCGAACAGACGGTCGGCAGAATATCGACAATGCCAGCCGGTTCTTTGGAGACGCGTCCGGCCCCCACATGACCTGGCCAAACGAATATCCCTGGGACCCGGATGCCACCTTCCCAGTTTGCGCCTTTGCGACCTCGCAAGCCTCCCGTTCGATCTTCGCGATAGCTGCCATTGTCCGAAGCGTAGACAATCAGGGTGTTCTCGAGGGCATTCCCTTGACGCAGTCTGTCGAGGATGCGACCGATGGCACGATCGGTGTTGTCAATGGTGGCACTGTAGATCGCAGCCTTGTCGTTTCGTTTTCCATAGGCGTCGACGATGTTTGTTGGGGCGGCAATCGGAGCGTGTGGCTCGTGAAACCAAACGTTCAAGAAGAACGGTCGCTCCGAGTCACCTTGTTCGTCGAGCCAGCGAATGGCTTCATCGGCAACCAGGTGGCAGGAGTATCCTTCCAACGGGCCAACGGGTTCTCCGTTGCGAAGGAAGTTATCTGGGTTCCGGTGGCTTGGTGACGCGTTGTTCCAGGTCGCAAACCAGTGGTCAAATCCATGGTCGGCGGGCGTGGGCTTCAGACGTTCTGGTGTGGGAAGTCCCAGGTGCCACTTGCCAACGTGGGCGGTCGCGTAACCCGCCGACTTGAGCAACTCGGCCAAGGTGTTCTCACGCCGAAGGAGATGCGAGTCTTGGCTTGCATCGTGAATCCAGCTGTAGACACCGGCACGAATGTGATGCCGCCCCGTGAGCAGCGTGGCGCGTGATGGGCTGCAGACAGCACAGCCGGAATAAAAGTCTGAAAAACGCGTTCCGGCTGCCGCCAACCCATCGATGTGTGGCGTTCGCACGGGACCGCCATAGCACCCAACGTCCTGGAATCCAAGATCGTCCGCAAGCAGCACGACCACATTCGGTTGATCACCTGCTCGGATGGGACCCGGACCCGCGCACAAGCCGGCGAATAGCAGGATGAATAAGGCCTTCATGGTGCACCTGATGACAAGTTTCAAGGAAGCCGCCCTTGCGGCGGGCACTGCTCAGATATGCCGTGCTGAGCCCGACTGTCTGTCAAAGCCTCATTGGTGCCCCTGAGGTCTCGGTCTGCCAAACACGGATCCCCGCGGACACTCACCGAAGTGATCGTCAGAAAGGTGATGGTTGGTTCGCTGAGCAAGTCATCAAGGTTTGATTGTAAGACCTTATTTTGATGCGTACTTGAACGACTTGGAAGCCATCATCTCTCCTCCAGCCGAAAGCTTGATGGTCGTTTGATCACGTTTGATGTGCTTGACCACATGATCGTCGTCAAGCACAAAGCTCGTTCCCTTCCCTTTCTTCTCTGATACCGGGATCTCATAGTCCTCTTCTTCTCCGTCCCTTTCGGTGAACGTCAGCGTGATGCTTTCACTTCCGACGCGCGCCGGGCGTTTGCGTTCATTCAGCAAATGAACGCTTACAACGTCACCTTGAACGAGCAACTCAGCAATGTACTTTGACTCCCCAAGTGGGATCAGCTCTCCGCCGTTCGGACCATGAGGGTAAGCGAACGTTTCCGACAACAATTCTTTCCCGCCTGCCGTGACCTTGATTGACATCTTGTCTCTCACAACGTGATGCACCACGTGGTCGCTCTTGCGTTGGAAGACGCTTCCCGTCTCGTCCGTGTTGGCCACCGAGATCTTGTAGTCTTCTTTTTCCCCGTCTGGTTCCGTGAAGGTGAAGGTGATGCTGGCCGCATCGATAGCAGTGGGCTTCATCTTTTTGTCCAGAATCCGCGCGGTGACCAACTCTCCTGATTGAACCGAGAGCTCAACATGCAAGTCTCCTTGCCCGAGTATCACGATCGTTCCACCGTGGGGGCCGTGTGCGTGATGATTTCCGTGGTGGTCGGCGTAGGCCGGCAGGAAAGTCATCGAGCAAACAGCGACGGCGAAACAGACGATGGGGCGAAGCATGGCGATGGGCTACTGTGGTTTGGATTAATCGGGAAGGTCAGCCGTGTTGCAGCGGCGGCTATTGAGAACCCCTCTCAATAGACAAGATTTTAGGCAATTATGGATCGCGGTGCCAGCCACTGGGATTGAAAGTTGAGGTGCTTGGTGATCTTCCCAGTCGTCAGAAGAGGAATGTCTCCAGCGTTGGCCACAACTTGATCGATGATCACGGCAAGCAAGATGAATGGATGGGACAGAACGACGATCTATCACTCAGAGCCTTTTTCGTGGAAGACTGCTGCGGTGAATGGCACGGGCAAATCATCCCCGGTGTCGGCTCAGTCGCTGGGCAGGTCGATCGTCACGCGAAACAAAATCGTGTTGTCTTTCTTCAGATCGTCGCTCCAGATGAGCTTCGCTTCGTTCACCCAACGGACGCGGTCGTAGCCGTCCTTGGGTCTCACAGCGGACTCAGAGAACTCGCGGGCGTTCGGCCAATCGGCGGTGGAGTAGTCGAGTGTTTTCCATCCTGCTGGCTCGTCCCGAGACTCAAAGGCACAAGGTCCTCGCCCCGCGATGGGATCGTCCAGCGACGCACAGGAAGCGTCGTTTGGGCCATGATGCAGGACCAGGCATTTCCAGCTCGCGTCGGTTGCCACGAGAAGCTCGCCGGTATCGGCGTTGACGAACTGGGCAATGAAACCTCCGTCGCCCATTTGCTGTTTTCTTGTTCCGATGTACTCGAGTCCGGAATCGTCCTCTTTGAAGTCTTTGACAACAAAATTGAGGACGATCGGATCGTCGGCGGCAAACGTGAATCGTTCGGCGTTGAAGGAACGCTCTGTCGTGATGCTGACAGAGTCTTCGATGAGCAAGTCCTCGCCAAGGTAAAGGGCGAACCAATTGTCAGCCCAAACATCGGCTTCGATACGAATCGAACCCTCCGTGTCGAGCGCTCTTGGCGTCGCTTCAGGCTTGCGGCAACCGTTGCACAAGAGGACGAATGCGCAACCGACCGTCCACGCCAACTGTTTTTGTGCCATCGATCCGATTCGTCCTCGATGCGACATTTTCAGGTTGTTTGTCGGCAATGATGTACCCTAGCCTAACGTCGTGGTGGCCCCGGTCCTCGCTGGTCGCGGGGCCGTCGCGGTGGGCCACCGTCGCGCGGACCACGCGTTTGGGATCGCCGTTCATAAGTTTCCGACCACACCCGGCCATCAGGTTCCGAAAACAGAAACCGCCAACGCCCATCACTCATCGGGAAATAGGCGATCTTTCCGATCTTGCCTGCCAACGCGTAGGTCAGCACGGAACGTTGCCCCATGGTTTGAAAGTCCGTGATCCTCGCGCCGCGCAATGGCGCCTGTCCCGGTCTGAGGGGGGAATCGCGGGGTTGTTCGACCTGATCTCCGGCAAGCGAAACTTGTCCGCGTAGTCCTCCATTGATGTAGGGAAACGTTTCGGTTGCGTGGTAATGATAGTTGCCATCCTCATCGAACTGACCATTGTACGTGTCGAGCTCGCCAACCGCAGAACCATCCGCGTCGGTGATTCCATAGATGGGAAAGCCATCGAGCGCGAAGGCGATGGGCTGGCCCTTCCCCACCACCGATTCCAGATGCACGGGAGCCGTGTGATAGTGGTAGTCATCACCCCGACCGCAATGGCCGCCCCATTGATCCAGTTCGCCCAAGAGATACGCGTCCTCGCCTCGATTGTTGAGGGCACAGAAGATCGGCACACCATTGATGGCGATTGCGATGGCCCCACGCAGCGGCTGCGTTCGGACCGAGATGGGATTGTCCGCCAGTTTGGGCTGGAGTGGTAGCTTCCAGGCATTGTTCCCAGTGAAGGGTTGTGGCACGGGGACCTGTTGCTGCCAATTGCGAATCCCGACCATCATGTTGTGGTCCGGCAAGCCGTTGGACTCGATGAACAGACTTTGGTTGTCCCAACGCACGGACACGTTCTGAAACTTCTCAAAGTGCGTTGCGATTTCCGGAGCGGCTTGATTTGCCAGGACCAGCCGCGCTGCTGATCGTGTTTGCGACGTCAATTGGTTGCCGGGCACTGCGGTGACGTGCTCGGCCGCGACAGTGGGGCGGTGTCGATGCCATTCGTGGGCAATGGCATGGGACGAAGTGCAAGACGCCGTCGCCACGAGGAAGGGAAGGAGTGCGAAGGGATGTTGGCGTTGCAATGTCATCTCGGTGTGTTCGGTTGATCTGAGGAGGCGGCCCTGCAATCCTTTTGCAACGCTCGCACATGGCGTTATCCACCCTGAAAACTGACCTCTAACGTCATTTTCTTGACACTTCTTGCCGATCGCAACTGTTCGAGACAACAGAATCATACCCGAACCCTCCCCGAAGTCTCGCTTAAGGCTCGACTTCGACCCTCCCTTCGCTGCGCGTGGGAGGGTTAAGTTGGGACGCGATGGGCGAGAGGTTTCGAAGACCAGAGGTGTCGAAAAAGGGATCGCTTTCACGCTAGCTGGATTTGGATGCGCCGTTGGGAGTTCCATCCAGGCGGACGCCGCAGCGATAGCAGAAGACGGCTTCGCGGGCGTGTCGACTGAGGTCACAACCGGGGCAGGGATGCTCTTCGGTGTTGTCGTTGTCCAGAGCGCGACGCTGAAGATTGGTGATTTCAGCGCTCACGAATCCCGTGGGGACGATGATCAGGCTATAGCCGAGAAGAATCAAGACGGCCGAGATGACTTTGCCGAGACTGGTGTGCGGCACGACGTCGCCGTAGCCAACGGTCGTCATCGTGACGATCGCCCAATACATGGCTTGGGGGATGGAAGAAAAGTCGCTGTCATGCTGGTCACCGAAGAAGACGGTCTCGATGTGATACATGAGCGTGCCGGTGATGGTGACCGCGACCAAGACCACGGCCAAAAAGACGATGATTTTTTCGCGTGACCGCCAGACCGCGTCGGCCAATTCGTCAGCATGGCTCATCATGCGCCACAGCTTCAGCACGCGGAACACACGTAGCAAACGAACGCTGCGCAACATCATGAAGGAACCGTAGGTCCGTCCGATCAACAGGGTCATGTAGCTCGGGATGATGCTGACCAAGTCGACGATTCCCCAGAAGCTGAAGGCATAGCGAAGGGGATATCTGACGCAAGTGAGTCGCAGCACATACTCGACTGTGAACAGGACCGTGAGGAGCCATTCACCCGCGCCAAGCAGTCGGGGCGCCAAGCTGTCAGAAACCTGCTCGTCGGTGACGGGATCGTATTGCAGTGATGGCATGCTCTCGATTGAAACGATCGCGATGCTACACGCGATGGCAATCAAGAGCGCGATGTCGAACCATTTTCCGGCGGGGCTGTCTGCCTCAAAAATGATGTCGAACAATTGCTGGCGGAGTCCGGGTTCCTCGGGACGCTGAACCAGTCGTCGTTGCCGCTGTTTGGTCGTGCCACTCATGTCGTTAGGATAACGTCCAGGGAGGCGCCGTTGAAACGGCAGCCCTTGTCTACGGCCTTCGCAATTCGTCAGAGCAGAATCCTTTCTCGTGAATTCCCATTCCTTTTCGTCGTCACGTGGTTCCTATCCTTCCACCCGGATGCGTCGGGTGCGATCGCATGACTGGTCTCGGCGACTGGTGCAAGAGAACCAGTTGTCCGTGAATGACTTGATCTGGCCGTTGTTTGTGTTCGATGGGGATGGACGGCAGCCGGTGGGAAGTCTGCCGGGTATCGACCGCCTAGGCCTCCCCCAAGCGGTGGAGGCGGCTCGGATCGCTGTCAAGCTGGGGATCCCTGCCATCGCGCTTTTCCCTGCAACGGATCCGAAGCTGAAGACCGAAGATGCTGCCGAAGCGACCAACGGGGAGAATCTGGTTTGCCGGGTCACCCGCGCGATCAAAGACGCCGTCGGCGTTGAGCTGGGCGTCATTCTGGATGTCGCCCTGGATCCGTACAGCAGTCATGGTCAAGACGGGCTGGTGCGAGACGGGTACGTCATCAACGACGAAACCAATGCCGTGCTCTGCCAGCAAGCCATTGTGCAAGCGGACGCCGGATGCGACATCATCGCACCCAGCGACATGATGGACGGTCGCATCGGAGAGATTCGCAAGGCGCTGGATGCAGCCGGTCACAGCCAGGTCCAGATCTTGTCCTACGCTGCCAAATACGCCAGTTCCTTCTACGGCCCGTTTCGCGATGCGGTGGGTTCCGCCAGCAATCTGGGGGCGGCTGATAAGAAAACCTACCAACAGCATCCGGCACAAACGGATGAGGCGCTGCACGAGGTGGCCTTGGACTTGGCGGAGGGTGCTGATGCCGTGATGGTCAAACCGGGGCTCCCCTACCTCGATATCGTCCATCGCGTGAAGACCGCGTTTGGCGTGCCGACGTTCGCCTACCAGGTGAGTGGCGAGTACGCGATGATCCGTGCCGCGGCGGACGCCGGTTTCGTGGACGGCAAAGCGTGCATGCTGGAGAGTCTTTTGGCCTTCAAACGAGCCGGGGCCGACGGCGTTTTGACATACTTTGCACGCGATGTGGCAGAGGTCCTCCAGTGACCCAAGCAAACGCCTCGCAGTCTTTTGCGAACTTACCGCGTTGGGAATCGGACGACGAAGCAGCGGAGAACATCTCGTATGCTTGGCATTGGGAGACAACGCTGATTGCGAATCAGCGGCGACCCTTGGCGGTGGCGTCCGATCCGGATGCCATGTTGATCGACGCCTGCCAGCGGCAGGATGCAGGGGAGTCAGGTGTGATTGACCCCTTCTGGGCCACCACGTGGCGCGCTGCCTCCGGACTCGATCGCTTTCTCGAACAACGAGAGCTGATTGGAACGCGTGTCTTGGAAGTGGGCTGCGGCACCGGTCACGCCGGCATCGCTGCCGCATGTCGGGGAGCCGACGTCACCTTGACGGACGGTGTATTGGATCCGCTTCATTTGGTGAGATTGAGCTTGCGTCGTAACGCATTGGCCTGCCGAACGGGCATGCTCCGCCTAGGAATCGATGTGATTGAGGGGGAGGCGTTCCCGCTGATGCTTGGCAGCGACGTGACTTACTTGAGGACGCTGTGGCCGGAACTTTTGCTCACAGCCGATCAACATCTGGCTTGTGGCGGCGAACTGCTGCTGAGCGACCCTCAGCGATTGATCGGCAATGAGTTTCGCGAGTGGATCCAAGATAAGCCATGGACCTATTCCGAGCATCGCGTTGCACTGGAGGATACGGTCGAGCATCCGATTCGAGTGATGTGTTTGCAACGTGAATCGGAGGCTTGACGACGGGAACCTTCTCCTTGATGGGCTCGTTCGAGTTGTCCCATCATATTGCCGTGCTCTCGGCTTCGAGCCCTCCCCGGCCACGCTTTCGCGGGCCGACCCTCCCACGGCAAGCCGCGGGAGGGTGAAGAACGGTGGGCGGAGCCGTCGGGAACGACATCAAGCTTTGTAGCCAACCAAAACTCGTAGGGACGTGTCGATTTATTCTCAATCACAACCCGAAGCGTGAGCGAGGACACCTTGAAACCGGATCAACATCGAACCAGGCCTCGCTAACGCTTCGGGTTATGAATCAATCGACACGCCCGTAGCGAGTTTCGCTACCCGGACGGCAGATGCTGCGGGAACGCTAGCTCATCTGTCCGGCCACGCGTTCAAGCAGCGCCTTGCTGGCCTTGATGCCCGCGTACTCATCGAGGTTCTTCCCCTCGTACTCGATGCCCACGTAACCGTTGTATCCGAAGTCGGTCACAATCTTCATCATGCGGGCGTAGTCGATCGTGAGCTCTTCGCCTTTGTCGTCAAAATCATACGTCTTGGCGCTGACGGCTTTCGCGTAAGGCATCAATGCCTGGACGCCATGATAACGATCAAAGAGATCAGGATTGTTGCCCCGCTTGATGTAGAAGTTCCCAAAGTCGGGCAAGGTGCCACAGTTGTCCATGCCGACGCGTTCCATGACAACGGCTAACCAAGCGGCGTTGCTGCTCAGACCACCGTGGTTCTCAACGATGACCCCAATGTCTTGTTTGGCTGCGTACTCGCTCAAACGGCTCAAGCCATCCGCGGCGGCATTGATCTGGTCAACGTAGCCGCCGGCGCTGGCGGCGTTGACGCGAATGGAATGACAGCCCAGGAACTTGGCGGCATCGACCCACTTGTAGTGGTTCTCGACCGCTTTGGCCCGCGCCGCGGAATCGGGGTCCCCCAAACGCCCTTCACGGTCGACCATGATCAAGAGGCTGGTGACACCCTGGTCTTCGCATCGTTTCTTGAGATCGGCGAGGTAGGACTCGTCCTCCGCTTTGTCCATGAAAAACTGATTGACGTACTCGATGGCGTCGATCCCAAACTCTTCTTTGGCCAGTCGCGGGAAATCCAGGTTGGTCAGGTTCTTGCTTTTGTCACGCAAGGTGCGATGCAAGGACCATTCGGCCAACGAGATCTTGTAGGGACCGCCGTGACCTTTGTGATGGTCTGCATGAGCGGTCGAGGGGCGGAGTGCGGAGGCAACGGTCGCGGTGGTCGCGGTCGCCGCAAGGCCGTGGAGAAACTGACGACGGGAAGCTAGTTGGGTCATGGGGTAAAGGCTTGGAGGAGGGGACGGAAACCGACCCCAAATGATACCTCAACCCCCTGACGCGGTCACGATCCGAGGCTCCGGCTGCCACAGATAAAGGAATGTCGGCAGTCGGCTGCGATCTAGACCGGGAACGCTCAGTGGCAAAATCGAGTTCATCGGGCGATTGGGCGTCACGTCGAACTCGCTCAAGGCCCGATCATTGTCGCGTCGCAGCAACACGACGGGGGCGTCGGAAGGCAAGCCCGCCAATTGACCGGCCAGCTCAATCGCGTCGTCAAGGTAGCCGAGTTGGTCAATCAGGCCTGAGTCGAACGCTTTCTGTCCGCTCATCACACGGCCATCGAACAGTGACTCATCCGGCTCCAGCCGTTCACCGCGGGTGCGTTGCACGCGTTCAATGAAGCGATCATGGAACTGTTTCGCCATGCCTTCAAGCAGTGCTTGTTCGTCCTCTTCCATCATGCGTTGTGGTGTCCCGACATCGATCTTCGCGCCGGACTTGATCGGGGTGGCCAAGATGTTGTATTGGGCCAATGTGTCTTCCATGTTGTAGGTGTTTAAGATCACACCGATGCCACCGACCACGGATGTGGGGTGCGCCACCAAGGCATCAGCGGAAGTCGCGAGATAGAAACCTCCTCCGGTGGCCGTTGTCATGAGACAAGCCACGACGGGAAGCCCGCGACTGAGCTTCAGTCGATCCACGTCATGCGCGATCATGTCCGAGGCGGTCACGCCGCCACCGGGGGTGTTGATTCGAAGAACGACGGCCGAGATCGTGGAGTCATCTTCGATGCGCCGGATTTTCTCTCGGAACAAGGCGACGGGGTTCTCGCCCATGGAACCGAAACCGGAGATGACATCGTCCGTGATCAAACCGTCTACGTCCACGATCGCGATTCGTCCTGCCCCACAGTCGACACCGTCCACCACGCGGGTTTGCACCGGTGTTGCGGTGTTGTCCGTTTTGCTCGTCGTGGCCACATCGCCTTTCATGTCAATCTGACCATTGACACCCATGTTGCCACCCAGTCGCATGTTGCCTCCGACCAAAGCGCGAACAGGGTGCGAAGCGCAACCAACAACCAAGAAAGACAACAAAGTGGCGATCCCAAAGACGAGATGGGAACGAGTCTTTCTGACGTTTTGCGGACGGGGAAGATCCGAGACCGGATTGGAGGTCGCGGACAAACCCGATGCGGTCGTACTTCGAAGGGTTGCGGACACGAGGCTTCCTTGCCAGGTGGTGCGGCGAGTGGTTCTCTCTGTTGATCGACAGCAAACCACGCAAAGCAAGAGGCGCGTGAGGCAAACAAGCTGAATCGCTGCAACTCGTACATTCGTTAAAACCCAGGAACGAGGTTCAACTTGGGGACCTTCCCAGTCGGGCCCGTGGTGGAAGGCGGGCAACGTGAGCCAGATTTCATGGGTTCGAAGGTCCAGCCCTCGAACCAGACGGGGCTCATGCATCGCTCGTTCGGGATCCATTCACGTGACCTTCCTCTCATTTCTGTTCTTGCCGGCAATCGCCATTTGGATGGTGCCGATGCTGAGCAGATTGAAATCCTTCACATTGATCCAGCTTGTGGTGTTGGTTGGCGTCCTCTTTGGACCGGCATTCTTCGCCATCGATGGCTTCATCCAATTCAGTTTGGACCGCGTGCTGCTTTTCAGTGTGATCGCTTTGGTCGCGGCTCGATTGGTTCGCGGGGCCGATACGCTGCCCACGTTCACGCGATTGGATGCGCTCATCATCGCGTTGACCGCCGTCTGTTTTGTCAGCGCTGCCCGATTTGGTTTGTTCGAAGGCGAGCCGCCCCCCGTCGCGCGTTGGCTATTCTTCATGGCGTTCCCTTTGGCAGGGTATCTCGTGACGCGCGTGTCGCGATTGGAAGACGGCGATGTCCGGCGGATGATTCATGGCATCATCGGCTTGGGGGTCTATCTTTCCGTCATGGCCGTCTGCGAGATCAAGGGACTCCACGCCTTGGTGTTCCCGCGCTTCATCGTGGACCCTGAAGTCTGGGAGTTTTATGGTCGCGGTCGGGGCCCGCTGCTCAATCCAGCGGGCAACGGAATCCTGATGACGACGGCCTTGGCGGCGTGCACGACCCGGTTCTTTCACAGTGGACGCCATGCCAAAGCGCTCTATGGCGTTTTGGGCCTGGTTTGTCTCGCCGGGGTCTACGCCACACTCACGCGAAGCGTCTGGTTGGGCGCGGTGACCGCGGTGGCGCTGATCTCATTAAAGTACATGCCGCGCTGGTTTCGCGTGCTGAGTTTGGCATGCGTTGTTCTGCTTGCCGGTGCCATGGCGATGGGGCTCAAGGATCAGATCCTCAACATCAAGCGTGATAAGAACTTGAGTGCCGCTGAGGCCGCCAAGAGCATTGAGCTGCGTCCTTTGCTGGCGCTGGTGGCCTATGAGATGTTCTTAGATCGTCCCATCCTGGGGCACGGCTACGGTCACTATGTCGATGCTGCCGAACCGTACCACAGCATCCGTCGTCACGGCGTGCCGCTTGAGAAAGTGCGCCCCTACATCCAACACAACGTGTTCCTAAGTCAGGTTGCTGACAACGGAATGGTTGGTTTGAGCCTGTTGGTACTCGTTCTGATCTCAGCCGGTCTGAGTGCTTGGCGCCTGGCAGATTCGCCGCCCGATCGAATTCAGCATCGCTCGGCAGGGCACATCGCCATCGGCTGCTTATGTGGCTACACCATCAACGGCCTCTTTCATGAGGTGGGCGTGATCGAGATGGTGCATCTGACGCTGTTCTTCAGTGTCGGTGTGACGTTCAATCTGCTGCAGCAAGCAAAAGCCATCGTGGAGCCTCGCCACGCAAGGACACGCCGCACCGACGCGATGCCAATCGCAACGACGATCAACGCGCCGATGCCAACAACCGCGCCCTGACCTGACCTCATCCAATCATGGTCCGAAAGCAATAACGCTGAATCCGGGTGCGTTGGGCACGTCCGAAAGGCAACTGCATCACATGGCGGCGGCTTCACGTGCCTTCGCGATGCTCTTTTGCATGTCCGGGAACATCTTCCCTGCGTCCTCATGAAAAATCCGCCCGATCAGGAGATCGGTCAGATTGCCACGGTGCTCGGGATGCTCTTTCATGAACCTCCCGATGCTGAAATCTTTCTCATAGAACGCGTGGACGAGCTGTCGCACATTGCTGGCGCCTGCCAGGAAGTCGTCGACCCAGCATCCCAGTTGTGACTCACTTAGGTCGTCCTTGGCCAACCCCGCAACGACGGCATCGCCAGCACGCACGCCCATCTCCAAGGCGAAGTAGACTCCCGACGAGTAAACGGGATCGATGAACCCAAACGCATCCCCGACGAGAACCCATCCTGGCCCGGCGTGCTTCGTGGCCATGTATGAGAATTCCTTGGCCGTATTGATCTTGCCCACGCGTGTCGCCGGCGCAAGTCGATCCTGGAGTCCTGGGCAGCGCTCCAACTCTTCACGAAAGGTCTCTTCCGGTTTTCCACGCCCACGCAGGAGGTATTCGTGGTCGCCGACCACTCCGATGCTGGTGATACCGCGTGACTGGGGGATGAACCAAAACCAGGAGTTCTTTCCTTGGGTTTGCAGGATGATCGTCGCCCCATCGTTGTCGCCTTCGCCGCGCTTACAGTCCCGGTAGTAGGTCCAGATCGCAGCTTTCTTGAGATCCGGATTGATCTCCTTCAATCCCAATTTGTTTGCCAAGAAAGACTGCTGACCGGTCGCGTCAACAACGACCTTGGCGGCTATCCGGCGTGTCTCGCCATCGCGATCCTTCACGGTGATCCCGTTCGCCTTCCTGGCTTCTGGCTCGCTTTGCTCCGAAAAATGCACTTCCAGCAGACGCGTTTCATCAAAACAATCGGCGCCGCACTCTTCCGCACGATCAAACAACATCTTGTCGAATTCGCTTCGTTCCACCTGCCATGTGGTGCTGCATTCGCGCTCGTCGTGGTCGCGGAAGAAGAAGGGTTCGGACTCCTTCCCATTATGCGTCACAAACTGAACGCTCTTTTTCGTCTGCCAACCCGACCGACGAACGCGATCGATCAATCCAAGCCGTTGCAGAGGCCAGAAGGTCTCCGGCATCAAAGACTCGCCGACGTGAAACCGAGGAACCGGTTCGCGCTCAACCAAGAGTGTGCTGGCCCCAGATTCCGCCACGATGCTGGCCGTCGCGCCCCCGGCCGGCCCACCACCGATCACAACGCAGTCGTACGATTCTTTCATCTCTTGCACTATTGAAGGGTTGTTGTGCGTCTCGGCACAGAATTCCGACTCCGAATCCACGCCGCCTTAGCGGCAGAATTTCAGCCGCCCCATTGTAGCGAGCCCGCAAACCGGCCGGCGGTGGATATTGCATCCAAAAATTCTGTCGGTGATGTGCCTATGTCAGTGCCAGAGGGACCGTTGCGGATCGCCGGGCGCAACCCCACCGAGCCGTCGGAAAATGCCGATTCCGAACCGTTTGCGCCAACTGGATTCGAGAGAACGCGAGCCCGGAATGGCATCAGCCGCGGAGCGTTCGAGATCGTCCAGCTTAAGACGTAACCCATCGGGACGTTGTCAAGGGAATGGAAAGGGAAATCGTGCTCGTACTCAGCCGCTTAGTGGCGGTACTCGTACTCCTACTCGACTCGTTGCTGTCTCGAGTACGAGTACCGCTTCG